>NZ_JAJEPS010000030.1:0-17804 GCF_020686965.1 Hominiventricola filiformis | reverse complement strand
TTACCGGCTTGCTAAAGCCGGGTTCCCAAAATGCCCGCACACCGCCTTTGGATGAAAAGCGGCGCTTCTGGACGCGCAATAAATCTCCACCATACGTCCATTGATGATCACAAATATGACTGCTGCCAGCACATACATAAGGAACTGTACAATAAATGACTGTAGGAATATTCCCAATAGACTTCCTAATTCCATTGCTTCCAGCGTTGCCTGCATGGTCTGCAATGCGTCTGCATCAATCGCTGTGCTTCCCTGAATGAGTCCACCTGCCTGCCTCACAACGCTCTGTGAGACATCAAATACTGCCATTGTAATGTCAAATGTATGTGTGATCAGTTCCACTGCCACAAATGTCTTAAAGATCCATTTCCAAATGAACCAGGTTTCAAAACTTGCCAGATTGTTATAACTGATGATCAGCTGTATCAGCTCATAACATGCAATGAACGTAAGCAGGATGCCAGCCACTGGCATGATCACCGACTCCGATAGATTTCTTACCATGTTGAAAACTGCCGGTAAAAAACTGCTCGGTGTGCGCCCCACATCTACTGCTATCTGTCCTACCTGATCATTTACTGAGGAAAAGGTATTGGTGAGATTATCCATGATCCCTGATACAAGCACTCCTTTCAGCCAGTCCGTAAGCTGTTGAATTATGCTCTCCAACTATGATCTCCTTTCCTCTGGGACAGGATCTCCCCTGTCCCATTTCCCCATATGATTAAAATAAGCCGGCAAGTAACGGAACCAGAGTCGTTCCGATCAGTGCCACTCCGCCGCCGGCCATCAGCTGCTTCATTCCCTGAGACTTTGCGCCTGGGTTATCATTTCCGTATCCTTCCATAAGATTGATTGCTCCCCAGATTCCAAGTCCGGCTCCCAGGGCTACTACTAAGGTCTGTAAAGTTCCTACTGCGCTCTGAAAAAATGCCATAATTCATATCCTCCAATTCTTCTTTCTGTTCTTATTCGTGATCCTGCCATACAGGTCTTTAGAAAAGACCTGCAAGCAGCGGAACAAGGGTTGTTCCGATCAGTGCCACTCCGCCGCCAGCCATCAGCTGTTTCATTCCCTGAGACTTTGCGCCTGGGTTATCATTTCCGTATCCTTCCATAAGGTTGATTGCTCCCCAGATTCCAAGTCCTGCTCCCAGGGCCACTACCAGTGTCTGTAAGGTTCCTACTGCACTCTGAAAAAATACCATAATTCAAATTCCTCCATTGATTTTTGTGTGATATACTGTTTCCTTCTGCCCGATCAAAGGGCGGTCTCTAGTTACGTGCCGGTCTCCCTGCAGTGATCCCAGCTATGCGCGCATATTTCCCAATTCTGGGTATTAAAAAAGCTCCTGCCATCCAGTTTTCCTGCTGAATGATAAGAGCTTTTCTAAGCTGTCATATCGATGACATCATATTCGTCATCGGCTTTCAGTATTAAGTTGTGACTGAGGAATTTCACTACATCAAAGTAATTCCTCTTATCGTAATCTGCCGTCATCTTATAATTTGGATGCTGTGTCAGGTCGTATTTGTCGGATAAAAATGGTCTTACACCACGGACCTGCACAATACATTTTGAGCCATCCATGACCGCCAGTTCATCCATTGTCATAAGATCTTTGCCACATTGTCAAGTGATGAATTCAAGAAAACGGCAGCCGCAAAGAAAAATCTTTGTGGCTGCCGTTCTAATTGGCGGCTTGAAGCAAAAAAATCCCCGGTTGTACCAGGGAAATAAAAACTTTAGTATAGCCTAAAAGAGAAAGCTAGCGCCTTGAGGCGCGGCCAAGTAGAGTGGGCTTAAAGCCTGCGTCCCGAGCCACCCGTTTTACGGGTGGCAGCGACTCCTTGTCTGTTTATCTTATACTTGTCAATTTATATTATCCAATAATGTGAATTATAATATGACAGTACGGATGCATATTATAGAAACATAACTTTGAAAGAATCAAGCATAACCTGTGGAGTGACTCTTCAACGGATAAACTATTTTCACTTCATACAGTTCCGACATATGGAATAAGGAACACCAATCGCCCTCAATACAACTTTCTTTCTATTAGTTAAAAATGCACATAATCAAAAAAGAAAATCGACTTATTTTAGACAAATTCATTGACAAGTTCTGCTTTAGGTGATAAAATAAAAGTAAAAAGTCGAAATTTATATTGTTGGGAGGTAAGACCGATGATTTGTTTTAAGGTTAAGTTGCCTAACTTAATAATGGAGCATTTTTACCGACGCTGCCAGCTTTGGAGGCTTAGAATTAAAATTGTTTCTATTTGCGCATAAGTTAGGCATGATTATTTGTCTACTTATGCGCTTTTTTATTTGAATTTTCAGTATTAGCAGAAAGGAAGTGTTATACATAGATAACATATGGCTTATCCTTTTGCTTCTATTAAGTTTTTTTATGATTTTTAAGCCGGAACTTTTATGGAAAATTGAACACTTCTTTTCTGTAAAAGGCGGTGAACCTACAGATTTATATCTTGGTTTGATGCGGGTTGCTGGAGTATTCTTTTTTATTGCATCCATCATTTGCATTATTGTTTTGGTTTTATAAGAGAAGGGGGGCTTTTAATGAAAAAGCTAACACGTAAGATTGTTGCACTTACTCTTTCCTTGGTTATGTGCATAAGTTTTTCTAACACTACTTTTGCTTATGCCGACAACGAGAATATCAGTTCTTCTGCTGAAGCAAGCAAAGTGAATTGGTGGAAGATTGGCTGGATTATCCTTTCAGATTATGTGGAAAAGCTTATCGATCTCGATGGACAGAGTGAAAAGGATAGTAGTTGGGCCTATCTTGTTTCACCTAGCATAGAATATAACACGGGTGATATGGGGCCTGAGGTTTATTTTCGTCCAGAAGTAGATAACAGCGTTGGTTCTATCCGTATGCATGGACATAGGATTATCTTTGTCGATATTTTTACACAGATTGCACTCATCTTGTCAGATGCCTCTGGTGATACGGTAAGTCAAGCAACTACTGGTACAAATCAGTATATGTTTTATACAAAGAAAGCAGGAGACAGTTCTGGTACATGGAAAGCACAGTTTGTTTCAACTGAGACATACAAATGGCAGTTGTATTATGCCCATTATTACAATGCCAATGCTCGTTCAAGTGTTCCTATGACGGAAGATGGATTTTACTTTGGGGATAATAACAGAGTTTATCAATTCTCTGTTGCAGAATCTTACAGACTTAATTCTCTTCCTCCAGAGGTTGTTGATATGACACAACTTAATGCTCAATTTATTAATCCTGCTGATGGAAAAACTGTAGATTATCTCAAAGACTTTAATGCTGGAGATCAAGTTCATTTCTCTGATATAATTATTGACATTAGTTATGATGCGACTGAGGATGCGACTACATTTTATTTTACCGAGGATACTTATGAGGAAAACATAGGATGGAAATTTGCAGGAAATCTTCTTGACCAATATTCCGCTGGTGATGTTCTGAATCTAACTTTTGATGTGTTGAATGTCGGAAACTATCAGGGCATTACTTTTGAAAGCCTCGACTACTTTGAAGCAGCTTACGCGCATAATAACGGTGCCGCTTATCCCAATATTCAAGATTACCAATAATTTGATTTTGACATAAGGACTTATAGAAGAGGGCGTGTTGCGGATAATTTTCTGCAACGCGCCCTTTTTAGTATGCTTTAGCAAAATAAAGTTATCCCTTTTACTCTGGCCAAAGGAATAACTTTATTGCCTGATAGCATTAAAAGAAAATTGTTGTATCACTTTTGATATAAATTAAAAGTATTTAGCGTCTAAATTCTACCTTGACATTTCCCCAACAAAATTGTAAATAATCTTAACCTCCTGTGTCCTCTGACCATCAATCTTCTTGATTTCTCCAATCAGAATCCGGCTAATGAGCCGGTTCAGCACCGCCTCGTCCAGTTCCTCGATGGCGGCATAGCGCCGGATTTCCTTGATAAAAGTGCGGACTTCGCTTTCTTGCGCATCGGCACGACCTTGCATCATTGCCAGGTCATGCAGGCGTTTCTGGTTGGATTCCTGCTCCTGTTCCAGCGCCGCCGTCAGCTTCACAAACCGCTGCTCGGTCAGGATGCCTTTGGCCTTATCGGTGTACAGGCTCAGGAACATCCCGTCAATTTCCTGATTTCGGGCTTCCAGCCGCAGGCGTTCCTTTTCTGTCTGGGAGGCGTCCACCAGATACCGGTGCTCCATCCGGCGGCTGAGCCGCTGGTAGAACGCATCGGCATCCTTCATAGCCTGCGCCGCCAGTTCCTGAATGTCTTTCAGCACCAGATTGTATAAATCCCTGGCCTCTATCTTGTGGCTGGAACAGACCTTGCAGCCCATGCGGTTGTAGGTCTGGCAGATATAGTACGCCTTGTCAATCGGCTCCCGCATTTCGCCGGTGAAGCGGTTCTTCCCGGTTCGGCCCACTTTCTCATACCGCACCTGCATGGACTTCCCGCAGGTGGCGCAGTAGACCAGACCGTGGAACAGATTATAAAAGGGGCAGGAATTCCCCTGAATGGTCGGCCTGCGGTCAATGAGTTCCTGCACCTGTTCCCATTCCTCCGGCGTCACAATGGCCTCATGGCAGCCCTCGATCACTTCCCACTGGTCACGGGGAATAATGTCATAGGTGTTGGAGCGGATGCCTTTCTGATGCGTCCGAAAGACCAAATGTGCGCCCTTATAGAATGGATTTCTCAGGATGTGACTGATTCTGGCTCCGCCCCAGAAATAATAGTTGGCGTCAAACTCCGTGTTGGCTTTGACATGGGTGATTGGGATTTTTTCTTCCATCAGACGTTTGGAAATCCTCATGCAGCCCAGCCCGTCAAGGGCATAGTCATAGATTTTGCGGATGATTGGCGCTGTCTCAGGGTCAATGATGAGATGCCCCTTGTCCTCCGGGTCACGCATCAGGCCGAAGGGCGGCGTCCCTCCGCAGAACTTCCCCTGCCGGGAGCGGGTGGTGATGCCTGCCAGCACCTTTTTAGAAATATCCCGGCTGTACATATCGTTCAGGATATTCTTAAAGGGCGTAATGTCCATCTCCTGACGGGTCAGGCTGTCCACGCCGTCCGTGATGGCGATATAGCGTACATTGTGTTTGGGGAAAAAGATTTCGATATAGCTGCCAGCTTCAATATAGTTCCTACCAAGCCTGGATAGGTCTTTGGTGATGACGCAGCCGATCTTCCCCGCCTCAATGTCAGCGATCATGCGCTGGAAGGCAGGGCGGTTGAAATTGCGGCCCGTATAGCCGTCATCCACATAATATTCATACTGGAACATTCCATGCTTTTCAGCAAAGTCCCGAAGCATGATTTTCTGGTTGCTGATGCTCATACTCTCGTTGTCGCCGCCGTCATCCAGAGAGATGCGGCAGTAGAGAGCGGTGATTTTCTCATAGACTTGTTTTTTCCTGCTCATAGCGTTCTCCTTCTATGAACAGGGACACGATACCATTATAGTACCATGTCCCTGCCCCTGAATCAACCGTTTTTACGCAGCGTTTTCGGCCATTTCCCGCTGTTCCAGCCATTCCTCGAAGTGTTCGCAGGTCTGGCGCTCGATCAGCTGCTCAAAGGCTTCCCGCATGGACTTCTCCCCGGAGAACTCCCGCACCACCACAAAACGGACTTTATTTTTCTGCTGTTTGCTTTTTTCCATAGGCTACCTCCATAGAGTAGCAGGCCAGACGGCAGCACTGGCAACGAAGTCCGGCAACGAACCTCTGAAAACCTGTAAACTACCGTCTGACCTGCAAATCTTACTTTATCAATTTTCTTGAAAAATCTCGTTGTTTTCGTTGCCGGAGATAGAGATAGATATTAGAAAATACCTTATTTACAGGCTTTTTCCGTATCCAGACCGGAGAATCCCCGGCAACAAACCCGGCAACCAAGTGGCAACCATCCCGGCAACAGACCGCTAATTTTATGCGATCCACTCCTTCGGCAGTTCCAGCTGGCAGCATTCTTCCTCGGTCAGCTCCACAAATCCATCTTCGTTGCCGGGCAGTTCGTTGCCGGAAACGTCCCGTTCCCAGCCCCTCTGCCTGCCATATCCGGTGAACATCCGGGGATTGGAGAATGGTTTCCAGCCCGTCACCACCGTGTTCATGATCTCGTTGATATTGTGCAGCTGCCACCGCTTCGGCTCATCGTAGGTGTGGCCCAGCGCCTCCTTGAACAGCTGTTTGGAGCAGACCATGCTGCCGGTGTAGTGTTCCAGAAAGCCCTGTATCTGTCCGGCCTCGGTGTCCTCCGGCATGAAATCCTTCTGCACCTCCACCAGCTGGCGCTGGATGGACTTGCTGAACTTCATAGAGTAGTGGCCGCTGCGGTAAATCGTCATGGCCTCCGCCCAGACCTGTAAAAGATAGGCTCTGGAGGCGTCCTCGTCCTCCAAAATGTGAACCTCTGCATTCTCCGGGTAAATCATGATCGGCAAAAAGCGCCGATTTCCGGCCCGGTCAAGGGGCAGGAAGTCCAGTGTGTTGGACGAACCGCCGAACACACACTGCCGCAGCCGGTCTTTGGGCTGGGCCTCGTAGGGCGTCCGGTAGGTTTCCTTCTGGCGGCTGATAAAGGAGCGGATTTCTTCAATGCTTTTGGCGCTGCTGGTAGCCAGCATCTCCGACATTTCGATAATCCAGTGTCCTTGCAGCTTCAGATACACCCTGTCATCGTCCAGTTTTTTCAGGTCGTCACTGAACCACTCGTCCCGGATCGCCAGCAAGCGGAAGAAGCTGGACTTGCCAGCCCCCTGACCGCCCACCAGACAGAGCATTTCCTCATATTTGGAGCCGGGGCGGAATACCCGCCGGATAGCCCCCAGCAAAAAGTGTTTCAGCATTTCCTCCACATAGTCGCTCTCGTCCGCACCTAAGAAATGATGGAGACAGGAGCGGATGCGGGGCGTCCCGTCCCAGACAAGGCCGTTTAGCACGTCCTGTATGGGATGGTAGCAGTTCTCATTCGCCACGATGGAGAGCGCCGCCGTCATCTTTTTCTCACTGGTCAGGCCATAGGTCTGCTCAAAATAGAGAAGCAGATATTTCACGTCCGTATCCGTCAGGGCACTGGTATTCCTGCGCCAGCCTAAATCCTGTACAATGTCCACCCGGTCAGTCAAAAGGTTCAGGCGGATCGCCCCACGCAGGAGAGGGTCATGGCAGAACACCGTCCGGCAGTTGCCGATGGTGTTGGCGGGCTGGCCCTTCTCGGTGACGGACAGGCTTTCCCGCACCTCATCAACGCTCCGCTCCGGCGCTAAGGCTTCGGCTGCGCTCATGGCGGCCTGCCGGGTGGCTAGCGGTAAACTCTGATATTCGCTGCTCAATCTTCCTCACCTCTTTTCCATACTCAGCGACCACGGAAGCACGTTCCTCCATGCTGCCGGACAAGAGAATATCCAGCAGATATTCCGTGTACGGTTTCTTTTGCAGGGCCTCCACGAACAGCGGATTCCACGCTTCATCCGGCGTCTGCGGGGCGTATTCCTTCTCCCAGCGTTCCAGCAGATGCAGGTAATTGCACAGCACCCGGAAACATTTCTGCTCCGCCTGCCGGTAACGCAGTTCCTCGCTGATTTTTCGCTTGACCGGCCTCCTGCGGGGCGGGTCATGGCCTTTGGCGTCATAGTGGACAGAGAAATCCTCCGCCAGCTTCAGCGCCGCCTCCTTACTGCTCAGACTAAACAGACGGGCGGTAAAATCAATCACATCCCCATCTGCCTGACAGCCAAAGCAGTGGAACCGATGGTCAATCTTCATACTAGGATGTTTGTCATCATGGAAGGGACAGTAGGCCATGCCATTCCTGCCAACCTGCACCCCGTAATATTCCGCAGCCTGCCTTGTGGTGACAGACTCCTTCACCGCTTCAAATATATTCGATTTTCTCACCTCCAGGCAGAGAAAAAAGCACCCGTTTCCGCAGAAAATCAGGTGCCTCATAACTCCATATCGTGTTTCTTTTTCGGAGCAATCCGCCCCTCACGTTCCCAGCGTTCCCGGTTATCTCGGTCAGCGTTCAGCCTGCCTTTCGCCAGCTTCTCCCGGATGGATTCTCTGGCCTTCTCCTTAATCTGCTCCTTACCGGCCTTCTTGACCTCCGGCTGCATGAGAGTTTTCTGGATTTTTGCCAGGGCGTTCTGCATGACCCGTTTGATTTTGGTAATCACTCCATCCAGACGGGCGGCAGCGTAGTCACGCTCCTTCTTCGGGGCCTTCCGCTCCGGCGAAAGCACCCACTTTTTCGTTTCCTCGATCAGACGAATATCTTCTTTGTGTGTCTCCTGCCGGACGGTATCGGTCACCACCTCCACCGCCTTGTCATAGGCCGCATCGGAAACATCATCTAACAGCGTCTCCACGTCCTCGATTTTGAGCGTCAGTTCTTCCAGCTTCTGCTCCTGCGCCGCAAGCTGCTCCTTCTGCTTCATCAGGATATAATCCTGTTTTTCCAGATAGTCCCGCCCGCCGTAGGACGGCTCCTGATCCAGATGCAGCCCATGCCGTCTGGCGATGTCAAACAGGATCGTCCGGCAGACCGCATCAAAGGTCTGCTTGCGGTTGTTGTTCCGGCCTTTGGGCTTCTCCGGGTTGGGGAGAGGGATGCCAAGTTCTTCCAGCGCCTTTTCCTGCTGGGGGCACAGTTCCCCATAGCGGTTCTCACAGTCAAAGACGTGCCGCTCATGGATGTGGGGCGTCCCCTCGTCCAGATGGAGCGCCCAGTCCAGGATGTGGATATGGGAACCGAAGCGGCGCTCAAATTCCTGATAAAACTCATTGACGATGGAAAAGAGCGTATCCGGCGAGACGGATTCTCCCATCGTGCCGATCTGGTAGATACTTTCCTCCGGGCAGGTCTTGTTGTTTTTCAGCAAGTCCTCCACAGTGCGGTTGCGCTCGGTGTGCCGGGTTTTCTCATTCCGGGCGTTCTGAGCTTCCACATAGCCGCCGTAATGCTCGTAGTAATACATCCGCTCGATTTCCTCAAAGCTGAAATCCGGCTGCTCCGGGTTCTCCCGGAACTCATGGGTGGTAAAGCCCCGGTAGCAGTCCCAGTAGACATTTTGCCTTGCCCGTTCTGCGTCAATGTGTTCGCTGTTCTCCACATCGAACCGGCGGTCATTGTGGCGGGGATTATAGGTGCCATGCTTGCCGGAGCGTCCATTGTGTCGTGTCAGTTTCAAACAGATTTCCTCCTTCCTGCGAAGATGTTCTGGGGCCGGGGAAGGGGCGGCGAAGCCGCAAATCCTGCGAATTTTGCGTCAGGTAATACCCAATACAAGTTGACGCAGGCATCAACTTTCCCTGGGCAAGGCGTTTCACCCTTGACCCGATGGGGCGGCTGCCCTCAACCTGCCAAGGCACTTCGTCCTTGACCCGATAATGGCTGCCGCCCTTAACCTGCCAATGGGCGTTGCCCCTTGACCCCAGCAGTGCGCTGCCGCCCCTGCACCCCGCCACAAAGGGCTGGCCGCCCTCTGTACTTCCGCACCGGCGAAGCTGGCTTCCACCGCAGGAACGGTGTTTGCCAGTTTCACCGGCTCCGTATCCACACATTTGCGCCCATAGGCGGGGAGTGGATACGGAATACGCCTGCGGGGATTGCCGGTCAAAACATCGGGTGCAGACCCGTCATTTTTCCCGTAAACACCCCGATTTTAGGCGATTTTTTCTTCCGTTACCACCACCTGAAAGCCATGCTCCTTTGCGTACTCCCTTGCGGCGGCTTTCCGTTCTTCGCTGTACGGAGGCACCAGCCGGATCGACAGCCGGGACTTGTCCAGCACATAGGTCACGCTGCCCTCCGGCGTGCTGCGCTCCAACCGGCACAACAGTGGGTACTTCCGGCTGAAATCAGCCAGCCTGCGCTTCAAGCTGGCGTTGAAGGTGTAGACGCTGGCAAGGTTCTCCGCCTCGTTCCAGTTGATGATGGTTTCTTTCTCATACTTAGACAGCTTCTTCATACAGATCCTCCTCATAATCGGTGTAAGATTTCAGCACACGCAGGTTGCGCTTGAGACGGCGGTACTCGTCCATCTCCATGCGCAGATGGTGATAAAAATCCTCGTACCAGCTTTCGTTCATCTCCGTCTCCACCTTCCGGGCCAGCCCCAGCATCCGGCGTTTGGCCTCCGGGTCAACCGTCAGAGCCGTCAGCCATTTCAGCCGTGTCACCGTATTGTGGTGGCTGAGACAGCCGTAAGCGTAGAGAATCTTCTTTTCTTTCATACTCAGTGTCATAATGATTTCCTCCATTTCTTTGCTGCGGAGCCATGCGCCCCGCATGATAAACTTGTTTCCTGTCCGCCGGTCTGCCTGCAAGCCGCTCCTGCCCGGAATTTCTCCCGGCGTATCGGCCTCTTTGGTGTGCTCGATTTCTGTCCTGGCGTCACTTCCCCGGAGGCCATACCCCTTGCAGCCGGTCATTCGATTTTCAAGGTTCTGTGCCTGTCTGCAAGAACCAGTTTACCGAAAAAAGAGGCCCTTTCCCGTATATCCAAAACGTCGGAAAAACGCTCGAAATCCGCATATTTCCACGCTTATGGAATCGTGCTATAATGGGTGTAATCACTGAAAAAGATAACGAGAGAGGGGGCTTTGGATGTACGCAAAGCTGACAATCCCGGAGCGGCTCAAAGACCTGCGGGTGGTGGACAAGCACCTGACGCTGGAACAACTGGCGGAGCAGACCGGCCTGTCTAAATCCGCGCTGGGAAAATACGAAACCGATGACTACAAGGACATCAGCCCGTTTGCGATTGCAACGCTGGCGGACTTTTACGGCGTGTCCACCGACTATCTGATGGGGCTGACGGAAAATAAAAATCACCCAAACACAGAACTTCAATCTCTGCATCTGAGTGATGATATGGTGGAACTTTTGAGCAGCGGCAAAATCAACAACCGGCTTCTCTGCGAACTGGCTGCCCACCCGAATTTCCGGCGGCTGATGATAGATATGGAAATCTGCATCGACCAGATCGCCAATATGCGGGTGGAGCAGATGAATCTGGTGTTGGAGGCCACCCGGCAGACCGTCATGAGCAAGTATGCGCCCGGAGAGGATGACCTCTATATGCGGACGCTGGAACTGGGGCAGGTGCAGGAAAGCGATTTTTACAGCCATGTCATGCACGATGATCTGGACAGCATCGTCCGGGACATCCGGGAAGCACACCGCAAGGACAAGACCACCGCCGACCCGCAGCCCACGCTGGATGACGTCAAGGAAAAGTTTGAACAGGCGCTCGAACAGGGCAGCCAAGAGGAAGTGGTAATCCACGAATTTTGCGACAGAATGCAGATACCCTTCGAGAAGATTTCCTCAGAGGACTTCTCTGCATTTTTGCGGATACTGAGCCTGTCCAAAATGCTCAAAAATCCCAACAACATGAGAGGAAAGGCCAAGCCGCAGCCGTACTATGCGCCCAAGCGGAAGAAACGCAGATAACAGGAAAGCCGCCCAATCTGTACCGTTGGACGGCTTTCGACCCGTTTGTGGGCGGAATAAAATATGTGGTTATACATCCGTTAGCTGACCGTTTTCATCAGCTTTTTCATAAACTTCCAGAGACGGATGCCATCTTTGAGGCCCAGCCGGTAAAAGAAGCACTCGCTTTCTGCACCAGAATCGAAAATAGAATCACAGTAGTGTCTTACAGCGTCCTTCTGTTCCTCAGACAATGCGCTGATTGCTTTTTCATACTCGTTTTCCAAGCGAAGGCAGTCCTCTTTTTTCTCCGTGCCGGTTTCTGCCTCCCGCCACTTAGCAAACTGGCTCTGCATCCGCTCCTGAATCATCAAATCAACCAATTTTTCTATATCTGTACCCATAAGCGCCCCTCCTTATGCTGGGCGGATATAATTCCGGTATGTTTCCAGGACGGAATCTGACACACCGCTTTTATATACTTTGCGGATGTCGGAGATTTCCTCTTGCTTCAGCAGTTTCAGCCATTTCAGCAGCTCAGCCCTGCCGTTGGCAAAGTTACAATAACGCCCATCGGCGTATTCGATACGGTATCTCATAGACAGGCACCTCCTTAAACAAAAATCATCTCAGAGAGGATGATTTCCTCTGCTCGGCTGCGAATGCTGTTCATGCCCCCGACCCACGCAAGCTGGTCACGGGCTTTCAGTTCCTCGGTGACACCCTCCGCCTCCTGCATCTGCGAGACGATACACGCCAGCCGGTCAGCGGCCTGTTCGTTCAGGTCAGCAAGATATGTCCAGAGTTTTCCCGACAGAAGCAGGGCATTGTACTGGCCGGGCCGGTGTTCTTGCAGAAACGCTTTGTGCATCCGGCCCCACCGCCCAATGGGGCGGCTTTCCTCCGGTAGCTCCAGATCGGGGATGTAGTAGTCTCCCACCAGCGTGTAGCTGATTCCGTTTTGATGGATTTTCTTTGGTAAATGCTCCATGTTCGACCTCCTGTATTCAGTTATTTCAGAATCCAGTTGATCGTGTCCCTGTTCATGATAAATTCAAGGCAACTGAACTCTTCACGAACAAGTATGGCATATCCTTGCCAAGTTTCTGGTAATTCATGTTATAGCTTTCCTGGGAACCTTTTGACTGACCGGTATTATACATATCAATTGTTTCTTTTCCCAGGATCGCATTCAGATCCTTCAACGTGGTCTGTTCTGTACCGCCAAGAAAAATCTGTGAATCCATGTTGCCGATAATCGTATCAGCATTGTCCTTATAAATTGCTTTTAGCTGTGACTTTGCCTGCAATACCAGGCATGCCGATATTTCCCGGCTTCTGATAGTTGCGACCAGCTTCTCCAGATTCGGGATTTGGCCGATATTTGCCGCCTCGTCAATCAGACACCTCACATGAACCGGAAGCCTTCCACCATATACATCATCCGCTTTCTCACACAGAAGATTGAACATCTGCGTATAGATCATGGAAATCAGGAAATTAAAGGTTCCGTCCGTGTCTGACATGATCAGGAACAATGCTGTCTTCTCATCTCCCAGGGTATCAAGCTCCAGTTCATCATAGGATGTCAGGTCTCTGAGTTCTTTGATATCAAATGGTGCAAGTCTTGCACCACAGGATACAAGAATCGATTTTGCCGTCTTGCCGGCGGCTAATCTATATTTGGCATACTGTCTCACAGCAAAATGATCTGGATTCTGTTCTGCCAGCTCCTCAAACATCAGATCCACAGGATTTTTAAATTCTTCATCGTCCTCACGGACTTCCATTGCATTGATCATTTCAAGCAGCGTGGAAAAATTCTGCTCCTCCTCTGGGGCTTCATAATGAATGTACCCAATCAATGCGGTATAAAGCAGTGTCTCGGCTTTCAGCCAGAAATCGTCTCCGCCTTTGCTTTCCCCTTTTGTATTGGCGATCAGTGTTGTCACCAGTTTCAGAATATCCTTCTCTGAATGGAGATAAGCGAACGGATTATAATGCATTGATTTTGAAAAGTTGATGGTATTGAAGACCTTCATACGGTATCCATTCTTATAAAGGGCATTTCCCACCTCATTCACAAGTCCACCTTTGGGATCTGTCACCACATAGGAGGAATGCATCTGTAACAGGTTTGGTTTTATAAAGAATCTCGTCTTACCAGATCCAGATCCGCCAACTACCAGAACATTCTTATTTCTGGCATACTTTGGAATCTTCGGTCTGCTGCTCATGGTGATCCGTTCTGACTGAGACAGAATCACGTTGTTTACAAATACCGGATCTTCAAATGGTTCGATATCTTCATGCCTGCCCCATCTGGCTGATCCATATTCCTCATTGTGCCGGAACTTCTTCGCATTTTTCCCTTTCAGATATACTGCGATTCTCAGTGCCGCTCCACATATAATACCTGTCAAAAGATCTGTAGGATTCAGGCTCGGCAAAGGATTTGAAAATGCCGTTTGGAGCACCCCATCAAGTACCAGACTTTGAATTTTCTTCGATGCATTTGCCCCAGCAGCAAGTCTCCATGCCTCACCAAGATTTGTTGCTGCCAATCCCAAAATAATGTAAGGAATGTTCAGGATCAGCAGCTTTTTCAACTGTTTTGTATTCATAGCGACCTCTCCTTCTTTTTCTCTGCAACTTTCTTTGGAATTGCTGCTACGATTTCCTTGAATTTCTTCAGCTTCTCCAGAACACTGGTCTTTGCTACAGATGGCTTCTTGATCTGCTTTGCTGAATAATCCTGTAAAATTCTTGTAACCGCGTCTGTATCTTTTGCCTTAAAGAAAACCGTATAGACCGGAGGACTTTTCTCTCTGTCTCTGACAACTGCAAAATCCACTCCATATTTCTTTGCGATTTTCTGAAAATCTCTCAAACCTTCATCTGCCAGTGGGATAGAAGAAACACCCTGGCCCTGCTTGATTAGAGTTTTTATTGACTGTCTGCCTGATGTAGGATGGATCTTATTCACCACAGCTTTTCCGGCCGTCTTTGCAGGTGCCTGCACTGCCTTATTCAGTCCTTTCATAAACTGGTCAAGCTCTGGTTTCAGCATTCTCACTGCAATATTTACTGATTTACCGGAAATCTCCTTGTCTATCTCTTCATGGATCAGTTTGCTCACTTCCTTCCACTAAAAGAGCAGCCAAAAGGCTGCTATCCACATAACTACTCAATTTTTTTACTTTTATCCACAGAAATAACACCTCTCATCGTCGAGGACGCCACATGAAACCTGTTGGCTATCGCAATATCAGTCAATACCGTTTCATCCACCGCTGTTCCACAGACCACCAGTATCCTGGAACGCCTCAACATATCCTCTGACATATCTATATAATCCTTAAATTCATCCGCGTTACTGACATTGATGATCTCCGGCAGTGACAGCAGCGGACAGATAGGCGTATAACCTGCTTCATACAGCTTTCTGCAATATCTCTTTGCAGACCGTTTTGCTCTGCTTCTGTCGGTACTCCATGCAGCTGTCACATAAGCCCATGGTTTATTGTTCATACGCTCCTCCTATCCGACCTGATATGCCTGGATTCGGTATCTTCCAAGTGCAAGTGTCATGGTTCTGTTCCTTAACTCAACAACAATTCTCTCTACATCTTCTTCATCCACCGGCTGCAATCCGTTACAGGATTTCATGACCAGATATCCCGAAGGAATATAGCTTTCTCCATCAAAATTCAATTTACTTCCTGCATCATAGAGAAGAATATACTCTGTTTTCCCAATTCTCACAGATTCACTGTTGTTTCCAAAAGAATCAAGGATCTTCACTGCATCCTGCGTGCTGACAAAAATCACGTTCTGCTCCTGATCAACGTAAACTGCCCCTTCCTCCAGACTTCTTTCCTCTATCACCTGCCGGAGTCCTTCCAGGCTCTTCTCCATGTTCTGCACATATGCTAAAATTTTGTTCATATCCATTTTCTGTTCTCCCTGTTATATTTTTCCTTCTGCCATATCGTGGTTTACTTCCGCTCGATAATAGCTGCTTATTGTTGCCGGGGCATTATACAATGCTGCAAGCAGATACTGTTTAATGCTCCTGATCTTTGTTGTGTTCTCCTGCATACAGTCCATCACATACCGGATGTGATCCATATTCAGTTTCATAAATCTGCTTTTTACTACGCCTGCCGGTTTTTCATCTCCTGCGATTCTGATGCTGTTCCGTCTGGTACAAAGCACGTCCAAAATCAGATCAACAATACCATCAAGCATCTCGGTCTCATACGGATAATCCAGCTTCAATGCCGCTATATCCAGCTGCTGAGAAAGATAATCTCCATATCTTATCCGATCCTCATCCTCTGATAAGATAAGATTCGTATTATTTAGATCGGTATTATTGTAATTAGTATTATTAGGCTGTAAATTGTACTGGTCTGTACCTGTAACTTTTACTGTTGGTGAACTGTAATTTTTACAGTTCATGACCCGTAAATTTTCCTGATCTATAAAATTCTTCACATAGATCAGTGATGGCTTTCCCAAACCCTGCCTGATCCGTTCGATCAGTCCAAACTCTTCCAATTCTGTCAGATACTTGATTGCTGATTTTTCTGAACAATCCATTGCTTTTCGGATCGCAGCCAGAGTAAAAATGATATACACCCTTCCCTCTTCATCAACCCATCCATTTTCCTGAGATAAAAATACACGGTCCAGCAACAGGCCATAAAGAACTTTTCCATCTGTAGATATCTTTCGGAATCTGTTATCCGTAAAAAGCACTCTCGGAATCCGGTAAAATGCGAACTGCTGTGACTGCTGCCCATAGAAATAATCAAACCCCATCTTTTACATTCCTTTTTCCCGTTCTTTCCATAAGTTTTTTATAACACGGAAAACAAAAGGATCTGTCATGGCCATACGGACACTCCTGACTGCAATTCTGTGGATGACTGATCGGTGGTCTGTTTCCGATTCCATAACGGGTTCCATTTACTCCGGTTGTATTCTCTCTGTTATGTGCTGCTGACATAATACCTGCTTCTCCTTCCCGTCAAAAAATGCCAGCACCATGCCTTATGACATGAGCTGACATTATTCGACATTTTTTTCTTTACAGTGCTTCTCCGCCTTTGGACTTTGCTGTTTTTTCTACAGTGTCCTTAACCTGAGCTTTAACAGATGCTTCTTTCTGCTTCTCTTTCAGATCTTTTAATACAGAAGTTTTTTCTTCTGACTTCTCAGCCGTTCCAAACACCCTGTACTCATCCGGGATACTCTCTCGGTCACCGTCATAGTATTCTGTAAAGGACTCCTGTGTATCTCTCACATATCCATAATTTGTGAATTGTCCCACTTCATCAATGGCAACGTCTCTTCCGTAAGCCTCATAATCAATGTAATTTGCAAGATGCTCCGGAATCTCCATCACTCCGACCTCATCAATATAGTAATGTCCCAGATCCGAATAATCTTCAACGTCCGGATAGATTTCATACTTATCGAGGTTATCAATAAGATTGATCAAATCTTTCACACTGCCTGTATAATTGCTGACCTGCATTGCCGCCTGAAAGTGTTCATAGTCATGGTCATCCAGCTCCTCCAGCTTAGATGCCAGATAATTGAGTTCATCCAGGTTTTCATATTCTCCCATCATTTCATACAGGCCATCAACATAACAGTCATAGTCGGTGATGAACCATTCTTCATATGGATGGCCGAAATCATCTTTGGAGCCGATCCCGATCCGTTCAAACACTTTTTGCAGTTCTTCTGCTGTTGTCGGGAACTTTACCCATTCACCGACCAGCACACCCTCGTTGTATTTTCCAAGGTTCGTGATAAATGCCTCAAATGGACAATCATGATCGTAGGCATAGCCCATATACTTTCCCCCTGTTCTTTGTATTTCAGATCGTCATCTGGTTTTGGACAACAAAAAAGCGCCATACTCATCACCGGTACGGCAATGAGCTGACGCTATATTTTGAATCCATATTCTTTTGCAAAAGAAAAACAAATGAGAGATTGTTGTTGTGTTTTATGTCTCATTTGTCTATGATAATATTATCACACCGTAAAACAGAAAAAAAGATTTTTATGGTTAGTGCTTGGTTAGTTTTTGGTTATGGATGGTCAGTTTTGGGTTAGGATGAACTCCATTAAGCAATTTTGAAGCCAACATTAAAATATGATAGTAAGTAGACAATCGGGATTTCAGGAGGTGTTTTTATGCCACAAATGAATAAGGGAGGAAAATTTATTTTCGGGAAATCACTCATTCGGACGGATGGAACATTGCGGATTCCACCGCAGGCAATGGAAGAATATCACATTGCAGATGAAGGAAAAGTA
>NZ_JAJEPS010000002.1:0-307845 GCF_020686965.1 Hominiventricola filiformis | reverse complement strand
GATATTGATATTTCCGACAGTACAATCAGCCGGATCACAGACAAAATCCTGCCTATTGTAAAAGAATGGCAGGAACGCCCGTTGGAAGAAGTGTATGCTGTCGTATTTATGGATGCCATCCACTATCATGCCCGCAATGAAGGGCCCCTCTTTTTTTAATACTTCCTGATACTATTTGACAGTGATTGTACCGATATCCTCGAGTTTTTTGTAAACTAACTGGCATAAGGATTTCCTTTGCACATATTCAGAATGCGGCTTTTCCGTTTCGTTCTGTTCATGCATTCGTGTTCTTTCTTTTTGCTTAAACATTCGTAACGAAGCTACGCTGCCAGTATATCCCTTTTTACAAATAATTTCATGTATTTTGGGATAGGTGAATCCCTTGCTCCTGAGTTCTATTACTTCTTTTTCATATGGAGCCAATTTCCCTGGAATTCGAACATTATAGTGTCCATTTGTAATTGAAAAATCAGGATTTAAATAATTTTGTATGGTTTTATAAGGATGATGCATTAGCGTGGCAATCTGCTCAATGGGATATCCTGCTAAGGTCATTTTTCTTGCTTCTTCTATTTTCTGTTCTTTTTGTTTTATTGACAGCTGATGTTGCCGTTCCCGGGCAATTTCCTTGGTTTCAGGAATTTGGTTTTCTGAAATGGAAAGATATTTCTGGATTGTTTTAGGTGATGAATGTAACAATAACGCTATATCTGATATAGTCAATCCTTCCCGGCGTTTTTCATGGGCGAATTTTATACGCAATGACTGATTTGCTGTATTATATCATACTTTCATTTCATCCGTAATGCTTTTTGTTAATGGTATTTCAACCCTTGCAGGAAATTCCCGAATTATATATTTACAGATAACTTCCGAGAGTCCTTTTATCAAGTGAAACCGGTCACTGATCTGTATGATATCAGGATGAGAATTTGTAGCGGCGGATGCGTACGTGATGGCTCCATCCCTTGAAATAACTTCGAGATTGTGAAAGATTTTCAGCCAGTTGCAGACATCATTTGTATCTCTATATCAACAATCCGATGATTTTCCAAATTTATCATAACTGTTCCGTAAGAAAATCTTTTACGGAGTGCAAAGTCATCCACACATACCATTTTTACAGAAGATTTATCCACAATGGATGGCATTTTTTTAAGCAGATCACAGATGCTGCTTTTACAAACTGAAATATTTTCACTTTTTAAAAGTTTAGAAGCATTCAACGAGCTTAGCTGGGAGGATGTATATAAAATATTTTGGATTAACCTATTCGTTTTTTTCGATTTAGCAGTCACAAATGGATGTTTCTCGGAAAAAGTTTTATGAGAACAGTCCGGATTCATACATCGCATTTTCCTGGTATCTACCAATAGGATGACCTTTTTTCTTTGCATAGGAAGATCTTGAATTTCTCTTTAATAATTTATAGTGTTTGTGGAGTTGATTATCCGCAGCAAATTTTATACCTGCTTAAAGGAACAAATGCAAAAGAGTGGGAAGAAAAACTATATGACGGTTCTGACAGCAATTAGGGAACTGGAAAAGGTAGAACTGATCCGCCAGAGCGACCTGGGATACCGCATGGATTATGCGGTTACGGCCACGCAGAAAGAAATCCTGAAGGCATTTAACATGACGTCAGCAAACATCAGAACCCAGGCTGCTGCAATGAATGAAGACCTGATGCAGATAGAGAAAGAAGGCAGGACGAGAGAAGTTAGGACTCGGCATAGGCTGATGATCCTGGTAGACATGGGAGGTTCGCTGCCGTAGATGGATGGGTACACACAAGGCCATGTAAAACGAAATAAGAAGACGTTTTACTTCGTGCACCCAAAATCCACTATTTTCGTACCAGATACAGAGAAATGTCCATTCCTATGGCTCCTTTTTCTGAGATATTTATTGATGAAACACTAAAAAATCCTTGATTTTCAAGGAAAAAAGACTTGACTATATAGGGAGGATAAGAACGATGGCAAGAAGAAGTATTCCGATAGAAGAAAAAATTGAATCACAAAAGGAAGTAGTTTCGAAAGCAAAAGACAGGTATGAGAACGAATTAGATAAGCTTGAGAAGCTGATGCAGAAACGGGATGAACTTCGCAGTAAGGAATTAATGGAAGCATTTGCCAGAAGCGAACGTTCTTTTGAGAAAGTAATGAGATTTTTATCCGGAAATGAGGTGCATGATGAGTAACCAGTATACGATGAAAATATATCCTACAGGCAGAGGACGTGATGTTTACCGAAATATCGAATCTGCGGTAACAGTACATTAAATCAATTGTGCCAGATTATCCTGGAATCATTTGATTTTATAGATGAGCATCTGTATGAATTCTGTATGGACAACCGTATGTATAGCGAATATGCATATCAGTCAGATTCGAAGGGAGACGAACCATCTGCAGATATCACACTGGATGAGGTCGGTCTTTGTAAAGGACGGAAATTTGCACTTCATTATGATTTCGGGGATGACTGGATGTTCACAATCACGGTGTCAAAAATCAGTGAAGTACAAGGGGATTTTAAACTTCGTATCATTAAGTCAAAAGGTTGCATTCAACAGTATCCAGACTGGGATGAAGATGAGTTTGACGAAGAATAATGTGCTATTTGTGACTAACGAGAGTTAATTTTACAGGAAGTTAAGATTTAAATTTACACTCAAATTTCTTAAAAATTTCATCATCTCTTGCACCTCATCATTTTTATGGTATAATACTGTCATGTATGCATAAAAAAAGACAGTAAACAGAGGTTAACCTATGTATCGTAAGAGAAAACAGCTGATGGAACTGGCAGTGTGTGTTATTGACGCACTGGCGGTATTGTTCAGTTTATTTGTTGCCGGAATCCTCCGGTATCATAATATGTCCCAGATGATGGGAGCAGAAAATATGCAGGAACTATGTAGTATGATACTGGTAGTACATATTGCATCTTACTATTTCCTAAAAGTTTATGATGGTTTTTTCCAGAGAGGTCGTTACAGTGAGCTGATTCTGACCATTAAATATAACATAGTTCTGGTAGCCGGTGCTATGCTGATTGGATTCAGTATGAAGAATGTCGTTTTTGTATCCCGACTGGTGATGGGATATTTTTTTGTCATCAATACGATTTTAATCTGGCTGATCCATATCTTTATTCGTAATAAAGACAGAGTACTCCACTGGAGCAAGCGAAGAGTAACCAACTTGCTGGTGGTAACTACAAAAGAATATTTTACGGAGATTCAGGACCGCTTTGAAAAATCCAAAGAGACCACATGGAATATTATGGGTGTTGTGCTCTTAAATAATGAAGAAAATCTACAGGAACTAAATGGTGTAAAGGTTATTTCCGACACGGAAGATGCTTATTTGGAATATGCGACGCTTCATGTAGTAGATGAGGTGTTTATTCAACTGGATGCGATTCAGAGTAAAGAACATTTTCTGAAAAATATGATCCTTGAATTTGAAAAGATGGGCGTGGTTGTAAATCTGAACCTAGATCTTTTCAATCTGGGAGTAACTGGTGAGAAGAGAATCTATTCTGTGGAAAAATACAATGTCATCGCATTCTCTAGCCGCCTCTTTGACTACCGTATGGTGATGGTAAAGCGTCTGATCGATATCGCAGGCGCATTGGTAGGTCTTTCCATTACGCTGGTGGTTGGCATTGTGCTGGCACCGATTCTTCTTCTGGAATCGCCGGGACCGTTGATCTTTAAGCAGAAACGAGTAGGTGAGAATGGCCGTATCTTTGACTTCTACAAATTTCGATCCATGTATCAGGATGCTGAAGTGAGGAAGAAGGAACTGATGGAGAAAAATGAGATGCAAGGCCTGATGTTTAAAATGGAAAATGATCCACGTATTACGAAAGTAGGAGCATTTATCCGTAAGACAAGTCTTGATGAACTGCCACAGTTCTGGAACGTATTGAAAGGTGATATGAGTCTGGTGGGAACCAGACCGCCGACAGTGGATGAATATCAGCAGTATAGCTATTACCAGAAACGAAGAATCAGTTTCCGTCCGGGCATCACAGGATTATGGCAAATTAGTGGACGAAGCAATATCAAGAATTTTGACGAAGTGGTGAAACTGGATCTGGAATATATCGATAACTGGTCCATATTATTGGATTTTAAGATTATCTTTAAAACCATACTGGTAGTGCTCCGCGGAAGCGGAGCCAGATAAAAAGGAGAATTACATGGACGAAAACAGATACAATAATTATGAAGACGAGATGGAAATCGATCTCATTGATATGATGTTTTATCTCCTAAAAAAATGGAGAGGACTGCTTCTGGCAGTGCTTATTGGAGTTATAGTTGGCGCCGGACTTTATGTGGTAAAGAATCGTCAGCAACAGGCAGAGCAGGCGCAGAAAGCATCAGAGCTGGTACAGGCAGATGAGGATGAAGAATTTGATGAATCCGATTACAAAATCAGCAAAGACAGCCGTGCTGCCATGGAGATTGCCTATCAGTATCGCCAGCTGTATAACAAACAGCAGGAGTACAACAGCAAATCCATCATCATGCAGCTGGATCCCAATGCCGTATACACCGGAGAACTGAAATATTATATTTCTGCAGGAAATAATACGGGACTCATCGGCGTGCTTTATCAGAATGTGATCAGTGATGAGGATATTCTGGAAGAACTGAAAGATGCTTCTGGTCTGGATTGTGATACCCAGTATATCAAGGAGCTCATCGACAGCGTCATTGCAGATGAGAGCGGAACTTCCATCAATATCAACAGCGGAGATGGTATGGACAGTGTGAATGCAGTTGTGAAAAATTCTTTTGTTACTTACAAAGTGATATCTACCAGTCAGGATTCCTGCGAGCAAATGTTGCAGGTGATTCGTGAAAAAGTAGATCAGCTGAATGCAGAAGCAATCGAGCAATATGGTAGCTATAGCGTGGTAGAAGTTGGTGATCATGTTGGGTTGGTGACAGATAATACCTATTTGACCAAACAAAAAACCAATGTAGATCAATTGAATACTTATTCCACCGCAGTAAAAAATGCAGAAAAAGATTTCTCCGATGAGGAGAAAACCTATTATAATAAGAAATATCTGGCTAAAGAATATGCAGAAAAAGCAGATACCGAGGAAGGCAAAGACCTGCTCCTGGAAGAAGTAGAAGCAGCACCGGTCAGCAAGGTAAAATGGCTTGTCATCGGTGTGATTCTTCTGGTCATGTTCTGGGGAGCTTACTACGTAGTAAAATATATCTTGGATAAGAAGGTGAAGACGGTATCCGAGCTGCAGAGCACTTATCGTCTGCAGGTGATTGGTCGTGTGGCAGCCGGAGAAAGAACCAGCAAAGGACTTGACAAATTCATTGACAAGATCTATGAAGGTATTAAAGAACAGCCGGATACACTGGATTATGTCGTACAGGCAGTTAATGCTATGGAAGGTGGCAAAGCAGTTCTGTGTGGAAATGCCGAGGTTCTGGAAGTGAAGAATGTGATGGATCAGCTGACATCTGAGTGCGGCGGCCTTGAAAAAGGAGAGTTCTGCAGCAGAAGTGCAGCATCTCTGGAAAAAGCAAAAGCAGCCGGAAAAGAAATTCTGGTTGTCTGCATCGGTAAGACCAGGCGTGGAGAAATCGAACGTGAGATGGAAAGTTGTAGACTCCAGAAGATCAGAGTGGCTGGCGTGGTAGTCGTAGAATAAATTAAAGCTGAAGATCTCTATATTAGAAATTGACAACTAGAAGAAGAAATGCTAGAATTATTCCATTATTGAGAATGCGATATTCGAGATTGGAGAATTGTGGATATCAGATTGCCGTTTATAATTTGAACGACAAAAGAATAAAGAACATGAGGCACTGATGGTAATTCTCAGTGCTTTTTTTATAGGAGAAAAGATGGACGTACAACATGTATTTTTAGTAGGAGCTAAGAGCCTGGGAGCTTATGGTGGTTATGAGACTTTTGTATATAAACTTACAGAATATCATCAGAACAATAAAAAACTTAAATATCATGTGGCTTGTAAAGCAAATGGTGATGGATGTATGGATGAACACAAGATAGAAGGTGCCACTCCAATAAATGATCATGAGTTTGAATTTCATAATGCTCATTGTTTTAAAATAAATATTCCTCAGATTGGACCGGCACAGGCAATATATTATGATGTTGCGGCATTGAATGAATGCTGTAAGTATATTAAAAAAAATCATATCAAGCATCCGATTATTTATATTATGGCATGCAGAATCGGACCATTTGCTGGTTATTTTTATAAAAAGATTCATAAGCTTGGTGGAAGGGTTTATCTTAATCCGGATGGGCATGAATGGTTACGAGCAAAATGGAGTAAACCAATTCGAAAATATTGGAAAATATCGGAACAGATGATGATTAAATACTGTGATCTTGCTATCTGTGATTCTGTTAATATTGAAAAATATATTCATGAACAATATGATGGCAAAGGATTGCATAGAACAAACCCACAGACGACTTTTATTGCTTATGGCGCTGATTTGACACCTAGTAAATTAGCAGATAATGATGAAAAATTAGTAAATTGGTATCATGAAAAGGGTTTAAAGAAAAAAAATTACTATCTCGTGGTTGGACGATTTGTGCCGGAAAATTCATTTGAAATAATGATTCGTGAATTTATGAAAAGTAAAAGTTCAAAAGATTTTGCACTTATTACAAATGTAAATGACAAATTCTTGAATGAGTTAGAAGAAAAACTACATTTCAAGAGTGATAAGAGAATCAAATTCGTTGGCACTGTATACGATCAGGAACTGTTGAAAAAGATCCGAGAAAATTCTTATGCATATTTTCATGGACATACAGTTGGAGGTACAAACCCCTCGTTGATTGAAGCTCTTGGAAGTACCGATTTGAACTTACTGGTTGATGTTGGTTTTAACAAAGAAGTAGCAGAGAATTGTGCACTTTATTGGAGCCGCAGACCAGGTAGTCTTGCAAAGCTCATTGATAAGGCGGATCAAATGAGTGAAGATGAAATTGCAGAGATGGGGCGAAGAGCAAAGAAGCGTGTTGCGGAAGAGTATACATGGAATAAAATCTGCGGACAGTATGAAGATGTTTTTACAAAATATTAAGTGAGAAATAAGAAATGAATTTGAAAGAGACATTTGAAAAACAAGGTGGAATGAAGCTTCTGAAACAGTATTATTGTGGTGGAGCATTGTTTACTGCGATAGGTGAGTTCTTGCTCTTGGGAAAGAGTAAAACTTCATTAGAAATATTACGGAATGCAGCTTCTCTGAAAATAAAACAGAAACTTGAAAAAAAATATTTAGATAAAATTGAGAAAATTGAGAAGAAATATAAAGAAGGAAGCATAGCAACAGATAGAAAGGTATGGATTTGTTGGTTTCAGGGGATGGAAAATGCACCAGAAGTGGTAAAAAGGTGTTATGCATCTATAAAAGATAATATAACTGACAGAGAAGTGATCCTTCTGACAGAAAATAATTACCGAGAATATATTTGCTTTCCGCAGGAAATACAGGCTAAGATTGATAGTGGAATTATCAAAGGGGCGCATATGAGTGATTTATTGCGTCTTGAACTTTTGCAGCAATATGGAGGAACGTGGATTGATGCAACAGTATTTTGCAGTTCAAAAAATATTCCAGACTATATGCTTAATAGTGATCTGTTCCTTTTTCAATGCTTAAAGCCGGGAAGAGATGGACAGTCAAGTATCATTTCTAATTGGTTTATGACGGCAAGACCCAATCAAAAATTTATTTTTATGATGAGGGAACTTTTGTATGATTATTGGAAAAATAATGATGAGGTAATAGATTATTTTATTTTCCATGATTTTTTCCAAATACTCATAGATCGATATCCAGAGGAATGGAATAGGGTTGTGCCCTTTAGCAATTCAGTGCCTCATATTTTACTACTAAGATTATTTGACGAATATAACGATGCAATATGGAATGCGGTAACGGCAATGACACCATTTCATAAGTTAACATATAAATTTAAAAATTCTGATACTATGAAAACAAATACCAACTATCAAAAGATAATGGAGAAATTATGATGACGATTGAAAATCCATTAATATCAGTTATTGTTCCAGTGTATAACGTAGAAAACTATATGAGGCAATGTATAGATTCGCTGCTTAAGCAAACATTGCCAAATATAGAAATTATTTTGGTAGATGATGGTGCGACAGACAAATCCCCAGAAATTTGTGATGAATATGCAAAGGAACATTCTAATATTAGAGTTATACATAAATTAAATGGTGGATTGGGTAGTGCAAGAAATGAGGGAATGAAAATAGCACGGGGAAAATATATTGGTTTTGTCGATTCTGATGATTATGTTTCAAAAAAAATGTATGAAACACTGTGGAATTTGGCAGAAACGAATGATGCA
This sequence comes from Hominiventricola filiformis, assembly GCF_020686965.1. NCBI lineage: Bacteria > Bacillati > Bacillota > Clostridia > Lachnospirales > Lachnospiraceae > Hominiventricola > Hominiventricola filiformis. The sequence goes on along the minus strand of NZ_JAJEPS010000002.1, from coordinate 299,419 downwards.
GATTGCGCTTATTGTGAATTTGCAAGATTTTGGAATGACCGTGTTGATATTACATTAAAAACAGAAAAAACTGTAAAGATATATTCGAATGATGAAATTTTAAACTCATATTTGCTGGACAGAGTGGGATGCGATCCGTCGAAAAAAGAAGATTGTACATATGGGGCCAGTGTGGGACTTGGATTATTCAAAAATGATGTAATTAAAAAGAGTAAGGTCAGTTTTGTCTCAGAACGAGAGTTCATAGCAGAAGATATGATTTTTGATATTGATTTTATTCCATATTGCAAAAAAATTGTTCATACGAATGAAGTATTGTACTTTTATAGATTTAATCCCAACTCATTAACTACGCGGTATGTTGCAGATAGATTTGAAAGAAATGTGATGTTATGTCATGAAATGGGAGCAAGATTGGGTCGAGCATATACTTCAGATGTTTACCGAATAAGAGTGGATAGATATTTTCTTAAAATAACAAGAATTGCATTGATTGAGGAGACAATTCATATCAGGGATAATGGATGGAAAACTGCAAGAAATAATATGAGCAGAATAGCGCATAATCAAGAGTTAAATCGAATTTTAAAAACATATCCTACTGGCATGCTGCCTGGAGCGCAAAGAATATTTTTCTCCGCATTGAAAAAAAAGATGTATTTATTAGTGACTATTCTTATAAAGGGCAACATGGTTTTGAAAAAAAATAGATAGGGGCAATAGGATGTCAGAAATTAAAGTTAAAAAGAAATCTTTTTTTGCGTATATAGCGATGACGATCTCTTTTATAGGGAGTTGCTCTATTTTTCAAGGAACAGCGGGTTCATTGCGGTGGATGCTGTTTTACTATGGAAGCCCGTTGATTCTTCTGTTATTATCGATATACTATGTGTCACTGAATAGAGATATAAGAGTTAAAAAAGAGCGAAAGTTTTTTATTGGGCTATTTATCACGCCACGAATAATTATGGTGTTATATTCTTGCGTTATATGGTTGATTAGTAGTACAGCTTTTCCATATATATCAAGAGGAATATCGAATACGTTGTTTCAGTGTGCAGCTTATATTTGTGGTGTGTGCATTGCATGTGGGGAAAAGGATGATATTCTTGAAATTTCGCTTGCATCAGCAATAACTGTATTCGGATTGGCATACCTTAATGGATTTATTCAAAATGGTATATCGTTCATTTATGCATTAAATCCATTTAGCACATTAGCAGATAATTTTAGACAGTTTACAGAATTACACGAAGTGGCTTATATAATTGGATTATGCATTTTAATGAATTTAATTATAGGTAAACATACCAGTTTAAAAAAGAAAAATATTTTATTTTGGGTTTCGGTTATAGTTTTTATTATTGCATGGAAGCGAATTGGAATATTTGCTGTAGCAATAACATATTTGTATTTCGTGGTATTTTCTCGCAGCAAAAAAGGTAATAAATCTTTTTTTGTAAAAATGACGGGAATTATTGGAACGATAATTTGCCTGGCTTATGTTTCATTAATTGTGTCAGGGAAATTTGTTACGTTATTACAATCACTTGGAATAGACATGATGGGAAGAGATATCATTTATGCATATTTTAGAAAATTCACAACTTTTGCTCCAACTTTTATGGGTAAGGGTGTGGGATTTGTAGGAAGACAGTTTGATTATACGACACGTGCGGATTTGTATCATATGGTTTCGATAAGAGCTTTGCATAACGATTTCTTTAAGATGTACATCGAAATAGGATATATAGGATTTATTGTATGGGTATTTTGGTGGATGATAAAAATGTCTCAAATTATTCAAAAACGATATGGAGTAAAAAAGGCATTTATTTGTCTGCTGTTTATTTTATATGCATTTATTCTCTATACAACGGATAATGCAGAAAGCTATACAAATTTTCAAATGTTGTTATCGGCAATTATAACATATATCTCTTGTTTTTATGTTGACAACAAGACAAAAGATAAAAAGGCAGAATCAGTGAAGGTAATTTGATATGAACTGAAAATGTGAAAGGAGGATAAATGAGCAGAGAAAAAAATTTGGCAAAAAATACTGCAATTTTGGCTATTGGACAATTAAGCTCAAAGATTTTTACTTTTTTGCTTCTTCCGGTGTATACGTCATTGTTATCACCTGATGATTTTGGAACGATTGATGCTCTTCAAACAGTAATCAGTTTAGCTTTGTATTTTGTTACCCTTCAAATCGAAAATGCCGTTTTTAGATTTATAATTGAAAATAGAACAAATAAAGAAAATCAAATTAGTTATGTGACAAGTGCAGGTGTTGTATTGCTTGCTATGGCGGGAACTTCAACGATAGTAATAGGGGTAATAAATTCCCTGTATATGATCCCGTATGTTATATTGGTTACATTGTCACTTTGGACTCAGTCATTATATTTGTTTGTTTCCAATCTGGCAAGAGGGTTGGGTAAAAATACAGATTATTCGATTACCAGTTTTGTTGTTACAGTTTCATCTTTAATCATCAATATTGTATTGATCGTGGGTCTGAAAATAGGTGCTGTGGCGATTCTTGTTGCATTAGCATTCTCCAATTTAATAGGATTTTGCTGGCTTTTTTTGAGATTGCATATATGGCAATTAATTAAATTTAGTACGGTCAATAAAATGAAAATCAAAGAGATGCTTCGGTATTCGTTGCCGCTTATTCCGAATGCAATTTCATGGTGGATTGCGAATACCTCAGACAGATTAATCATTATTTGTTTTTTGGGAACGGCATTTAATGGAATTTATGCTGCCGCAAATAAAATACCAACAATTTATACAACGATTTTCACAGTATTTAATACTGCATGGACGGAATCGGTTTCACTGGCAATAAATGATTCGGATCGAGACACATATATTAATTCCATGCTTAATAGCGGATTTAAATTGTTCTCCTTTATTAATATGGGAATAATAGTTTGTGTGAGTGTTTCTTTTAAGTGGCTTATTGGAGAACAATATACGGAAGCGTACAATCATATATTTATTTTACTTGTGGCTATTTTTATAAATTCAATGTGTTCACTTTTTGGAGGTGTGCTCGGAGGTCTTAAAAACACGAAAGTGATCGGTTGGACAACGGTTGTCGGAGCAATTGTAAATGCTGTAATCAATTTTTCACTTATACAAAGTATAGGATTATATGCTGCTTCGGTTTCAACATTAGTATCCTATCTGATTATTTATATTTTTAGATTTTCGGCAGTAAAAAAGATTGTTCAGATCAGAATTTCAAAGAAGTATTTGCTACAATGCGGAGCAATGCTATTATTAGTCGCAGGAGGATATTTTTATAGAAAAATGATTATTAATAGCGTGGTTTTGATTGTTTTAATAGTTTGGGGAGTATATCAAAATAAGAGTATTTTAATTCCACTATTAAGTTCAATAAAAAGTAAAGTAATTCATGAGTGAACAGGAGTAAGTTATTATGAACGTAAAAGAAATATGGCACAAGATAAAGGCAATTCCAGTGATTGGAAGAACATATGAAAAATATATTGGATCTAAAAAAGTGGCATATATTGAAAACAAGTGTCGTGAAGAATTAGTTAAAGATGGTGAGAAATATATTGAACTCGTTGAGAATACACTGAAAAACAGTGGGGCGTTATATTATGTATATGCTGGAACATTATTGGGACTGACTCGTGAAGGAAAATTTATTAGTTGGGATCTGGATATTGATTATGCAGTTGTAATTACGCAGGATTTTCCATGGAGTAAACTGGAAGGTTTAATGAATAAATCTGGCTTTAAAAAGACAAGAGAATTTGTGTTCGAAGGATCTGTTAAAGAACAGTCATACGCAGTTGGAAAAATGAACATTGATTTCTTTGGACAGTTTTATGAAGATACTCACATGATACAGTATTCATTTGAATACATCCCCAATTGCGAATATAACGATGAAAATGAGAGAAGCGTATATTTGGTAACACTGCCAAAAGTTGTAGAGACGAAAAAAATACGAATGGGAAATGTATCTGTATCTGTTCCGGTTAACAGCGAAGAACTTTTGGCAGCAATCTATAATGAGGATTGGCGTATACCAAATCCGAATTGGAAGTCTAATAGTGGAAAATGTACTACTCTGTTAAAAAATAAAGTTGCTCATCAGATGATACTTTAAAATATTTAGTATAAATAAGAAAAGAGGAGATTGCAAACTATGAATATTGCGTTGCTTATTGCTGGGGGATCTGGTGCGCGAATGCATCAGAATATTCCGAAACAGTTTCTTACAGTGAATGAAAGACCAGTTATTGTATATACCTTGGAGGCATTTCAGAATCATCCGGAAATTGATGAAATTGCGGTTGTGTGTATTGAAGGTTGGGAGTCTGTTCTTTGGGCATACGCAAACCAGTTTAATATTACAAAATTGAAGTATGTTGTGCAGGGTGGGAAAAATGGTCAAGATTCCATTCGCAATGGTGTCTTTGAACTGGAAAAGTATCATTCGCCGAATGATATTGTATTAATCCATGATGCAATTCGTCCGATGGTATCAGCTGAAATCATTTCAGATTGTATTCGTGTTACGCAAATGTATGGAAATGCAATTACAGTTATTCCCTGTGCAGAAGCAATGATTCAAACAGAGGATGGCATTGTATCTACAGGCAGTTATCCTCGGGATAATCTGAAAAGAACGCAAACACCACAGGGATTTCATATTGGAAAAATTTGTAATATCCATAGAAAGGCATTGAATGCAGGCATAACAAATTCAGTTGCTTCATGCACATTGATGATTGAGATGGGAGAACAGGTATATTTTTCCGCAGGGTCGGAAAAGAATATTAAGTTAACAACAGTTGAAGATATAGACATTTTTAAAGCACTTCTTGTCGCAAAAAGGTCTGACTGGTTAAAATAGAGGAAAAAACATGGATTTTCATCAGAGTAAACTGTATATTCAAGATATTGATAGAGCGTTGAAACATGTAATCGGAATTGAAAAAATATTTAATAAAAGTGTACTTGTAACAGGGGCAACTGGAACAATAGGTTCCTTTGTGGCAGATATGTTGATTCGATTTAATCAACAGAATAAGGCTAATATAAGTTTATATCTTGCAGGTCGAAATCTTCAAAGATTGCAAAAGCAATTTGGATATTATGATAATGTTAATTTTTTACAATATGATATGATGAAACCGATAGAATTTGACGTTTCAATTGATTATATCATTCATGCCGCAGGAAATGCTCATCCAGCGGCGTTTAATGGAAATCCAGTGGAAACAATAATTGGGAATATTGAAAGTACATTTAGGCTTCTTGAATATTTGAGAGAGCATCATGGAAAAAGATTCCTTTATGTTTCTTCTGGCGAAGTATATGGACAAGGTGATGTTTCACTTGATTCTTTTGAGGAAGATTACGTTGGATATGTGAATGTTTTGGCGTCGAGATCATGTTATCCATTAAGCAAGCGAACTACAGAAAATCTTTGTGGATCATATTATAAACAATATGAGATAGAGACTGTTATAGTGAGACCATGTCATACATATGGACCATGTATGACAGAGACAGATAACCGTGCTCATGTACAATTTTTTCATAATGCATTGGCTGGCGAGAATATTGTTCTGAAAAGTGCAGGCAATCAAATGCGTAGTTATAATTATGTTGGTGATTGTGCATCGGCATTGCTGACAGTACTTATTAATGGAGTACCAGGTGAAGCCTATAATTTGGCTAATCCGGAATCAAGGCTTACAATTGCACAACTTGCAGAGCAGATTGCAAGTGCAGGAGGGCAAAGAGTTATTTTTGAAGATCCATCGTCTGGGGATATAGCTAATCAGTCGCCGATTGCAAAACAAGTTCTTAATACACAAAAAATAGAAAAACTTGGTTGGATACCTACATTTAGTATTAAAGAGGGTGTATTTCACACATTAAGTATTATTAAAACTATGTGATAGGAAAAGTATTCGTGTTCAAAATTAAGAAAATTGGGAATATTTGAGGAGGAATATGAGTGAACATATAAAAGCAGGAAAAGCTGGTATGGAAACCAGACATTATGATTCAATAGATGGATTGAGAGCATTATCATGTCTTGGCATTATTATGATGCATATACAAGCAAATACTGAGTATAATTTGTCTGGATCGTTTGTTTTTGATCAATTTATTCCATCACTAACGACGTTAGTGTACTTATTTCTGATGATCAGTGGCTTTGGTATGTGTGCAGGATACTTGGATAAATTCCAAAGTGGAGTTATAGATATAGATGTTTTTTATAGAAAAAGATATCAAAAAATCTTGCCTTTTTTAGCGTTCTATTATTTATTGCATTGCTGATGGAACACAATTTAGCAACTGTATATGAAATTTCTGTTGAAGTTTTATTGCTTCATGGATTGCTTCCCAATAATGCAGTATCTGTTATTGGAGTTTGTTGGACACTGGGAGTGATCTTCCTTTTTTACTTGTTATTTCCGGCGTTCTCAGTGTTGATGAAATCAAAAAAGCGTGCTTGGGCGAGTTTGGTAATTTCATTGTGGATTGTATTTGTTTGCGACCAGTATTTTTTCTCTGATTATTTTGTTGCAGAGTCTTTTGCTCCACGCCATAACTTTCTCTATTGTTTACCTTTGTTCATTGTAGGAGGACTTGTATATTTATATCGCAGTGAAATTATGCGAAGTTATGAACAACTTGGTGTATTATCATTTTTGATTTGTATAATTATGTCAAGTTTATGGTATTTGAAACCTGCCGGAATGAAAATGATTTCATATATTGGAAGCCTATTGATGTTTTCATTATGGCTTTCTTATGCAATCGGGTCAAATAGTAAATTCCTATCATCAAAACCGATGAAATATTTATCAAGTATTTCGATGGAAATGTATCTTGCTCAGATGATCGTTTTTAGAGTAGTTGAAAAATTGCATTTGCTGTATATGTTTGGTGATACAGGTATTGGCGGATGGATTAGCTTTGTTTTTTCATTTGCGTTAACTGTTTTAGGATTAATTGTTTTTATTGAGTGTTATAAAATTATTGTAAAGTTGTGGAGACAATGGAAAGGAGCACAATTTGGAAAGGCATGAATTAACCATAAAAGAAACCCAGGCAATATCACTTGAAATATTACATACGATAGCGAAAATATGTGAGATGCAGCATCTTCGGTATGCACTTATATATGGAACACTTATTGGAGCAGTGCGTCATCATGGATATATTCCGTGGGATGATGATGTGGATATTATGATGCCACGCCCAGATTATGATAAATTATTGCTTTATCTGAAAGATCATATTTCGGAATACCATCATTTACAGGTGTTTAATAGGGAAGAATGTCCAGAATATCCGTATATGATTACACGAATTAGCGATGACCGATATACGATCGAAATGGCAAATGAAAAGCCTTTCGGTATGGGAGTGTTTATAGATATTTATCCATATGATGGTCTTGGAAATACTAAAAAAGAGGCTATAAAATATGGCTTAAAAGGTGATAGGTTGTCCTCACTTTGTTATCAGTCTACCCGGGAACATTTTGCAATTGAAACTACAACATCACTGGTTCGAAAATTAATAAAATTTCCTGTATATGTGTATGCTAAAATACGAGGAAAAAATTATTTTCAAGAGAAGTTAGAAAAACTTGCGAGAATAAAGGAATATGATAATAGTGAATATGTAGGATGTGTAATATGGTTATCCTGGGGAGAAAAAGATATTTTTCCAAGGAAGTGGTTTGATGAAACCATAATGATGCCATTTGAGAAATATGAATTTAGGGTTCCTAAATATTACGATCAGGTTTTAAGACATGAATATGGGGATTATATGCAGCTGCCGCCTGAGAAAGACCGTATAGGGCACCATTTCTTTAAAGTATTTAAGAAATAATATTTTTTTGAAAAATATAGCTAATATGTGGTTGATATATGGAAAAAGTGTGATATACTAACAAAGTAGCCATACATTAAACTAAGAAAAATGAGATAATCCTGGCTCTTGTCAGATTTTATGAATAGCGGAGTCAGGATTTTATGTAAATGTGTAGTTCACGAAAATGATTGGAGAAAAGTACATGAACAAACAAGAAAGCGATATTTTGAACACACTTCTATTGGAATCATTTGTTAATCAACGAATTCTAGCAGAAATATCTGGTCATTCGCTGGGAGTAGTAAATCGTTCTTTGAAGGAGCTTATGAAAGACGAATATTTGGATGAGGAACTTCGGCCTACCATGAAGGCACTAACGGAATTTAGACAGAAGATGCCGCAGCGAGCGGTTATTCTGGCAGCTGGATTTGGTATGCGGATGGTTCCTATTAATACAGAAATAACGAAAGGTCTTCTTGAAGTCAATGGGGAGCCTTTAATCGAACGAATCATAAAACAGCTCCATGAAGTTGGAATTAAAGAGATCTATGTGGTTGTAGGTTTCATGAAAGAAAAGTATGAATACTTGATAGATGAATATGGAGTGGAATTAGTCGTTAATGCAGATTATGCAGGAAAAAATAATCTGCATTCCATGAATCTGGTAAGAGAACATTTGGAGAATGCCTATGTTATTCCCTGTGATATTTGGTGTGACCGCAATCCATTTCATCGGCATGAAATGTATTCTTGGTATATGGTAAGTGATCTTGTGGATAATGAGAGTACTGTCCGCGTGAATCGTAAAATGGAACTGGTGACGGTTCCGGAAAACGCAGGCGGTAATGCAATGATTGGCATTTGCTATCTTATAAAAGAGGATGCTGATACGGTGTCAAAACGTATTGCAGTACTTTGCAAAGATCAAAAGTATGATGGTGCGTTCTGGGAAGAGGCACTTTACAATAAAAATCGAATGATGGTTGCGGCTCGTGTAGTTCATTCATCAGATGTTGTAGAAATTAACACTTATGAGCAGCTTCGGGAACTTGACGGTAATTCTAATCATCTAAAAACCGATGCGATACAGGTAATTTGCGAAGCATTAGCGGTAAAACCGGAAGAAGTTACAGACATCACAGTTTTGAAAAAAGGAATGACGAATCGCTCGTTTTTGTTTACCTGCAAAAACAAAAAATATATTATGCGTATACCGGGAGAGGGAACCGATCAACTGATTAACCGCCAGCAGGAAGCGGAGGTGTATCATGAGATTGATCATAAGAATATTTGTGATGATATTGCCTATATAAATCCTCAAAATGGTTACAAAATCACGGAATTTCTGGAAGGAGCCAGAACGTGTGATCCTTTGAATGAAGAAGACGTCAGAAAGTGTATGAAGCGTTTACGGGATTTTCATGAACTGGGATTGAAAGTTGCTCATGAATTTGACATTTTCGGGCAGATGGAATTTTATGAAACACTATGGGATGGAATGCCTTCGGTTTACAAAGATTATAAAAAGACGAAAGAAAATGTTTTATCTCTTAAGTCTTATATTGATGCCCATGTTGGAAAAAAAGTTCTGACGCATATTGATGCAGTACCAGATAATTTCCTGTTTATAGAGAAAAATGGAAAAGAAGAAATTCGGTTAATTGATTGGGAATATGCGGGAATGCAGGATCCGCATGTGGATGTGGCAATGTTCTGCATTTACTCTCTGTACAATAAGCACCAGGTAGATCGACTGATTGCTGATTATTTTACAGAAGGATGCGATAAAGCTACAAAAATTAAGATTTATTGCTATATTGCAGCCTGCGGACTCTTGTGGAGTAACTGGTGTGAATATAAAAGAAATCTTGGTGTAGAATTTGGAGAATATTCGTTGAGACAATATCGCTATGCGAAAGATTATTATCGAATTGTACAGGATGAATTAAAAGAACAAACAGAAGGAGAAAGTGACTAAATGTACAGAGTGGAAAGAGCAATCATTATGGCAGCAGGCTTTGGAAAACGGATGTATCCTGTAACATTGAACACGCCTAAACCGTTAGTTAGGGTAAATGGTGTTCGAATGATAGATACAGTAATTGATGGTCTGCATAAGAATGGGATTAATGAAATTTATATAGTAGTGGGATATCTGAAAGAACAATTTATGGCACTTGAAAAAGAATATCCAGGTGTTAAACTGATCGAAAATCCGTATTATGATACGTGCAACAATATTTCCTCCCTTTATGTGGCAAGAGACTATATCAAAAATGCAATGATTCTGGATGGCGACCAAATGATTTATAATCCGGCAATTCTGACTCCTGAATTTGAACGTTCCGGGTACAACAGCGTGTGGACTGACGGAGAAACAGATGAGTGGCTTCAGACAGTGGAGAATGGAATTGTCGTATCCTGTAGCCGGACGGGAGGAAAGAAAGGCTGGCAGTTGTACAGCATTTCCAGGTGGACTGCAGAGGATGGAAAAAAATTAAGACATCACCTGGAAATAGAATTTGAACAGAAGAAAAATCGACAAATTTATTGGGATGATGTGGCAATGTTTTGCTATCCGGAGGAATACCAGCTGGGAGTTTATCCAATGAAAAAAGAAGATATTATAGAAGTAGATAATTTAGATGAATTGATCGCATTAGATGTCAGTTATAAAAGATATGTGGAGGAAAAATAAGTGAATACGAAAAATGAGCATGGAAAAATAGACTGGATGATAACTTTAGTTCCCCTGTCAATTGTAATTGTATTATGTATTTTATTTTTCTTTGCACCAGAACAATCAAATGCAGTATTAAGTCAGGTGCGATTTTTCTTTGGGGATACATTTGGTACATACTATTTAGTAATTGGCCTTGGTATTTTTATTTTGTCATTGTATATTGCCGGGTCTAAATATGGAACGATTGTTTTGGGCGAACCGGATGAAAAGCCGAAATATTCCTTTTTTTCCTGGGGAGCAATGATGTTTACCTGTGGATTAGCCGCTGATATTTTATTCTATTCATTTTCAGAATGGGTATTATATGCAACAGATCCGCATATTTCAGAAATGGGAAGTATTCAGGACTGGGCAGGTGTTTATCCGTTGTTTCATTGGAGCTTTATTCCATGGGGATTTTATCTTGTCTTAGCTGTTGCATTTGGGTTTATGCTTCATGTAAGAAAGAGAACCCGTCAGAAATATTCAGAAGCCTGCAGACCAATTCTTGGTAAGTATACAGACGGCTGGGCAGGAAGACTGATTGATTTGCTGGCTGTATTTGCACTATTGGCTGGAACAGCAACCACATTTAGTGTAGCCACACCGCTCATGGCAGCAATCATTGGAGAACTGTTTCATATTGAAATGAGCCGTACGGTAATAAATATTATTATTCTTCTGGTTACATGTGTGGTTTATACGTATTCATTATTGCATGGTTTTAAGGGAATTAGTAAACTTGCAAATATTTGTATTTACATGTTTTTTGGATTGATAGCTTTTGTGTTGCTGTGTGGAGGAGAGTCAAGATATATTATTGAAACTGGTTTTGCATCTTTTGGAAGAATGGTTCAGAATTTTATTGAATTGTCTACATTCACAGATCCATTGAGAACATCTAGTTTCCCGCAGACATGGACGATTTATTATTGGGCCTATTGGATGGTGTGGTGTGTGGCAGCGCCATTCTTTATTGGAAGCATTTCACGAGGCAGGACAGTACGTCAGACAATTCTAGGTGGATATGTATTTGGTGTAGGGTCTACATTGATAAGTTTTATCGTATTAGGCAACTACTCGATGGGTATGCAGGTGACCGGTAAAGCTGATTTTATTGAGCAGTATTTGGAGAATGGAGATTTGTATGGCATGATCGTTACTATTATTAAAACAATGCCTGGTGCACCTGTAATTATGGTAGTTGTACTCTTGACGATGATTGCATTTTATGCCACTTCATTTGATTCTATTGCATTGACGGCTTCCTGCTATAGTTACCATATTTTGGAAGATGGAAAAATGCCTAAAAAAGGAATTCAGCTTATGTGGTGTATTTTATTGATTTTACTTCCTATTGCGTTACTATTTGCGGAAAGTTCTATGAGTAATTTGCAGTCAGTTAGTATCGTGGCAGCATTTCCAATTGGCTTGGTAATTATAATGATTGCGGTAAGTTTTATGAAAGATGCTAAGAAATATATAGAACAAGAATAAGTGGAATAAAAGATAGGGCACCCTGTTTGTAAAAATAATAGGATGCCCTTAAATTTTAGAAATCTTTAGCAGGTAACTTACTTGCGTCGAAACCAGAAATTGCACTTTCCCAGCTGGAAATTCCTATTAAATTTAAATAGGAATTCATGATTTTCAAAGATGAATTTGTATCTAAATTTTGGTATACATAATAGGATTCCTTCTGCGTTTGTGTATAATTGGCTTGCCGTAGACCAAGATAGAGGCCAGATGCTGTCTCGGTAGGAGCATCTAAGTAAGCACGGATAATATAAGAATCTATGCGTTTATTAAACATAGCAATGTAATAGCCATATCCAAGTGCAGCAGCCTGGTATTTTTCATCAGAGGCATTTCCACCTTTTCCTGAAAAACCGATTTCTCCAATGATTACACGAATGGAATCAGAAGATTTACCATAAGTCCGTTCGACATGGGAAAGATAGTCAGTCAAAACCTGAATGTTTTCCATGGAAATATAGTTTGTGTTGACTGTATTTTTTGTATTTGATTGATCCTTCCAAAAATCAGTTCTGGTTAAAGGCTGAGAATAGGGATGATAATTTACATTCCATTGCATGCACGGTGCTGTTTCATCCATATACTTTGCAAAATAATCTAAAAATTCCTTTCCGGTATAACCAGCATCTGCAGTATTCCAACAATGATCAAGAGAAATGAAAAGCCGCGGACTTTTTGCAGTACGTTTAATACCTTGATTAAGTAACTGGAAAGCTAAAGCATAATTAGTAACATAATTTTCAAAAGTCATATTTCCAGAATAATTCCATATGTTACAACTATTAACCTCGTTTCCAAGAGTCCAGTTGTTGACACGTTCCTTCATTTGTCCAAGCTCCTCGCCTAAGTAACAGAATAGTGCTTCATATGTCTTACGTGCAGTATCATCTTTCATATTAAGAGAATAATAGGAAGCTGTTCCCTTAGTTCTGGCATCTGGATGAATGAGATAGGAAAGTTCATCATATTTCCAACTTAGTAAAAGTACAATTGTTACATTACGTGTATGCTTTTCACCGTAAGCATTTCCTTCAGAACTTCCCCATCCATGAAGATCGTAAATGGTCTTTTTTAAAGCCTGAAGATCTGAAAAGTAATAGGTTTTTCCTTTATAAGTGTATGGCACATATCCAGGATAAGAAGAGGTCCATACGAGGTCTTCAATATCTACATTTAATAGCACATGTTGGGCACGAAGATTTTCTGTATATGAATCTGATACTCCTTGAATTCCTTTTTTAGATGTTATTTTATAATTTTCATAATAGCCCCAATAATTATCTTTAAAAGTAATTTCTTTTGATGCAAAGCTATCAGGGTTTTCTATAAATTGACAATCACTAATGATCTCATATGAATCTTTTGATTTAACAGCAATAGCATATTTGTTCATTGAAATAGATTTAAAATTATCATCAGATGATAGTTTACAACTAAAATTTAAGGTACTTCCATTTGACAATTCTATTGAAATGGAATCAATTAATTCAGTAGCATTGCTGTTTAAAATTAAAAGATAGAATGTACTATATTTATTTTCAATAGAAGAAGATCTAGTAGTTTCGATGGACAAGCTACAGTCATTTTGGGATATTACATTGGCTGTACATTTTTTGATTTTTAGTGAAGGATTCGCACTAAAAATAATAGGTCCGGAAGTTGAGGTTTTTTTCATTACACCGCTTTCATTAAAATAGTACCAGACAGTTCCTAATTTAACCCACCCAGTTACCATAATGCCATTTGGTTGAAGGAAATACCAGGAATTTCCAAGTTTAAGCCATCCAGTTTTCATAGAACCGTCAGACTGAAAATAGTACCAATTGTTTCCAATCATAAGCCATCCGGTTGCCATAGACCCATTAGATTTCATGTAGTACCAGAAATCTCCTAATTTAATCCAATTGGTTGCCATAATGCCATTGGACTGTAAAAAATACCAGGAATTTCCAAGTTTAAGCCATCCGGTTTTCATAGAGCCGTTAGATTGAAAATAGTACCAATTGTTTCCAATCATAAACCATCCGGTTGCCATGGAACCGTTAGATTTCATGTAGTACCAGAAATTTCCTAATTTGATCCAATTAGTTGTCATAATTCCATTTGACTGCAAAAAATACCAAGAATTTCCAAGCTTAAGCCAGCCGGTTTTCATGATGCCATTAGACTGCAAATAATACCAATTGCCTTCGAGGTTTAGCCATCCAGTCTTTATGTTTCCGTTTTCATCATAGTAGTACCATTGATTATCTATTTTGATCCAACCAATTTGCATTTCGCCATTAGATTTGAAGTAGTATTTGTGAGAGCTGTTTATAAGCCAGCCCGTATACATGGCTCCGTCAGAGCGAAAATAATACCATTTACTATCTAGTTTAAGCCATCCAGTTGCCATTCGGCCATCGGAATAAAGGTAATAAACATGTTTATTAAGATATAACCATCCAGTCTGCATGGAACCGGTGTTGTCATAGAAAAACCAGCTTCCGTTTTTAAAAATCCATCCAGTTTTAAATGTTTCTTTTGATACAACAATAGAGATGGAATCTTTAAGATTGGTTGTAGTAGTTGCCGAGATAGTTGCAATACCGGGAGCTTTTGCTGTAATGAGGCCGGAATCATCAATGGAAATTATATTATTATCACTACTTTCCCAAAGAATAGAAGTATCTTCAGTTGTATCTTCAGGCAGTATTGTTGCTTGCAGTTTCAGTTGTTGCTGCAGCTTCAGTTCGGACACGCCATTAATAATGGAAATGGATTCTATAGGAATGTAAATAGTTACATCACAGGAGGCAGTACAATATTCACTTGAAACAGTAACGGTAGCGGTGCCGGCAGATATTCCAGTAACAAATCCGTTATCATCTACGGTAAGAATATTTTCATTATCACTTTCCCAAGAAAGAGAAGGAAGTTCATCATTGTCATCTGGAAAAATGTGAGGGGTAAGTTGTGTCCGTTCATTTATGGGGAGAGAAATGGTTGGCTCATCAAAAAGTATCTGAGATATTGGATTGGTAACTGTAACAGAGCACTGTGCGATTAAATCATTAAAAGAAACAGTAATCATAGCGGTTCCAATATTATTTGCGGTTACAATACCTTTGTCATTTACTGATACGATAGAATCGTCTTCGCTTTCCCATGAAAAAAAAGATGAAAGTTCGCTATCAGAATCTGAAAGTGTCGCATGCAATTCAAAAGTTTCTCCCTTTTTTAGAGTGAGTGATGTTGAGTCTAAGGAAATGGTAGGTAGAGCGGGTTCTTCATCTGTGATAGAAACAGACTCATTTTCTTCATAATCAATAGTATTGGATGCGATTGTTGTTAACGGGCATTCAAATAATTGAAAGAGAGAGAGCAATAAAGCAATTTTTTTGTAAAAGGGTTTGATTTTGTAATGCATATAAATACCTCGTTAGTAAATTAAAATACGTGCCTATTATAGAAAAGAAAAAGGCTAATTACAATATTTTCTTAAAAATAAAACTTAAGAAAATTTAAGAGACAGTAAGTTGAATAGAAACAAATTATAAAGTATAATAAACAACAAAGTTAGTATGATAGGATTTTAAATCTTACATTAGAAAGGAAAGGAAAACATATGAAAAAGAAAATAATACTTCAAGTATTAGCTTTGACATTGGCCGGAACGATGTTTGTAGAAACTCCGTCAATATCATATGCTGCGGAAACGCAAGATATATCTGGAGATGTGCAAGAGACATCGTTAGATGTCAGTATTCCAGTGAAGGAAGATAAGGCGACAGAAGCGCAAAATGCGTCGGATGAAACTCAGCCTGGTGAAGATGAAAATAGTTTTGTGGATTCAAATAATAAGTCTGAAAAGCAAACTAATGAAGTAGAGAATAATGAAGAAAATAATGGACAGGATAGCAACGAAACCGTAGAAGAGACAAATGCAGAAAAGCAGGAAGAGGATAAAATAGTATCTGTCAAGGAAATTGATACATTAGCATTCGAAAATAATAGGGCACTTTTGAAACTTCAATTAAGAAGAGATAAAGGTTCTTTAAAGGTACAAGCTTTTAATGTCGATGGACAAGATATAACTTCAGAAGTAAGTTTTGCATGGAATGCAGATGATGATAGTATTGTTTCGGTTATTCCAGGAGATAATGGAACAGCTGAAATAATAGCTAGATCAGCTGGAACAACCAATGTAAATGTAGTATCAGGAGATAAAAAAGCTGTTTGCAAAGTAATGGTTTCTAATCCGATTGATACGGTAACAATTATTCCGCCAGAAAAGGATTTAAAGAAAAAACAGATATTACAGCTTGAAGCCACGATTAATCCGGAAGATACAACAGAGGATAAGGAACTGATATGGAGTAGCAGTAATAAAAATGTTGCTACAATTACGGCAGAAGGGGTGCTTACGGCAATATCTGAAGGAACTACAACAGTAAGTGTCCAGACAAAATCTGAAGTTAAGGATAGTATAGAAATTAACGTTTCAGCAGAAGAATGGATGACAGGCTGGCAGAATATAGATGGTAAATGGTATTATTATGATGAAAATAGTAAGCTGATGACAGGCTGGTTGACATATGAAGGAAAGAAATATTATCTACTTGAAGATGGAAGTCGTTGTACAGGCTGGCAGAAAATTGGAAAAGCAAGTTATTATTTTAATCCAGATGGTACAATGAGATCAGGATGGCTTCAGGACGGGGAAAAATGGTATTATTTTGCAGAATCGGGAGAAATGGTTACAGGTCTGACAAAAATTGGACAGAAGAATTATTTCTTTGGCGATGATGGCGTTATGCAAAAAGGCTGGAAAACAATTTCAGAAAATTGGTATTTCTTTAAATCAGATGGATCAGCAGTGACAGGGTTGTCTACAATTTCGAAAAGATCATATTTGTTTGATGAAACTGGAAAAATGACTATTGGTTGGGGAAACTACAATAATATAAAGTATTATGCCGATAAAAATGGATATTTACAAAAAGGATGGTACTATGTAGCTGGAAAATGGTACTATTTTAACGATGATTATAGTATGAAAACGGGATGGTTATATTTATCCGGAAAATATTATTACCTGGATTCGGATGGTGCGATGAGTAAAGGCTGGAGAAAGGTAAGCAACAAGTATTATTACATGGGGACGGATGGAACCATGCAGAAAGGCTGGATTAAAGATAAAAATAACTATTATTTTTTGAAAAATAACGGAGAAATGCAGACCGGTTGGTTATTGCTTTCTGGAAACTATTATTTTTTAAGAAATGATGGAGCGATGCAGACCGGTTGGGTAAATGTTGGTGGCAAGTATTATTATATGAATAGTAGTGGAGTGATGCAGAAAGGATGGATTAAAATTGGAACTGCATACTACTATACGAATAATAGTGGAGTAAGGCTGACAGGTTGGCAACAGATTGATCGAAAATATTATTATTTTAATTCCAATGGAGTGATGCAGACCGGTTGGGTAAATGTTGGTGGCAAGTATTATTATATGAATAGTAGTGGAGTGATGCAGAAAGGATGGATTAAAATTGGAACTGCATACTACTATACGAATAATAGTGGAGTAAGGCTGACAGGTTGGCAACAGATTGATCGAAAATATTATTATTTTAATTCCAATGGAGTGATGCAGACCGGTTGGGTAAATGTTGGTGGTAAGTATTATTATATGAATAGTAGTGGAGTGATGCAGACTGGTTGGGTGTATGTCGGCGGTAAATATTACTATATGAATAAAGATGGAGTGATGCAAACTGGTTGGCAGCCAATTTCTGAAAAATGGTACTATTTTAATGCAGATGGATCCATGAAAACTGGATGGATGCAGTCAGGGTCAGTATGGTATTATTTCCAGTCAGATGGTTCCATGGCAACATCAGATATAGAAATAGATGGAAAAACTAACCGATTTGACAGTAACGGTGTTTGGAAAGGTGTAGTGAAGACAGATAAAAAAATAAAAGCATATGGAATAGATGTATCAAGTCATCAGGGAGATATTAACTGGAGTAAAGTTAAAAAGGATGACATTGATTTTGCTATGATCCGGATTATGAAAGGAAAGACTTCAAATTTAACAGTAGATGATAAATTTAAGAAGAATTATAAAGAAGCACGTGCGGCCGGAGTTAAGGTTGGAGTGTATCAGTATAGCTACATAACTAGTAGAAGTTCAGCAAGAGCCAATGCAGATGCAGTAATAGATGCATTAAATGGCAAAAAACTTGATTATCCAGTAGTGCTTGATTTGGAAGATTCAAGTATAATAAATGCAACTTCTGGAAAATCCAAGTCATATCGCTCTGAAATGGTTTTGAATTACAAAAAAGTAATTGAAGCAAGTGGTTACAAATTTGCACTTTATACCAACATTGAATGGATGAATAAATATTTAGATATGGACATGTTAAAAGATGTTGATATTTGGGTTGCAAGATGGAGAAGCTTAGATAAGGGCCATGGATATACTGGAAAAGGAAATGTAACTATGTGGCAATATAGTAATACAGGCTCTGTTGATGGAATATCTGGAAATGTAGATTTGAATGTGAGTTACAAAAATTATTAGTAAATAAAGGATCTTGTAGAAAGATAGAGCATCATCCGTAGAATCAAGAGAACCTATTCCTGATACTTGATCTGATAAAGTTTTTGTTATTGCAGATATATAGTATATCTAAGGACAGAAGTAAAAGGAAGGGTGAAATCATTAGAATGTACGATTATTTAGTGGTAGGCTCTGGTCTTTATGGAGCCATCTTCGCACACGAGGCAAAGAAAGCAGGAAAATCCGTTCTGGTCATTGATAAGAGACCGAACATTGCAGGAAATGTGTATACAGAGGATGTGGAAGGTATCCATGTTCACAAGTATGGTGCACATATTTTCCATACCAATAATAAAAAGGTATGGAACTATATTACCCAGTTTGCAGAGTTCAACCGTTTTACCAACAGTCCGGTAGCGAATTATAAGGGAGAGTTATATAGTCTGCCGTTTAATATGTATACCTTCAATAAGATGTGGGGTGTGATAACTCCGGAAGAAGCGGCTGCAAAGATTGAAGAGCAGAAGAAGGAAGCTGGTATTACTGATCCGAAGAATCTGGAAGAGCAGGCAATCTCTCTGGTCGGAAGGGATATTTTCGAAAAACTAGTAAAAGGTTATACGGAAAAGCAGTGGGGAAGAGACTGTAAGGATCTTCCGGCATTTATTATTAAGAGACTTCCGGTTCGTCTGACTTTTGATAATAACTATTTCAATGCGTTATATCAGGGTATCCCGATGGGTGGCTATACGAAGATGGTGGCAAATCTGTTGGAAGGCATTGAAGTGCGTCTGAATACCGATTATCTGGAAAATAAAACGGAACTGGATGCATTGGCAGAGAAGGTTATTTATACTGGCCCGGTAGATGCTTACTTTGATTACAAGCTGGGAACGTTGGAATATCGTTCTGTACGATTTGAGACAGAACTTCTGGATAAGTCGAACTTTCAGGGAAATGCGGCAGTGAACTATACGGATCGTGAAACACCATGGACCAGAATTATCGAGCATAAGTGGTTTGAATTTGGCAAGGATGATAACGGAAACGATCTTCCGAAGACCGTCATCAGCCGCGAATACAGTTCTGAGTGGAAACCAGGAGATGAGCCTTATTATCCGGTCAATGACGAGAAGAACGGAAAACTGTATGCTGAGTATAAAAAATTGGCAGAGCAGGAAGAAAAAGTAATCTTTGGTGGCCGTCTTGGTGAGTACAAGTATTATGATATGGATGCGGTGATTGATTCTGTATTGAAGATGTGTGAGAAGGAATTAGGTTAAAATAGTAATAAATCAAGAACAGTCTGGCAAAAAGTGTCGGACTGTTTTTGATTTTGGGGTATTAATAACAGTCGTTCTATGGTAAAGTGATGTTATAAAGAAGAAGGAGACAAGCAGGGAATATGAGTGAATCAATCAAATTGCCGATTGGAATCGATGATTTTGAACTGACTGGAATCCAATGTGGAAGCCGGAGAAGGGTTTGCAGACATTATTGTGGAGACAGATGATCTGGATGCCGGAATTATTACCGAACTGAAATATACAAAAGAGTTCAAAGACATGGAGCAGGCATGTCAGAAAGCCCTGGATCAGATTCGAGATCGAAGATACGAGGAATACTTATGGAATGATGGCAGACACGATATTTTGTTATATGGTATTGCCTTTTGCAAGAAGAGGTGCAAAGTAGTTGTGAGCAAGTCTTAAATCGTATATAATGGTACAGAATCTTTACAATATTTTTTGAAAGAGGATAGAATATATGTGTGGAATAGTTGGTTACATTGGAGAGGCACAGGCCGCTCCTATTCTGCTTGCCGGACTTGGTAAGTTGGAGTATCGTGGATATGACTCCGCGGGAATTGCTGTTCGCGACGAGGCAACAGGTAAGATTGAGATTGTAAAGGAAAAAGGTCGTCTTCGTGCCTTGGTGGAGAAGACGGACAATGGGAAGGCAGTACCGGGTACCTGCGGTATCGGCCATACTCGTTGGGCAACCCATGGTGAACCATCAGCCCAGAATGCACATCCCCATTGTACAGAGGATCGTTCTGTCGTGCTGGTACATAACGGAATCATCGAGAATTATCAGGAACTGAAAGAGAAACTTTTGAAATCCGGTTATACGTTTTATTCCCAGACAGATACAGAAGTGGCTGTAAAGCTCATCGATTATTATTACAAGAAGACGGGCACGCCGCTGGAGGCCATTTCCAGAGCCATGCTGCGTATTCGTGGTTCTTATGCGTTTGGCATTATGTTCCATGATTATCCAGGCAAACTGTTTGCAGCCAGAAAGGACAGTCCGCTCATCATTGGTGTTGGTGAACACGGAAGCCTGATCGCATCGGATGTTCCGGCTATCTTGGATCAGACCAGAAAAGTTTATTACATTGGGAATCTGGAGATCGCAGAGATTACCCAGGAAGAGGTACATTTTTACAACATCGACCGGGAAGAACTGCAGAAAGATCTGGTAGAGATCAAATGGGATGCCAAGGCAGCAGAAAAAGGCGGTTTTGAGCATTTCATGCTCAAGGAAATTCATGAGCAGCCTAAAGCAGTAAAAGACACCATCAATGCTTATGTGAAGGATGGAGAAATCGTTTTTTCCCAGGTGGGGTTAAGTGATGAGCAGTTGAAAAATCTGGAAAGAATCTATATTGTGGCATGCGGTTCTGCTTACCATGTAGGCATGTCCGCAAAATACATTCTGGAATCTCTGGCTGATATTCCTGTGGAGGTGGATCTGGCATCCGAGTTCCGTTACCGGGATCCCAAACTTATTGAAAATTCCATGGTGATTGTCATTTCCCAGTCCGGTGAGACCGCAGACAGTCTGGCAGCCCTTCGCCTTTCTAAAGAGAAGGGAAGACCGGTGCTCGGCATTGTGAATGTGATTGGATCCAGTATTGCCCGAGAGAGTGATTATGTGCTTTATACCTATGCAGGTCCGGAGATTTCCGTGGCAACTACCAAGGCTTACAGCACCCAGCTTGTTGCTATGTATCTCCTCACCATCCAGCTGGCAAAAGTAAAAGATAAGATTACAGAGGAAAGAGAAGCAGAGCTGCTCACCGAGATGGCAACCCTGCCAGATAAGATTCAGCGGGTACTGGAAGACAAGGAGAGGATTCAGTGGTTTGCCAGCAAATATGCCAATGCAAAGGATATTTTCTTCATTGGAAGAGGTCTTGATTATGCCATCAGCCTGGAAGGCAGCCTGAAGATGAAGGAGATCAGCTACATTCATTCGGAAGCTTATGCAGCAGGCGAATTGAAGCACGGAACCATCAGTCTGATCGAGGACGGTACACTGGTAGTTGGTGTACTGACCCAGCAGGCTCTCTTTGAGAAGACGGTCAGCAACCTGGTAGAGGTGAAGAGCCGTGGCGCTTATCTCATGGGACTGACCAGCTATGGTAATTATGCCGTGGAGGACACAGCAGATTTCTCTGTTTATGTACCGAAGACAGAGCAGTATTTTATGAATAGTCTGGCTATTGTGCCGCTGCAGCTTATGGGATATTATGTTAGTGTGGCTAAAGGACTGGATGTGGATAAACCAAGAAATCTTGCGAAATCCGTAACGGTAGAATAAAGCAAGGAAGAATGAAACAAGTGAAAAAACTCTTGCAAAAATATGGAAGAACAGCATACTGGGCAATGTTTCTCAGTATGCTGATTTATCGTTTTCTAAATACAACACTATTTTTTGAGGATATAGATATTTTCTATGCGGAAGGTGGGATAGCCAGCAGTATCTGTATGTGGTTGTTTCTGAAGCCGTATGGGATAATAGTAGTGATCGTATTACTACTGTACCTGACGAAAGAAAAGCCCGACTGGAAGCAGATAGGAATACTGTTTTTTTACGACATGATTCTTATTTATTGCAGCCAGAAGACAGATTGTGACAGTTTACTGACCTATTTATTGCTTCTTCCGGGAGCGGCAAAAGTGGATTTTGAAAAACTCATAAAAGCAGATGTATGGGTCAGTACAATATTAACTGTGGTGACGATCGTTTGTTCTTTGACGGGAGTGCTTGACAATCTAACATGGGGGCTGAGCAATGGCCAGGTTCGGATGGCTTTTGGATTTGTTTATTCTACGGATTTTGCAGCACATATTTTTTTCCTGATGCTTGGATGGTGGTATTTAAGACGGGAAAAGGCGAATTGGAAGGATAGTATCTTCTGGCTGGTGATCGGTGCAGTGGTTTTTAAATTCAGTATTGCCAGAAATTCATCAGCTTTAATTGCAATGACAGCATTGTTGATGGCATATTGCGGTAAGATAAAAAAGACCGATGTCCTGGAAAAAAAGATGTTGCCTGCAGCACCATTGATCTGTGCAGCAGCTGTCAGCGGATTGAGTGTTTTTTACAATCCTGATATTGCCTGGACGAAGCAGCTGGACAGCTGGTTCAGTAATCGGCTGATGCTGGTGAAAAAAGCAATAAATTTCTATGGTTTTCAGCTGTGGGGGGCTCCGATTCCTATGACGGGAAATGGAAGCAAGACAAGTAGTAGTGCTACTTATTTCTACATCGACAGCGGTTATATGCAAATTGGTCTTTTATATGGAGTGGTCTTATTGGCAATTGTCTTATGCCTCCTGACCTGGATCTGCCAGAAAGCAGCAGAACAGGATCAGAGAATTCTTTTATGGATCGTGGCACTGGCCTGTGTGCATGGAATGATAGAGCAGCATTTGTTTGAATTGGAATATTTCCCGTTCTTTCTGGCGGCATTTGCAAATTTGAAAGAGAAAGGACAACGAGAGTTATTACATGGAAAAGAGAAATAGTCTTGCCCTCATGAGCAGCACCATCAGTATGGCGGCGCAGGTTATTTATCTGCTGGTGAACTTTGTACTCCGAAGATTCTTTATTCAGTATTTTGGAATGGAGATTCTGGGAATTAACGGAGTACTGGCAGATGTGCTGAATACTTTATCATTGGCAGAACTTGGCATACAGTCTGCGATTACATTTCGGTTGTATGAACCACTTGCCAAAGGCAGAATGGATGAAGTAAATGAAATTGTTACATTATTCAGAAAGTTATATTGGC
Organism: Hominiventricola filiformis; assembly: GCF_020686965.1. Taxonomy (NCBI): domain Bacteria; kingdom Bacillati; phylum Bacillota; class Clostridia; order Lachnospirales; family Lachnospiraceae; genus Hominiventricola; species Hominiventricola filiformis. The sequence continues at coordinate 275,620 of NZ_JAJEPS010000002.1, read as the reverse complement.
TGATAGGATGTTTTTTTATAGTGGCAGGTTTTGTCTGTATGCCGTTTCTGGGACTGGTAGTTAAGGATGTACAGCTCAGCATGGGTTATATCAGAATCGCATTTTTCCTGCAGCTGATGGTCTCTGCATCGACGTATTTCTTGGCATATAAGAGAACGTTGCTTTATGCGGATCAGAAGCAGTATCTGTGTTCTTTGGTGGACATTGTTTGTAATATTGGATTTGCAGCGGCTAAATTTGGAATTATTATTTGTACAGGAAATTATTTCTTTTATTTGATGGTTCAGATTATTCAGAATGTAATTTCCAACCTGATCGTTCATGTGATCTGTAAGCGTCAGTATCAGAATTTGAATGAGCGTGCAGAAGTTAGTGCTGAACTGAAGAAAAATCTGTTTTCGGATGTGAAAAATGTATTTACCAGTAAGTTGGCCACGTATGTCTATGGTTCTACAGATAATCTGGTGATTTCCGCGTTTATCAGCACGGTATCAGTAGGGTATCTGTCCAGTTATAAATATATTACGTCCTGCCTGATGAGTATCGTTTATTATATGATGATTCCCATTCAGCCGATGATTGGAAACTATCTGGTAGATGAGAGTGTGGAGCGTTCCAGAACTCTGTTTCGGAATTATACATTTGTCCGTTATTTTCTGGCAATGATATTATTAATTCCTGCAGTCTGTCTGTCAGACGCATTTATTTCGCTCTGGATTGGCGGAGATTATACAATGAATGCCATGATCACATATCTGCTGGTAGCAGATACGTATATTTCAATTGTATATGGACCGACTGGAGAGTATATTAATGCCAGAGGATTATTTGCAAAAGAAAAGAAAATTATGATTCTTGCAGCAGTTTTAAATATTGTATTATCAGTGGCAGGTACCTTTGTGATCGGTATCTATGGTGTATTGCTTGGAACTGTTGTATGCCAGATTGTTTTGTGGATTGGCAAGAGCTCCATTGTATTTAAAGATATTTTCCATATGCGGCCCGTGGAATATCTGGCGTACTGGCTGGAACAGGGGAAAGGACTGGTATTGTTTATATTGACTGCATGGATTGGCAGAATGTTTACTGCATCAGTTCTGCCGGAACCGGGAATTGTTTCTTTCGTGGTAAAAGGAGCAGTTCTGGTGATGTTCTCGTTCCTTGTGCTGACGGTATGCTATCGGAAGACTTCGGGATATGGATATGTGATGAGAATCAAAAATATGGTTTTAAATAAGTTGAAACGGGGAAAATGATGAGAGAGAAACAACTGTATGATGTAATTGTACCGATGACAAAGGACAACCTTTCGGTATTTCAGATGAATATTCAGTATATCAGGAAAAATCTGGATTGTAAGAGAGTCATTGTGATTGGGGCAGAAGGTCTGAGGGAAGACAGTCTGAGACTGGGAGCGGAGTTCCTGAATGAAGATGAAGTATGCGAAGGAATGACGTTAGGTGCGGTCAAAGCTTATATGACAGAACGTACTGGAAAAGCTTCGAGATCCGGCTGGTATTTCCAGCAATTTCTGAAATTTGGTTATTCTTATTTGTGTGAGGATGAATACTACATTGTCTGGGATTCCGACACAGTACCGCTTCATTCGATTTCCCATATGCAGAATGGAAAGCCGGTATTTACAAAGAAGGAAGAAATGGAACCGCCATATTTTGAAACGCTGGACCGATTGTTTGCTGGAGAAGTGAAGAAGTATGGAGATTTCTCATTTATTTGTGAAAATATGATCTTTTCAGTGGCGGTAATGAAGGAGATGCTGGACAATCTGATGCGCCAGCCGCAACTGGTGGGCGGCAGCTTCTGGGAAAGAATTTTAAGTGCAGTGTCCGATGAGAATCTTCCAGGCTCAGGCTTTAGTGAGTTTGAGACGTACGGAAACTATGTCATGAAATATCATCCGGGCATGTATGAACTTCGTACATTGCGCGGACTTCGAAAAGGAGCAGAATTCTTCGGGATGGCACCGACGGAACAGCAGCTTCAGTGGGCAGCAAAGAGCTATGATACCATTGCGTTTGAGCGGTGGAGTCATTCCAGAAAATGGATGAATCAGTTATGTGGTAATTCCCTGGTGATGTTATTTCCATTGTCCTGGATCGTTAATGCGAAAAATACAGTTTCACATCTGAGAAACGGAGTGTAAAAATGGAAAAATGTCGTTTTTCAATTATAGTGCCTGTTTATAATGTAGAAACGTATCTTGGAAGCTGTGTGAATTCACTGATGAATCAGGATTATGATAACTATGAGATTTTACTGATTAATGATGGAAGTACAGATGAAAGTGGGCGGATCTGCGATTATTTCTCATCTATCTGTTCTAAAATCAAAGTATTTCATTGTAAAAACAAAGGAGTTTCTGCGGCACGGAATTATGGGGTTTCTCAGGCCCAGGGGGAATATCTGATCTTTGTTGATTCGGATGATCGTGTCGAGTCAGATTTATGCAGTCATATAGATGCAGTGTTAAAAAAAACTGGCGATGTAGATGTGGTGGCTTACAATGGCTGGGAAGAAAATCAAATGGATAAGACCGGAAAGACCATTAAGGAAACTGGCAGGAAAGACTTGACGGTTCAAGATGGGCATGATTATCTTTTAGACTGTTATAGGAAAGAAGACCTGGAAGTAGTCGTTTGGTTATATTGTCTTCGAAGAGAATATGTGGAACAGCAGAAACTACAGTTTATAGAAGGAATTTATCATGAAGATGTAGAATTTGTTCCGCGGGCACTTCTGGCTGCAGAGAAAATCGTTGAGACAAAAAGATGCCTGTACCATTATCGAGTGAGACCAGGTTCTATCAGTACACATAATAATAAGCAAAAGAATGTGAAAGATTTATTTTATGTACTGGAACTGCAGAATGCACTGGCAAACCAGCAGCAACCAGAATTAAGAAAATGGATGAAGAACAGTATTTTGAACAGTGGCCTTAGTATGATAATGGAGGCACAGATGTATCGGCCTGAGTATCGGAAGCTTTTTCATAAATCCTTTTTATTGGGAAAAGCTGCGACAGGCAGGAATCATATCCGTGCAATACTGTGTGCGATAAGTGTTCCCTTTTATTGTAAAATAAACAGTTATTATAAAAGCAGAAGAAAGTAGTAATTTACATGAAAAGAATCTGGAATTTATTACGCAATAACCGTTTTGTAGGAAATACAAACTGGCTGATTTTTCAAAATATATATTCTATGATGCTGTCACTGGTAGTAGGTGCATTATCAGCAAGGTATCTGGGTCCATCGAATTATGGACTGATTGGATATGGAACGTCTCTGGTGAATTTATTTACATCCATAAGCCAGCTTGGACTGGACAGTATTTTGATGAATGAGATGGTCTGTCATCCAGAAAAAAAAGGAACGATTATGGGAACAGCCCTTTGCATGAGGCTGGTTGCTTCAACAATTAGTTTTGGCTGTGTTCTGATATTAGTAGCTGTCCTTGAACCTGGAAATTATGTGCTGTGGATTATTACAGCATTACAGGCTTTTTCTATTGCATGCAAAACCTATGAACTTTTAAATGAATGGTTTCTGGCAGAACTGAAATCTAAATATTATGTGCTGGCAAATATCTGCGGACAGACGGTAGTAGCAGTGTGGAAATTGGTTCTGCTGGTACTGGGAGCATCAGTTCTTTGGTTTGGTGCGTCTACCAGTATTCAGGTACTGGTATGCGGTAGTATTGTAGGTGTTATTTTCTTAAAAAGTAAAAATTTCTCATTGAGTTTCTCTTTTGATACAGCCAGAGAGTTGTTTGATAAGGGGAAGCATTATGTGATTGCAGGACTTGCAATTGCACTTTATACACAGATGGATAAGGTTATGCTTGGAAAATTAATGGGAGAGACAGAAGTTGGATTATATACATCTGCCATGACCATTGCCATGTTATGGGAATTTATTCCGCAGGCAATTATAAATTCTTCCAGAGTATTAATACTGGAGAAAAAAACACACGACGAAAAAGCCTACAGAGAGAAACTGGAATTATTGCTGTTTGCTATCAGCGGTATGGGACTGTGTGTGGGAATTGCAGTGCAGGTATTGGGAAAATTGGCAATTTATATCCTGTATGGAAAAGAGTACATGTCGGCAGTTCCGGTATTGCAGCTTCTGATCTGGTCCACGAGCTTTGCAATGATAGGAGTTGCAAGAAATATCTGGAGTGTGGCAGAAAATAAAAATCGTTATTCCAAGAATTATACAATCTGCGGGGGCGTTTTTAATCTGATTTTTAATGCGGTAACCATTCCAATATGGGGAATGGGAGGTGCAGCACTGGGTACATTGGGTGCTCAGGTTGTAGTAGCATTGATATCCCCGTTATTCTGGAAAGAAACCAGACCTTTTGTGGGTATTTATCTTCATTCCTGGAAAACTGGTGGAAAACTCATAAAAAATTTAATAAAAAGATCCTGAAACCATAGTTAATGGTTCAGGACCTGATGATAAAGTGTTTCATAAGAATCCAGCATCTGTTTTTCTGAAAAGATGGTTTCGATGCGGGAACGGGCGGCTTTTTCCATTACTTTTCGCTGAGAGGTATTGGAAAAGGCCGTTTCAATCGTATGGGCAAGCAGAGAACTGTCCGGAACAGGAATACACCATCCGCAATCGTCTGTGAGAATTTCGGGCATTGCGCAGATGGAAAAGGCGGCAACAGGTGTTCCGGAAGCCATGGATTCAATGGTTACCAAGCCGAATGTTTCATAAGTAGAAGGATTAATGAGAAGATCGGCTAGGGAATAAAATTCATTCATTTTTTTCTGATCAGTCAGATATCCAAAGGAACGTATTTGAAATTCTTTTTTGCAGTTTTTAGAAAAGGATTCACTCTGGCCGGCAATCAAAAGCAAATAAGATTCCGGTGAAGAAATTTGCTGTAAAGCATTTAAAAGAATGGACATCCCTTTTAGGGGTTTATCAGGGTCGGCAGCTACAAAAGCAAGGACCTTCATGTTTTGCGGAATATGATATTTTTTTCTCAATTCTGTTTTGTCGTATGTCTTCCATTCTGCCGGGTTCAGACTGTTATAGATCATAGAGCAATGCTCTGCAGCAAGGTGGGACTGGCGGAATTGTTTCAACATCCAGTGCGAAGGAACAACATAGTGGATATTTTTCTGCTGAAAAGAAGAATGTTTTTCAGCGAGAAGTTTTCTGGCAATGTCTTTTCGAATGGGGGGATAATTTGCCAGTTGTGGACAATGAAGACATCCACTTCTCCAGAGATCAGGACATCCGGTGGGATATGTGCAATGGCCGGTCAAAGGCCAGAAATCATGGACTGTCCATATGACAGGACAGATTTCACTGAGCTTTTGGATGTCGTGAATTCCAAGAAAATTTCCATGAGCATTGTGAATATGGATCAGGTCAATGTTATGTTTTTTGATGAAACGGATAATTTTCAGGCGGCTATAGGGGATGCAGAGACTGGTATTACTGTGATTCCTGGTGATAAGCCGATTGAAAAGCAGCATGGGCATGGAAGGATACAGAACATGGATGCCTTCTTTTAGTTGTTCTGATTTTTTATGGTAACTGACAATTTCGTAGACATGATGTCCTCTTTCTCTCATGCCATCAAAAATCTGGTTCGCAACCTTTTCAGCACCACCGCATAAATAAGTTGTATTTAAATATAAGATATTCAATGTTTTCTTTTTAATCCTTTCAGCAAAAATCCTTTTAATTGCATAGATCGATAATTAAGCCGGGAGAGAAAACTCTTTCTGGCAGGGATGCTGATCCATTCTTCCGGAAAGCAGTCGGTAGGCAGATAGCCGGAACCGGCCGGGTAGGAAGATGGGCGGATAATTAAATGATCTGGCACTTGGTTAAGTATTCCTGCCATGGCGGAAAAGGAACTGTTGCAGACGATCAGGTTTTCTAAAAGTGAGAGGCTGCACATATCCTCGACGAGTGTTCCGCGGATATCTTCACAGGGATAATGTTGGAAGAAATAGTTAACAATTCCGCCCTTTTTTTGTTTTCGATCATAAAATGGCAGAAAAATCACATTTTCACGTCCATATAGTTGAAGTATATAGTCTGCAGCATGAATCCAGTAGGAAGACTGCAGCAGAAACCCTTGTTTTAAATAATCATCTCCCACACGGAAATGAATGGCAATTAACTTTTTGTCAGGGTATTTCTTCCTGACAGATGCAATGCGTGTCTGACAGCGATCGGAAATATCCTGGGGGAAAGTAAACCATTTGCGGACTTCGTCAATATAAGAATGAAGATACTTATAGGAAATAAAGTGTCCGATCAGATAAGTGTTATCTTCAATATGGGCTACATCTTCATTATAAAAAAGAGGATCACCAGGCTGAATTTGTTCATGATAAGTATGAATAACCGTGTCAGGAAGTTTTTCTAAAAAGTTCTGGCGTGTTTGGGGAAATATGGTATGGATTTCGTTTCCGTATTTATGATCTGTGTCATTAATACGGTCATTATGTGCACGGATAAAACCAAAATCATATCCTTTTTGTTCAGCTAAGGTACGGATGGCTGCATAAGCAAACATTTGATTGCCCAGCTGATCAGAAATATTTACAACAAGCATGAAAACTCCTCACATTCGTATATAAGTAGTATTATTATACCTTATTTTGTATGGGTTGTAAAATAAAAGACCAGATGATAAAATGACACTGGATTAAGAAATAGGGGGAAAAGATGGGTAAAGGATATTCAGTACCAGTAGCAATTATTGTATTCAATAGAAAATATCTGGCAGAGCGTATGCTGGAATGTCTGGAGAAGGTAAAACCAGAGAGAGTGTTTGTGATCTCGGATGGTCCGAGAGACAGTGTTCCGGGAGAAGATAAAAAGGTAGAAGAAGTAAGAAAAGTTTTTGAAAATATTCCGTGGAAATGTGAAGTGTCACGTTGTTATGCAGATAAGAACATGGGATGTGATACCAGAGTCCCGACGGGATTAGACTGGGTATTTGAACATACAGAGGAAGCTATTATTCTGGAAGATGACTGTTTGCCAGATACGCAGTTTTTTTCTTATGCAGCAGAGTTGCTTGAATATTACAGAAATGATTCCCGTGTGATGATGATTTCAGGTTCGAATCAGATGTCAGCCTATCAGATGCCGTATAGTTTCTGCTTTACTGCCAGAGTATATACCTGGGGATGGGCTACATGGAGAAGAGCATGGAAATGTTATAGAGAAGGAACAGAAATTTGGAATCAGATACATGAGGATGGAACACTAAAAAGAGTTTATTCTTTAAGAACAAGATATTATGTGGAAAAGGAATTGAATTATTATATCGAACGTGGAAAATGTCCATGGGATTATCAATGGTGGATTTCCTGTATGGCAGTTAACGGATTATGCATTGTACCAAAAGTAAATTTGATCTGTAATGAGGGGTTTGGAAATGATGCAACGCATACAAGAGATAAAGGTGATTATAAGGGAGAAACTTTTGAAATGCAGTTTCCGATGAAATATCCACCGGAAGTGCAACGGGATATTCAATTCGACAGGTATGATAAGGGATTGAATCCACAATGGAAACTGATAAGAGGACTGCGAAAAATATATCACATGATAGACAGGAAAGGGAAAAAATACATTGAGTAAAAGAGAAAAAAAGATCGTAACAGTGGTCTTTATCATCTGTATTGTGATAGGACTGTTTGCTGTACAGGGATATGGTATTAATATAGATGAGAATACGGAAATAGACATTGCCCGAATGGATTTGAAAGAATATGTGCGCTTTTTTTTTGGCGAGAGCAGCCGGCTTTATCAGTTTATGGACAGTTTGATTGGAAATCTAATGGATTCTGTGGAAATTGATCATGGTGAGGCATTGCTTTATCCTGTAGTTGCAGTCGTATCAGTACTGCGTGTAATAGGAAGAACTGACCTTGGAATGCTTGTGTATCATATGTATTTGTACATATGGTTTCTTGTTGGTCTGCTGGCGGTTTATCAGACAGGAAAGTTTTTAACAGGAAAACCGTTCTTGAGTGCAATGGGAGCTGCATTTATTGGATTAAGTCCGGTGATGTTTGGAAATGCATTTATCAATAATAAAGACATGGTGATGCTGACACTGACATCTTTGTGTATTTATACAGGAATACGTTTCGTGGAAACCAAAAGTAGAAAATGGAGCGTTCTGTGGGCTGTGACTGCAGCTTTTTGCGTAAATATGAGAATTATCGGTCTGATGTTTGTCGGATTATTTGGTGGGCTATATTTGTTTGAGTTCCTTGTTTCGAGAGAAAAGAAAAAAGAAGAATTTCTGAACGGATTGCTGGCGGCTGTGATCGTTGTAATCGTATTTATTGCCATCACTCCGGCAACCTGGTATTCGTTGACCGGATATTTTCAATATACGATTTCCAGTTCTACAGGCTTTTTGCGTTGGAATGGATATGAATTGTATTGTGGAAAATTGTATCGATATCTGGAAAATAACTTACCATGGCATTATTTCTTTGTTTGCTATGGAGTTACAACACCATTGTTTTTTCTGGCAGCACTCATTGCCGGTCAGGTGGGATGTGTATATCTGATTGCTGCAAAACGGAAGGAACAGTGGAAGTTTCTGAAATATATGCTGATTTGCGCAATCATTATATGGCTGCCGATGATGGTATTTATAGTGAAGGGTGCTAATGTAACGTTCCGGCATTTTTTCTTTATTTATCCACCAATGGTCTTTATGGCTGTTTATGTACTTAACCAGATTGCAAAAAATAGAAAAGCAGAAAAAATATTGTATTTGTGTGGGATTCTGCAAATGCTCTGGTGTGCAGGCTTGATTGTAGTGGGACATCCTTTTGAATCTACTTATTTTAATATACTTGCTGGAAAAAATGTAGAAGAAAAGTTTGAATATGCGAATCTGGATTACTACAAAGCGGCATTAGAACAAGTTTTGAGAATGGACTCTGCAGATAGTATTGTAATTTCATCTGATAATCTAAATTGTTATTATGGAATCAAACAGGCATGGGAAGTTCTAAATCCGAAAGAGAAAAACAGAATTCAGGTTGCTGAACCGGAGACAGAAGCATGTGAAAACGCAGACTATCATGTATATGGAGAATCCATATTTATAAAAGAAAATATGGAGGCACAGCTTGGACTGGAAGAATTAAAAAAATGTGATCCAGATAGTAAATTTAATACCAGTCTGGGACTGGACGCTTATGGAAAAAGAGTTATTACGATTTATTATAACCGATAGGAAAAAGAAAATGAGAAACAAAAAAGAGTGGGCAGTATACCTTGTGTTTGCTGTTGTAGCAATCGGCCTGATCATTCGTGCACATTATGGAATGGATCTTACAGATGAGACATTTTATCTGGCAACGGCGAAAAGATTTTCAGAGGGAGATCTGGCAATTAAATATGATTGGAATACAGCTCAGATATTTGGACTGCTTCTGGTGCCAGTATATCGTATTTATACAGGAATTACAGGGTCAAATGAAGGTATTATAATATTTATGAGAATTCTGCTTGTTTTGGCAGAATGGATTACGGCAATGACATTGTATTCTTTATTGAAAAAGATGGGAAAGAATACAACATATGCACTTTTGATTGCGATATGTTTTTTTGTTTATGTGAGAGGAAATATTATAACTTTTTCTTATTATAGTATGGGAATGCTAACTTTTCTCTGGATGATTTTTGAGGTCGCAGCAGGATGCTACTTGCTGGCAGGTATTTTTTATGCAATATCGGTATTGTGCATGCCATATATGGCAGTACTGTTTGCGGTGATTCTAGGATATGGTATCTGGGCATTGATAAAGAATCATAGAAGTCTGGCAAAAAAAGTCTGGTATTTAATAGCTGGTGTTTTTTTGTCAGCAGCTGGTTTTATCGTGATATATGGAAGGTATATTCCATGGTCAGAACTGTTTCTGTATATACCGCAGATGCTGAAGGATCCTACAATGGAAAAAGTTGGAATGCTTCAGCAAGTCGCAGATGTTGGAGTGTATTATGTAAAATATTTTTTAAAATATACCTGGCCGATGTATATGGTATCATTGATCGGTGCATCAATTCTGGGCAGCCGGAAGGAAGAACGTCTTCGGAAAATCTGGAGCTGGCTTTTGATTCTTGAATTTTTTATTCAGGCTGTTTATGTGAGAACCTTTTTTGAGGCGGGGATAATTTCGACGTTCTTTTTTCTCGGAATTCAGATGCAGTTACTGTATCCGGAATATAGAGAACGAAAACTGGAAAAATATTTTTTATATACGGGGATTGCATTTGCCATTCCATGGATTTTTGGATCGAACGTGGGTCAGAGGGTGATTCACATGGGAATTTTGATAATGGATGTCTGGGCAGCCGCAATTGTATATGATAATGTTCGTGTGGAAACAAAGTGGAAAAAAACCATTATGATAATGCCACTGTATATCCTGGTATTGGTGTTGGGAATCATCCGGTTTTGTGATATATACAGAGATGGATTTGTTACAGAGTTAAATAGCCGAATCGAAATCGGAATAATGAAAGGAATTTATACGGAAGATTTGAGAGCATCTGCCTATGAATCGGCTGTAGATTGTCTGAAAAAAAATACAAATAAAAGTACTCTTCTTGCGGTGGCTGGTTGTAATCCGTGGGCATATTTAGACTCTGAAGCCCAATGTGCAGCATATAGTCCGTGGGAGATGGAAGGAGATGCGCTCTTAAAGGAATATTATGAAATGTTTCCGGAGAAAATTCCTACAGTAATTTTTGTGCCTACAGGAGAACTTTCCACATATAAGAGCTGGAGATTCAGTTCACATGGTTCAGGAATGCATGAGGGAAAAAATGCAGAATTGAACGAAGTATGGGAGAAAATCATAGAAGGAAAACTTCTGAAGAAAATAGAGGAAAACGGAAATATACTTTATAAAAGTGAAAGCGGAAGGACAAGCGGGTTGTAAAAATAAGGCAAAGGTGATAAACTGATACAGAATATGGATAAATATGCTTAGGAGTACCTGATGTTTAAAAATAAAAGTAAAAAACTGATTTTTCGGATTCTGCTGCTTATGCTGGTGGATGCCATGATCATTACGCTGGCCGGTCCGGTAGCCATTTATATTCGTTACAATCTGTTGTTTGAACCGAGAGCTATTGAATTTATTGAACATATTTTTCGGTATCTGCCGTTAAATCTGGTCATTACGATTGCAGCATTTACAGCGTGCCGTCTTTATCAGGGGATCTGGAAGTATGCCAGTGCTTCTGATCTTGTGAATATTCTGGTGGGTTGTCTGATTTCAGCTGTGACCCAGACCATCGGCATGACGCTGCTGGGACTGGAGTTTCCGAGAAGTTATCCGTTTATGTATTTTGTGGTACTGGCTATGGGAATCTCCGTATTCCGTTTTATGTACCGGATTCTGGGATATTTCCAATCCCGGTATGTGGGCGGAGAGAAGAAAAACATGGAAAATACCATGATCGTGGGTGCCGGAGAAGCAGGCTATACCCTGTTAAAAGAGATTCAGAACAGTAAGTTTATCCGGCAGAATGTGTGCTGCCTGGTAGATGATGATCCGGGGAAACGGGGAAAATATCTTCGCGGTGTGCTGGTGGCGGGAAATCGGAATGATATCTGCAGATTAGCAGAAGAATATGATATTGACGAGATTATGATTGCCATTCCGTCAGCCACCCGTGGGACGGTGCAGGAGATTCTTGATATCTGCAGCCAGACCAGCTGCAAACTGAAGGTTCTTCCGGGTATCTATCAGCTGGTGAATGGAGAAGTCAGTGTCTCCAAGCTCCGTAATGTGGAGATTGAGGATCTGCTGGGACGTGAACCGGTGGATACTCAGGTGGAGAGTATCATGGGGTATGTGTCCGGCAAGGTGGTGCTGGTGACCGGTGGAGGCGGTTCCATTGGAAGTGAGCTTTGCCGCCAGATCGCACGGCACGAACCGAAGCAGCTGATTATCTTTGATATTTATGAAAATAATGCCTATGCCATTCAGCAGGAGTTAAAGAGAAACTATCCGGAGCTGGATCTGGTAGTGCTGATTGGTTCGGTGAGAAATACCCACAGAATCAACGGCGTGTTTGAACAGTACCGTCCGCAGATCGTGTATCATGCGGCAGCACACAAGCATGTGCCACTTATGGAAGACAGTCCCAACGAGGCGATCAAGAACAATGTCATGGGTACCTGGAAGACCGCACAGGCAGCAGATAAGTACGGAGTATCACGTTTTGTACTGATTTCTACCGATAAGGCTGTGAACCCGACCAACATCATGGGTGCTTCCAAGCGTCTCTGTGAGATGGTGATTCAGATGATGAATGACCGGTCGAAGACGGAGTTCGTGGCAGTCCGGTTCGGCAACGTGCTGGGCAGCAACGGAAGCGTCATTCCACTCTTTAAGAAACAGATCGAAGAGGGGGGACCGGTGACAGTGACCCATCCGGATATTATCCGGTATTTTATGACGATACCGGAGGCAGTATCGCTGGTGCTGCAGGCGGGAGCCCAGGCGAAGGGCGGAGAAATCTTTGTCCTTGACATGGGTAAACCAGTGAAAATTCTGGATCTGGCGCTGAATCTCATACGTCTTTCCGGATTGAAGCCGTATGAGGATATTGATATCAAGTTTACAGGACTCCGCCCGGGTGAGAAGTTGTATGAGGAGCTTCTTATGAGTGAGGAAGGACTACAGAGTACAGAAAATAAACTGATTCATATTGGAAAACCGATTGAATTTGATGAAGATCTGTTTGTGCATCAGCTGGAAGAATTAAATGAGCTGTCGAAGATGGACAGCCCGGATATTAAGAAACGGGTGGCAGAGATTGTTCCCACCTATCACATGGAAGAAAAGAGGCAGTAATTATGGCACATATTTATCTTGCATCTCCGCATATGAGTGCGGAAGGCTATGAACAGCAGTATGTGAAGGAAGCATTTGATACGAACTGGATTGCTCCGTTGGGAAAAAATGTAAACGAATTTGAAAAAGAATTTTCAGCCTATGTGGGTGCCCATGACGGGGCGGCGCTTTCCGCAGGTACAGCAGCCATTCATATGGCGCTGAAGGCTGCAGGAATCAAAAAGGGAGATATTGTGTTCTGCCAGGATCTGACTTTTTCGGCAACGGCGAATCCGATTATCTATGAGGATGCAGTGCCGGTCTTTATCGACAGTGATTATGAGACGTGGAATATGTCTCCGGAGGCACTGGAGCGTGCGTTTGAGAAATATCCGAATGTAAAAGCCGTTCTGCCGGTACATCTCTATGGTCTTCCGGCGAATATGGATCGGATTATGGAGATCTGTAAAGCACATCATGTTCCTGTGATTGAAGATGCAGCAGAAAGTCTGGGAACAATCTATCATGGACAGAAGACCGGAACATTCGGTGATTATGGATGCTTCTCCTTCAATGGAAATAAGATTATCACTACATCCGGCGGAGGTATGCTGGTCTGCAACCTTCCGGAAGAAAAGGCAAAAGAGCGGGTGGCAAAGGTACGTTTCTGGTCCACACAGGCAAGAGAGAAAGCACGCCATTATGAGCATAAGGAAATTGGTTATAATTATCGTATGAGTAATATCGTGGCCGGTATTGGCCGTGGACAGCTGAAGGTGATTGATGAACGTATCGCTCAGAAGCGTCATATCTTTGCTTATTATCAGGAGCATCTGGGTGATCTGGAGGGAATTTCTTTCATGCCCATGCATGAGAATGAACGCCCCAACTGCTGGCTGTCAGTCATTGAACTGAGTGATGATTGCCCGGTGAAACCGCTGGATGTGATGGTGGCACTGGAACAGGGCGATATTGAGAGCCGTCCGGTGTGGAAGCCCATGCATCTGCAGCCTGTATTTGCAGGATGTGATTATATTGATAATGGCGAGGTGGGCAAATATCTCTTTGAACATGGTGTCTGCCTGCCCAGTGATACGAAGATGACCGATGCAGATCTGGAACGGATCTGTGACATTATCAGAGGATTGTGGAAATAGATGAGTTTTTACAGGAAATACGGGAAACGGGTATTTGATCTTTGCCTGACCGTACCGGCATTTGTGGTACTGAGTCCGGTAATGCTGGTGACAGCCGGTCTGGTTGCGGTAAAGCTGGGAAGGCCGGTATTATTTACACAGGAACGTCCCGGCTATAAAGAAAAAATATTTCGAATGTATAAGTTTCGAACCATGACGGATGCCAGGAATGCCAATGGGGAGCTTTTGTCCGATGAAGAGCGGCTGACTCCATTTGGAGAAAAACTGAGAAGTACCAGTCTTGATGAACTGCCGGAGCTTTTGAATATTTTAAAAGGGGATATGAGTCTGGTGGGGCCGCGACCTCTTTTGGTTCAGTATCTGCCGCTTTATAATAAGAGGCAGCATAAGCGGCACAGTGTGCTTCCTGGAATTACAGGGCTGGCACAGATTAATGGACGGAACAGTATTTCCTGGGAAGAAAAATTTGAATATGATGTGCAGTATGCAAAGCACGTGACATTTTTGGGAGATTTGAAGATCCTGTTTGAAACAGTATTTAAAGTATTGAAACGGGAAGGTATCAACAGCGAGAATTCGGCAACGATGGAAGACTTTACCGGTACCCCGGAAGAAAGAGGTTAAAAATGAATACGCCTTATTACCTGCTTCATAAAGAACTTCTGGATGAAGGCATCGAAAAACTGAATCAGGCCAGAAAGCAGTACTGGCCAAACAGTATCGTAGGATATTCTTTTAAGACAAATTCACTTCCGTGGGTTGTCTCTTATATGAAAAAACAGGGATATTATGCGGAGGTGGTATCAGAAGATGAATATCATCTGGCAGAATATCTGGGATATGACCAGATTATTTATAATGGGCCTGTGAAGGGACAGGAAAGCTTTTTAAGAGCCTGCAGAGCCGGACAGATTGTAAATCTGGATGCAGAACGGGAGATACGCTGGCTGGAAGAAGCTGCTGTCGATGGAAAACCGATCAATGTGGGAGTTCGGGTGAACTTCGATCTGGAGTCGATGTGTCCGGGAGAAGCGTCCGGTGGCGAAGAAGGCGGACGTTTTGGATTTTCTTATGAGACCGGGGCATTCGCTGAAGTACTGGAACGACTTGGAAAAATCCGGGGAGTGAAAGTGACGGGAATTCATCTGCATTGCAGTTCAAAAACAAGAAGCTTGAATATTTATAAGGCGATTGCGGAAATGGCATGCCGGATCAGAAGAGAATATCAGCTGGAACTTTCTTATGTGGATGCGGGAGGTGGATATTTTGGCGGACTTGCCAGCAAACCTCAGTATGCTGATTATCTTCGGGAAATGTCAGAGATTTTGAAAAGGGAATTTGATCCGGAACATACGATTCTTATTGTGGAGCCGGGAACGTCTCTGATCTGTCCACCGATAGATTATGTGACAAGCGTCACAGATATAAAACAGACAAACCGAAATTATTTTGTAGTAACAGATGGCAGCAGAATTCATGTGGATCCGCTGATGGCTAAGAAAAGTTATTTTTATCATCTGGAGTGTCAGGATGAGACTCGTCCGACAGCAGAACGACAGGTGATATCCGGATTTACTTGTATGGAAAATGACCGGTTATTTGAACTCAAAGGGTACAGTGCACTTCAGGAGGGAGACCGGATCATATATGAAAAGGTGGGGGCATATACCATGTGTCTGGCGCCGCTGTTTATAGGGTATTATCCACCGGTATATCTGGAAGATCAGGGAAAAATTTCCTGTATCCGTGAAAAATGGGGTGTAAAAGAATATACCAGTCAGTCTGTAGTGGAAGGTAATGAGTAAATGAATATTTTAGTGCTGAGTTGCGGAACACGTAACAAGATTATTCAGTATTTTAAAAGAGAATTGAATGGAGCCGGAAAAGTCATAGCGACGGATATGAGTCCGAATGCACCGGCGCTGTATGAGGCGGATGTGCATTATATCGTTACACGGATGACGGCACCGGGATATCTGGATATGATCTATGATATCTGTAGAAAAGAGCAGGTGACAGGGGTATTGTCTTTGATTGACCCGGAACTGTCTTTACTGGCGCTTCATGAGGAAGAATTCCATGCACTCGGAGTGACAGTGATAGGATCTTTTTATGACCTTTGTGAACGTACGCTGGATAAGTGGCAGATGTTCTGCTGGTTGAAAGAACACGGGTATGCATGTGCGGAAAGTTATATAGACCGGGAAGCATTTTATGGAGATGTGAGGGCTGGAAAAATAAATTATCCGGTATTTGTGAAGCCAATACGTGGAAGTGCCAGTATTGCCATCTCCAAAGTGCAGGATCAGGAAACGGTAGATCTTTTGTTTGAACATGCAGATGATTTGATGATTCAGGAGTATCTGAAAGGACAGGAGATTGGCGCAGACTGTTATATTGATATGATTAGCGGAGAGTTGATCTCCGTCTTCACGAAGAAAAAGCTGGTGATGAGAGCAGGAGAGACGGATAAGAGTATTTCCTTTAAGGATACGGAATTGTTTGCGTTGATTGAGCGATTCGTAAAAGAAGCTGGATTCCGTGGACAGATTGACATTGATATTTTCGAATGTGAGGGAAAATATTATATTTCAGAAGTGAACCCGCGTTTCGGCGGAGGTTATCCGCATGCTTATGAAGCCGGCGCCAACCACATGAAATATATAGTGAATAATCTTCAGGGAAAGGTTAATGAGCCGCAGATTGGAGAATACGAAAGTGGAGTGATCATGATGAAATACAGTGAAATCATGATCCGCAGGGAGAATGAGAATTATCGTTTATGAAAAGATTATGGATTTTAAATCATCATTCTGGATTGGATGGAGATCGTCATTTTGAACTTGGAAAAGAAATGTCGAAAATCGGAGTAGAAGTGACAGTCTTTATGTCAGCGTTTGACCATCAAAAGGAAGAATATCTTTATGACAAACCAGTCACTATTCGAAAAATAAAAAATGGTCTGACATATGTATGGCTCCGCACAGTACCGGAGTATCATGGAAATGGTGCGAAAAGAATTTTGAATATGATTTCTTACTGTCAGCTGATGCAGAAATATGAGAAGGTATTTTATGAAAAATTCGGAAGACCGGATGTAGTTATTGGATCTTCGGTCCATCCGTTTTCATGGGAGAGCGCATGGAGTATAGCAAAGAAAAACAAAATTCCATTTGTATGTGAGATTCGGGATTTTTGGCCTTTATCTTTTACAGAGATGTATCATTATCCATGGTACCATCCTGTTTGTCTTCTGTTTTCCGCACTGGAGCGGAGAGCCTATCGGAGAGCAGATGCCATTGTGACCACCATGGAGTTTGGCTACAAATATCTGGTGCAGTTTCCCTATGTGAAACGGAACCGGGTATTCTGGATTCCCAATGGATATCACACGGAGCAGATTGACGAGGTACTGGAAAAAGGAGAGGTAACCCTTCCGAAGGAACTGGATCAGTACCTGACGGAACACTGGTGCGCGGTCTACACAGGAAGCTTTGTGGATTCGGAATGTCTGCTGGATATGCTGGATACGGCAGCCTTTATGAAGCAGCAGGGGATGGATGAGATTCATTTTGCCCTCATTGGCGATGGTCATCTGAAAGCGCAGATGGAGGAGCGGATTCAGAAGGAACAGTTGACCAATGTGAAGGTATTTTCCAGAATTGAGAAAAGTCAGGTGGCGGTGGCACTTTCCAAGGCAAAATGTTGTATCGCCGCTTTGAAGGACGATCGGGTATTGAACGACCTGGGATTGAGTCTGAATAAATTAAATGACTATCTGTATTCCGGTAATCCGACGGTCTTCGCCTGCAATTCACAGAATGTAGTGGCGGAGTCGGGCGGCGGGTATGTGGTACCCTGCAGCGATCCGAAGGCCTATGGGGAAGCACTTATGAAGGTTTATCACATGACCGATGAAGAGCGGACCGCTATGGGCGAACGGGGACGCAAGGAGATTCGGGAGCATTATAATTATGCCCTTCTGGCAAAAGACTATCTGAAGATACTGACAGACTGTGAGAAAAGCAAAGGAGAACGAAGATGAAACAGTTACTCTTAAATAAAATCGAAAACAGGGAGATCGTGGTAGGCGTTATCGGTCTCGGTTATGTAGGACTGCCCCTGGCAGTAGAGAAAGCTAAGGCAGGCTTTAAGACCATCGGATTTGATGAGCAGGAAGTAAAGGTAAAGATGGTCAATGAAGGCCATAATTACATCGGCGATGTAGTAGATAAGGATCTGAAGCGTCTGGTGGAGGAAGGAAGACTTTCTGCGACCTCTGATTTTAGCTTTATCAAGGATGTGGATTTCATCGCTATCTGTGTTCCGACCCCGCTGGACATTCATCAGGAGCCGGATCTTAGCTGTGTCAGAGAATCTACCAAATCCATTTCCAAATATCTGACGAAGAATACCATGGTAGTTCTGGAGTCCACCACCTATCCTGGTACCACGGAGGAACTGGTAAAACCGATTCTGGAGGAAGGTTCCGGACTGAAGTGCGGAGAAGATTTCTATCTGGGATTCTCTCCGGAGCGTGTGGATCCGGGTAACCTGATCTATAAGACAAAAAATACCCCGAAGGTCATCGGCGGCGTGGGCAAGGATGCAACAGAAGTGATTGCAGCCATGTACCGGACGGTTCTGGAGGGTGATGTAAAAGAGGTTTCCTCCCCGGCTATTGCAGAGATGGAGAAGATTCTGGAGAATACCTACCGGAATATTAACATCGGTATGATCAACGAACTCGCCATGCTGTGTAACGAGATGGGTATCAGCATCTGGGAGGTCATTGAGGCAGCCAGCACGAAACCCTATGGTTTCCAGGCATTTTATCCGGGCCCGGGTCTTGGAGGACACTGTATTCCACTGGATCCCTACTATCTGTCCTGGAAGGCAAGAGAGTATGGTTTCCATACGTCCATGATCGAGAGCTCCATGATGATCAATGACAAGATGCCGGCTTACTGCGTAGAGCGTGCGGGAAAAGTACTGAACCGCTTTAAGAAAGCGCTGAACGGCTCCAAAGTGTTGGTGCTGGGCGTAGCCTATAAGCAGGATATTGACGATTACCGTGAGAGCCCGGCATTACGTGTCATCGAGGAACTGGAACACACGGGAGCAGAAGTGGTTTATTTTGATCCGTGGGTAAGACAGTATAAATTCAAGGGTCAGGTGCGTGACAGTGAGCCGGAACTGACAGAAGAACTGGTGGAGAGTGCAGATCTGGTCATGGTAACAGCAGCCCATACGAATGTGGATTATGAGTTCGTGCAGCAGCATGCCAAAGCCATTTTTGATACAAAGAATGTCATGAAGAACTTGAAGAACAGAGAGAATATCGAGGTATTATAGAAATGAAATATGCACTGATCGGATGCGGCCGTATTGCAACGAATCATGTGAAGGCGGTTGTGAACAACAAGCTGGAATTTGCAGCGGTATGCGATGTGGTTCCGGAACAGATGGAAGCACTGCTGGCAAAGCACGGACTGGAAAAAGACAGTTCTATTGCCAGATATACAGACTATAAAAAAATGATTGAGGAAGTACAGCCGGAATTGGTGGGTATTGCCACTGAGAGCGGCATCCACGCAGAGATTGCTCTGTACTGTATTGATCATGGTGTAAACTGTATCATTGAGAAACCCATTGCCATGAGCATGGAGGATGCGGATGAGATCGTCCGCCGTTCTGAGGAGAAGCATGTGAAAGTGGCTGCCTGCCATCAGAACCGTTTTAACATTGCGGTGCAGGAGGCGAGAAAAGCCCTGGAAGCAGGACGTTTCGGAAAGCTTTCTCATGGTTCGATTCATGTGCGCTGGAACCGGAATCAGAACTATTATGATCAGGCTCCCTGGAGAGGCAAATGGGCATCTGACGGTGGCGCGCTCATGAATCAGTGTATTCACGGTATTGATCTTCTGCGCTGGATGTTTGGAGATGAAGTAGAGGAAGTCTATGGTTCCACCAGACAGCAGTTCCATCACTATCTGGAAGCGGAGGATGTGGGAATGGCAGTGGTCAAATTCAAGAACGGTGCCATCGCTACCATCGAGGGAACCACCAATGTCTATCCCCAGAATCTGGAGGAGACATTATATATCTTCGGTGAGACCGGAACCGTGAAAATCGGCGGGAAATCCACCAATAATATTGATGTGTGGGATTTTGCAGACGAGACAGAAATGGATAGTGCTAACAAGCATCTGGAGGAAGCCACCAGCAATGTGTACGGCAATGGACACACCAGCTTGTATGCGGATATGATCGACGCCATCCAGAAGGACAGAAAGCCTTATGTGGATGCAGTCGCAGGCAGAAATGCGCTGGAGATGGTACTGGCTATCTATAAGAGCCAGAAAGACGGTATGCCGGTGAAGCTGCCGCTCACGAATTTTAAGAGTACGGATATGACAGGGGAATTTTCGGAGAACTAATATATGAAATTTACAAAAAAGAAAGTCACAATCTGTATACTGCTTCTACTTCCGCTTTTACTAGAAATCTTTGTATTTAATTTCTCTGCGGTAAAAGGACTGGTGGCAGATAGAACTGAAACCTCCTTTACAGCTTCGCTGTCACGGGGAATTAGAGAGCGAGACGATGGAAGACTTCAGTGTCTGAATGGAGACCGCTGCTATGAAGAACTGACGGATTTTTCAAGGAATGTCCATAACCTTTATGTGGATGTGGGAAGTCCGGACGGATATGTGACAGTAGAAATCTACGGAAAAGATGAAGGAAATGCCCGTTATTATCTGATGGGAACTCAGAACATCGTTGAGAACGTAGAAGAAAGTAAATGGATTGATCTTCATTTTTACGGACAGGCAGACAGTATTCAGATTAGTTTTGATGTGATTCATAACGGATTTTTCTGGGTGAATGAGATAGGGGTCAATCAGGCAAAACCATGGTTTTTCCATCTGGACAGAGTATTACTGATTTATGCAATCCTCGGAATTCTGTATTTTCTGAGAGGAAAAAATGAAAAAATCTGGGGCATTTCTTTTGAAGAAGGATGCAAAAATAAAAAGTGCATCGGAGCAGTGTTGGCAGTGATGCTGATACTGTGTATTGGTGTAGCTGGCATGGTGCAGTTAAATACATTCAGCCCCAGGGGGGGACAGATTCATCAGGAATTGACAAAAGCTATTATGGATGGCAGGCTGTATCTGGATGAAGAACCTCCACAGTATCTGGAGGAAATGGATAACCCTTATGATTTTAATCAGAGAGAATATTTGCAGGTAAGACATAAAGATCAGCCAGAGTATAAATGGGATTATGCATATTATGATGGAAAATATTATATTTATTTTGGTATTCTTCCAGTATTATTGATGTATCTACCGATTTATGCGTTGACGGGAATTATGCTCAGAACAGACCTGGTGGTGGGAATACTGAGTATTCTGCTGATAGGAGCCAGTTTTTGGCTGGTGCGTGAAATTTTCAGCCGTTGGTTCAGGTCCAGCTCCTATCTCTTATATCCAATATTGTCAACGGCATTGTTCTTTGGAACCGGTGTGATGGTGCTTATGCGGAATCCTGCGGTGTATGAGACCTGTATCATTATGGGTCTGGTATCTGCATTGGCGGGACTGGCAAGCTGGATCCGGGCTGGACAGGGAGAAAAACTGAAGATCCGGTATCTATTGTTGGGATCACTTCTGATTGCCAGTACAGCAGCCAGCCGCCCGCAGTTTTTGCTGACCATGGTATTTGGTCTGGTATTGTTCTTGCCGGAGTTTGTGGAGGAAAAACATTTTCGTCCGGTAAAGAATTGGAAGCAGATTCTGAGTTTGTGTATTCCGTTTATCATCGTTGCAGCGGCTGCCATGACATATAATTATGTAAGATTCCAGTCTCCCTTTGAGTTTGGATCGACTTATAACCTGACGACTAATGATGTGACGCACAGAGGATGGAATCTGGCGCGCGTAGGAAATGGAATTTATGAGTATTTGCTGCGTCCGCTTCATGTGACAACGCAGTTCCCGTTCTTAAGTTTTCAGGAGCTGGAGACAGGGTATATCGGAGAAACGGTATATGAGCCGCATTTTGGCGGCGCTATCTGGTATAACCCATTGATATTCCTGATTTTTGGTGGAACTTTGTTCAGCAGAAAGAATGGCGCGGAGCAGAAACATCTTTCTGTCTTAAAAGCGATGGTGATTGCGTCTGTAATCAGTATCGTGGTAATGATTGCAGCGGATACGAATATGGGCGGTATCGTTGAACGGTATCAGTCAGATTTCCTGTGGCTTTTCTATATTATCATTATTTTGTGCATTACCACAAAGTTGAATGGAATCACGGATGTGGCACAGAGAGCATCATTTAGAAACAAAATTGTTGTTCTGACATTGCTGACGATATTCCTGAATTTCCTCCTGCTGTGGATTGATGATATTTATGATGTATTTGATAATAACCTGACCGTTTACACTAATCTGAAATATTTATTTGAATTCTGGAGATTTTAAAAATGCTGAAAGTATGTGAAATCAGTGCAAAAGCATTATTACAGGATCGTTTTCCGGCAGAGACGGCAGACTTTACCATCTGGGGTGTCTCAGATCCGGAAGCGCCGGAAGATCACAGCGTGATTTTTGTGAAGAACAGCATCTCGGAAACCTGCAGCGAGGTAAAAGAAAGCATCTTTATCACCAGGGAAGAGACAGCGCTTTCCCTGGATGCTTCATCAGTGCAGTTAAAAAGCAACATGCCGAAAAATCTGTACGGTGAGCTGCTGCTCCGGATGGAGCGCATGATGCCGGGTGAAGATCTGTTTATGAAGAATGGAAGCTATGTCAGTGCAGATGCGAAGCTGGGGAAAAATGTGAGCATTGCTCCCTTCTGCGTCATTGGCAAGGATGTAGTCATTGGAGATAACTGCGAGATCGGTACAGGAACCGTTATTAAGGATCATGTGCGGATCGGAAATGATGTTCAGATTAAGGAACACTGTATGATCGGTGTGGAAGATGCGGATATTTACCGTCCGGAATCCGGTGTATGCCGGACTCTGCCCCATCTGGCAGGAACCATCATTGAGGATGGTTGCCTGTTGCTGGCAGGGGCTGTTCTGGCAGCTGGAGATACCAGACCGACCGTTCTTGGAAAAGGTTCCATGATCGGACTGGTAGGAGATGTGGGACATAACTGCCGAATCGGCGAGGAGACGCTGATCAGCGGAAAATCCAGTATTTCCGGTCATTGTCAGGTAGGAAATCATACCTATGTGGCACCCATGTCCGTGACTACCAACAGGATCAGTGTAGGCGACCATGCCTATCTGGGAATCGGTGCGGTGGCTATTAAGGATGTACCGGAAGGCGAGAAACAGTTTGGAAATCCGGCGCGGAAAGTACCGGAATTCAAGAAGAAATAGAGAGGTTCAATTCCATGCAGATTCAGAATATTTTGAATTATCTGGAAGCCAGTGCGGCTTCCTGCCCGGAGAAAGCGGCATTTGAAGATCTGGAGCACAGCTATACCTTTGCACAGGTGCAGGAGAATGCCAGAAGGATGGGAAGTGCCCTGGCGGCGGAACTTTCCCCCAATGCACCGGTGCCGGTGTTTATGGAGAAGGAAGCGTGGACGTTGAATGTGTTTATGGGAGCAGTCTGTGCAGGCTGCTTTTATACGTTAGTGGAACCGGAGCTTCCGGTGGAGCGGGTACGGCTCATTCTGGAGACACTGGATGCGCAGGTGCTGGTGACCACGGAAAAATTAAAAGAAAAAGCAGAAGGACTGGGATTTCAGGGAAGGATCCTGCTGGCAGAAGATCTGGTACAGACGGAAGTGAACCAGTCACTTCTGGAAGCCCGCAGAAAAGGAGCCTGTGATACAGATCCTCT
This sequence comes from Hominiventricola filiformis, assembly GCF_020686965.1. NCBI lineage: Bacteria > Bacillati > Bacillota > Clostridia > Lachnospirales > Lachnospiraceae > Hominiventricola > Hominiventricola filiformis. The sequence continues at coordinate 251,708 of NZ_JAJEPS010000002.1, read as the reverse complement.
GTATGCCATGTTTACCTCCGGATCCACCGGAGTGCCCAAAGGTGTGGTGGTATCCCATCGCTCCGTCATTGATTTTACGGAACATTTTACGGAGATCTTCGGATTTACTTCTGAGGATGTCATTGCCAATCAGGCACCTTTTGACTTTGATGTATCGGTAAAGGATCTCTACCCGACGCTCAAATGCGGTGCTACGATGGAAGTGATTCCAAAGAAATTTTTTTCTGTACCAAAGAAACTGATTGATTTCCTTGATGACCGAAAAGTGACGAGCCTTACCTGGGCAGTATCAGCTCTGTGTATCATTTCTATGTTAAAAGGATTTCGTTATAAGGTGCCGGGAAGCATTCGCAGAGTCATGTTCAGCGGCGAGGTGATGCCGGTGAAACATCTGAATTACTGGAGAAGTTATCTGCCGGAGGCCCGGTATGTGAACCTCTATGGACCGACGGAGATTACCTGTAACTGTACCTATTATGAGATCAAAAAGGATTTTACGGAGGAAGAGCAGATCCCCATCGGAATTGCATTTCCCAACGAGCGGGTATTCCTGCTGGATGAGGAAGATCATCTGGTGACAGCAGAAAATCCGGGCATGCTGGGAGAAATCTGTGTGACGGGTACGGCACTGGCTCTTGGCTATTATGCCAATCCGGAGAAGACGGCAGAGGTCTTTGTACAGAATCCGCTGAATCGCCGGTATCTGGAGCCCATGTACCGGACCGGAGATCTGGGACGATACGGAGAAGACGGGGAACTTTATTATGCCACCCGGAAGGATTTCCAGATCAAACATATGGGACATCGGATTGAGCTGGGAGAAGTAGAGGCAGCCTGTCAGGCGCTGGAGGGTATTTCCAGAGTCTGCTGTATCTATGATGAACCGAATACAAAAATCATTGCATTTTATGTGGGAAAGCTGGAATCCAAAGAGATTATACGGGGCATGGGAGAGAAGCTGCCCCGGTTTATGATCCCCAATGTATTTCAGAAGGTGGATGCCATGCCCCTGACCAAGAATGGAAAGATTGACCGGAAAGCACTGATGGCTTCTTATGAGGAAAGGAAATAATATGGACGAGAGACAACTGGAAAACTTAGCTGTGTCACTGAAGACACCGTCCTTTGTATTTGATACGGATATTTTGAAGGCCCGGGCAGCCCATGTGGCGGAGAAGGTAAAGCCGGCAAAGCTCTGTTTTGCCATTAAGGCCAATCCATTTCTTCTGCAGGCCATGGACACGGAAGTGGAGCGTTATGAAGTGTGCTCTCCTGGAGAATTTCATATCTGCGTGAAAAATGGCGTGAAAATGGAGAAAATCGTGCTCTCCGGTGTAAATAAAGAATATGAAGATGTTCGTTATGCGATGGAACAGGGAGTACAGCATTTCACAGCGGAGTCGCAGCAGCAGTTTTATCTGATGAACCGCTGTGCAGAGGAATTGGATAAACAAGTGCAGATTCTCCTTCGGGTGACCAGCGGCAATCAGTTTGGTATGAGCGAAGCGGATGTGACAGAGCTTATTCAGAGGAGAGCAGAGTATTCTCATCTGACTATCCGGGGACTTCAGTATTTTACCGGAACCCAGAAAAAGCAGATCAAAAAAATTGCCGGAGAAGTGGCATATATTGAGGACTTCATTCAGAAGCTGGAAGAGAAAGAAGGATTTGTAAGCCAGGAGCTGGAGTTCGGTCCGGGACTGGGCGTTCCGTATTTTACCAAAGACGACTTTGAGGAAGACGAAAAACTTCTGGATGCGTTTACGGAGATTTTTAAGGAAGAGCGTCCCTATGAAGTGACTTTCGAGATGGGCAGGTTCCTGACCGCCTCCTGCGGTTATTATCTGACGAAGATCATGGATCAGAAAATCAATGATGCGGTGAATGTGTGCATCGTGGACGGCGGTATCAACCATGTGAATTATTACGGACAGAATATGGCTATGAAGACACCGATCCTTTCTTATTTCCCTCAGCATGAGCTGGAGGAGAAGGAGACGGAGTGGACCGTCTATGGCTCTCTTTGTACCGTGGCAGATATTTTGCTGAAAAAGCTGGTGTTAAAGGACGCCAGAGTGGGAGACTATCTGGTGTTCCACAATATCGGAGCCTATTCCGTGACAGAAGGTATTTATCTGTTCTTAAGCAGAAAAATGCCGGCCATCTATTTATACAGCGAAAAGAAGGGGGCAGAGCTGGTGCGCGACCAGCTGGAAACATGGACTCTGAATATGGAAAGGTAAAGATTGCCATGTATCGGGGTTCGTGTTACAATAACTTGAATCTGGCGACAGAACTATTTTTTGGAGAGAAAAACAATGGAAGAATTAATGGAGTTACTGGCTTCTTTAAAGCCGGAAATTGATTTTGAAACAGAAAAAGAGCTGATTGATGACGGTCTTCTGGAGTCCTTTGATGTGATCACCCTGATTGCAGAGCTGGAGGATCAGTTTGAGGTGGAGATCCCGGCAGAAGAAATTGTACCGGAGAATTTTAACTCAGCAGAGGGGATCTGGAATCTGCTGCAGCGGATCAAAGGAGAGGATTAATATGCAGTTTCGCGATCTGAAGAAACAGTATCAGGTATTGAAAAAGCCTATGGACGAGGCCATCAGCAAAGTGTTGGAGGCGTCAAATTATATCAGCGGCACCCAGGTGGCAGAGCTGGAGGAAAAGCTTGCCGCGTATGTGGGAGTGAAACACTGCATTACCTGCGGCAATGGAACGGATGCGCTGACCCTGGCCCTCATGACCTGGGGAATCGGAGAAGGGGATGCAGTCTTCGTGCCGGACTTTACCTTTTTCTCTTCCGCAGAGACCGTTGCCTATGAAGGAGCGACACCAGTCTTTGTGGATGTACTGGAAGATACCTTTAATATGGACCCGGACAGCCTGGAACGGGCGGTGAAAGCAGTCCTTGCAGAAGGAAAATTAACGCCGAAAGTGATGGTAGTGGTGGATCTCTTCGGACTTCCGGCAGATTATGACCGGCTTCAAAAGATCGCGGATCAGTATGGAATGTATATTCTGGAGGATGGTGCCCAGGGCTTCGGTGGTGCCTGTAAGGGCAGACGTGTGGGAAGCTTCGGTGACATCAGCACCACCTCTTTCTTCCCGGCGAAGCCGTTGGGATGCTATGGAGACGGCGGTGCGGTCTTCACGGACAATGACGAGTGGGCAGCTCTCTTAAAATCTTATCGGATTCACGGAAAAGGTACCGGAAAATATGATAATGTACGAATCGGTATGAATTCCCGTCTGGATACCATCCAGGCAGCGATTCTGCAGGTAAAACTGCAGGCATTTGAGGAATATGAACTGGAGGACGTGAACCGGGTGGCAGCTGTCTATACCGAGCAGTTAAAAGACTGCGTGAAGGTGCCGGAGATTCCGGAGGGATATCTTTCGGGCTGGGCACAGTACAGCATCCTTCTGAAGGATAAGGAAGCGAGGGACAGTCTGCAGGCTTACTTAAAAGAACAGGATGTTCCATCCATGATTTATTATCCCAAAGGAATGCATCAGCAGACCGCTTTTGCAGGATGTGAACTCTATGGAGAAACCTTCAAAGTATCAGAAGATATCTGCGGCCGGGTACTGGCGCTGCCATTGTCTCCCTATCTGACAGAGGAAGATCAGCAGAAGGTGATCCGGTTGATTCGTGAGAAAACAGGAGCAAAGGCATGAAAATATTATTGATATCCTATGATTATTTTCGGTATGACGGACGTGTCCGGGAGCTGATCAAAGTAGCAAAAGATCTGGGGGATGTGACCTATATTACCCGTGGTGACGGAGATGAGCAGCCCCAGGAAAAGCAGCATATCGTTTACAAAGACCATGGGTACATGGATTTTATCCGGTTTTGCAGCCGTCAGGCAAAGAAACTGGGAAAACTGGATTTGATTTTCATTGACAACCGGAAGGGAATCATTCCCGGCTATCTGGCAAAAAGAATCAGTGGTGCAGAATATGTGGTGCAGGACTGCCGTGAGCTTTACAGCATCCGCAGAGCATCCGGTATCCCGGGAAAGATTGGCTGTCTGGTGGAAAAAATGTTTACCAGACATTCGGATGTAGTCATTGCAGCCAATGCTTTCCGTGCCAGAATTATGGTAAAGATGTTTGGCCTTAAGAAAGTGCCATTGAACTATGAAAATATCCGGAGACTGGAATACAGCAGCCCGGAAGCAAAAGCGCATGTGGCAGAGGAATGTAGAGAGTTTTTTAAAGAGAAGAAATTCCGCATTATATCCACTGCAGGCTGTGATGTCAGCCGGACCACTTCCCGCATGGTACAGGCCATGAAGGGACTGGGAGACGACTATGAACTGTTCCTCATTGGAGAAAGCGATGAGGAAGATGAGTTGATTATCCGGGAGACCATCCGGCATCTGGGATTGACCAATGTGAAGATTTTCCCGCGGATGGATCAGGATCATCTGAAATATTTTATTGAAAACAGTCAGGTGGGCATGGTGACCTATCATCAGCACGACCTGAATAATAAATATTGCGCCAGCGGTAAGATTTACGAGTTCCTCTTTGAAGGAAAACCGGTGGTGACCTCCACCAATCCGCCTCTTGCTGATTTCTGTGGAAAATATGGCATCGGCATTGCGGAGGATAATTATGAGCAGGCCATCCGGACTATTGCGAAACGGTACGACGAATGGCAGCAGGCAGTAAAGAATTTTACCGCTCGTGTTCATGTGGAGAAAAATAATGAGAAACTGGCGGAGCGCATTCGCCGGAGACTGGAGGAAGTACAGTCATGAAAAAAGTGATGCTGGTATTCGGCACACGGCCGGAGGCTATTAAAATGTGCCCTCTGGTCAATGAACTGAAGAGCAGAAAAGAAATTGAGACGGTAGTATGCGTTACCGGACAGCACCGGCAGATGCTGGATCAGGTACTGGAAGCCTTTGATGTGGTTCCGGACTATGACCTTTCTATCATGAAAGACCGTCAGACCTTATTTGACGTGACAACCAATATTTTGAATCGGATCAAAGAGGTGCTGGAGGAAGTGCATCCGGATGTAGTGTTGGTACATGGAGATACTTCTACCACATTTGTAACCGCTCTGGCCTGCTTCTATCTGCAGATTCCGGTAGGACATGTGGAGGCAGGACTTCGTACCTACAATATTTATTCTCCTTATCCGGAAGAATTTAACAGACAGGCGGTCAGTATCATCTCTGCCTATAATTTTGCACCGACGGAACTGTCGAAGCAGAATCTTCTGAAGGAAGGCAAGAACCCGGATACCATCTATGTGACGGGAAATACAGCTATTGACGCGCTGAAGACAACGGTGCGCGCCGATTATACCCATCCGGAGCTGGAGTGGGCAAAGGGAAGCCGGCTTATTATGATTACGGCACACCGCCGGGAGAACTTAGGCGAGCCTATGAAGCATATGTTCCGTGCCATCCGCCGGGTATGCGACGAGCATCCGGATGTGAAGGCCATTTATCCGATTCATATGAATCCGGTAGTCCGTGAGACGGCCCGTGAGATTCTGGGAGATGATGAGCGGATTCACATTATTGAGCCGATGGATGTCCTGGATTTCCATAATTTCCTGTCCAGAAGCTTTCTGATTTTGACGGATAGCGGCGGAATTCAGGAGGAGGCTCCTTCTCTTGGAAAGCCGGTACTGGTTATGCGGGATACCACGGAGCGTCCGGAAGGCATCAAGGCCGGTACATTGAAGCTGGTGGGAACCGACGAGCAGGTCATCTATGAGAATTTCAAGCTTCTGCTGGAAAATGAAGATGCTTACAAAGCCATGAGTACCGCAAGCAATCCTTACGGGGACGGCTTTGCATGTAAGCGGATCGCAGACATTCTGGAAGGAAAAGCATGAGCATTTATCTATTAGTATTTCTTCTGCTGGCGGCCGGGACTCTTCTGGAGTATTTCCGCCCGCAGACAAAAATATATGCATACTGGATCTGCTGGGCGGCCATGATGGGCTGCCTTTGCTTGCGATTTGGACAGGGGACAGATTATGTGACCTATCAGGGACTGTATGAGACGATTCCTGTGGCGATTGATCTGTCCCAGGGATATTTCTGCGGATTTTATCCCGAGATTGGGTGGAGGCTCTTGTCAGCGGCATTTAAAATGTTTGATGCACCTTTCTGGGTATTTGCGTCAACGCTCGGTCTGGCGGAAATGCTGCTTCTGCACCGGTTCGTGAAACGGTTCGTACAGGGCAGGACAGCAGGGCTTTTTATGCTGTATCCGGTATTGTATCTGGTGTATATGGTATCCGGACTCCGGCAGGGACTGGCAGTCTGCCTGTTTCTTGGAATTGCACTGCCGTTCCTTATGGAACGAAAATGGATTGCTTATGTGATAACGATCTTCCTTACTCTTTCTTTTCATCGGGTGGCATTTGCCTGGCTGGTACTCATACCGGCGGTGTATCTGCCGGTCGATATGATGATGGCGTTGTCAGGTGTCTCAGCAGCCGGAGGACTTATTTTGCAGTTTGGACCGGTAGAACAGCTTCTTGCACGGCTGATTCCGGTCTATCATGTACAGCAATTTCTACTGGAAGGTGAAGTCAGCTGGTTTGCAATTGGAGAAAGGCTCGCAGCAGCAGCGGTTTTAACAATTCTCTACCTTTGGACACGGAAAAAGGTGGATAAGATCTCCCCGGAGACAGAGGCTCTGTGGAAAACTTACCTTTGCGGTGTCTGTGCATATCTTCTTCTGTGCAGCAGTTCTTACTATGCCAGCCGTTATGGCGCTATTTTCAAAGTGGTGGAATGTGCGCTGGTGGTGGATCTGGCCATGGGACAGGAAAAGATACAAAGAGCAGCAGCTGTCTTCTTTTTCTGCCTGACCTGTCTGATGGGACTGAAAAACCTGAATGCCATGACCAATGAAGGCGGTTATGCAAAACTGGGATATCATTTCTGGAACTATCCATATGTATCAATTTTCCATCAGGAAAAGATTGAGGAGTACTTTGGATATCAAGATCGGGTTCAGGTGATTTATGATGCCAATATTGAGGATCAGGAACTCTGGAGACTGGAAAAATAGAGGAGCAGAAGGATGTTACTGGAGATTATTTTGACGGCAGTGCTGTTTTTTGCGGGAATAGCGCTTAGCGGTTACACGATTCGTCATATCTTAAAATTAAAACAGGAAGGATTCCTGTTTTCGATCCTGGTTGGCTGCATGGGCTGGTGGGCGTTGATGGAAGTGATTCTCATTCCCATGACCATGAAGTTGGCAGCTTTCCACACGTTTGTGTGGGTTTATACGGCAGCAGCAGGAGTATTGACCGTGGCAGGATTCTTTTGCTGGAGAGAGATTCTGGAGGACGGAAAAGCGCTGATATCTGGCTGGAAACAGAATCTGACACTGGGGCATCTGGTGGCAATTGTATTAATTATCTGGCAATTATATTATCTGGCACATCACATGTATCTGGAATGGGACGATACCTATTATGTAAATCTGGCCAACACGGCACTGACCACGGATAAAATTTATTGGGTTTATCCGGAGACTGGAACATTTGCTGATTTTGACAAGCGGTATGTACTTTCTCTGTGGCCGATTTTTTATGCATGGCTCTCGAAGTTGACTGGGGTTCTGCCAACCATTATGGCCCATACGATTTTGCCATGGCTGATTCTGCCGTTTGCCTATTTGGTTTATGTGTTGATTGGAAGAAAGCTTTTTCCGGAAGATCATCAGCTGCAGGGAATGTTTTTGGCCATGGCGGTCATGCTTCATTTGTTTATGAGCGGGGAACATACTGCAGGTCTGACATTTCTAAGCATCACTCCCTGGGTAGGAAAAGGCGTTCTGGCAACGGTTCTTATCCCTTCTTTGTTTTACTGGATTTTGAGAACTGCTGAGAAGGAACAGACGGCAGATTTTCTACTGTTGGGACTTACCTGTCTGGCAGGATGTCTGTTATCCTCCATGGGAATCATGCTGACTCCGGTATTTGTCGGTACGGCCATGCTGCTGACAGGAATCCGCAAGAAGAGTATTTCCTATGTGGTGAAGGGGGCGATTGCCTGTATTCCCTGCGTGATTCTTGGAATTTATTATATTGTATTGACTCATTAGGAAAGGAATTCGTATGCAGAACTTTTTGGAAATTGCAAAAACAGATTTTACAGATACGTTCAGCGGCGCATGGATCTTTCCTATGTTATTGATTGGAATTCTATGGATTCTCTGGCAGGAAAAGGACTGGATGAGGAAGATTCTGCTGGGAATTCTGCCGCTGGTATTTTTATTCTTCTACTGGTGTCCGCTGACTGGATTGTTTTTCATGAAAGTGCTGGGTGAAAATGTATATTGGAGAATCCTGTGGCTTTTATTATTGGCAGTGATTATTCCCTATGCGGGATGTCTTCTGCTGAAACGGCTATCAGGGATCTGGCGGCAGGGTGCTTTCCTGCTTTTGCTGGCTGTGATCGGACTGGGCGGAAAAAGCGTGCTTTCATCGGAATGGTTTGAAACAGCGACGAACGACTATAAGGTACCGGAAAATGTCATGCAGATTGCAGATCTTCTGCCGGAAAATGTACATGTGGTGGCATCCAACCGATTGACCCCCTATCTGCGGCTTCGGGATCCGTCCCTGACATTAGAGTATGCCAGAAATGCCTTGGTTTTTAATGGTATGGATGTTGTTTATGGCCCGACAGCGAATTTATATAAAGAGTTACAGAAAGAAGAAATAGATGTAAATGTTGCAGGACCACTGGCCAGAGAAGAAAAATGTACGTTTATAATTATATCAAAAAGTCATATTTATAATGGTGATTGGGCAGATTATGGATATTTGTCTTATCATGATACTGATGAATTTACGATTTTGGTAGATGAGAATTATGAGGAAGGAATGGATACAAGAAAATGGGAAGAATAAAAGAATTGAAAGCATTTGTAAAAATATTTGTAATTTTAATTGTAGTGTTTTTTTTGTCCATGACGCTGGTATATTACATTCCGACCTCCTGGATTCAGAATAATGTAGAAAAATCGGTAGAGGTGATCGAAAACGAAGGAGAGTATCCGATGTATTTCTTTTACCGTCACAGTGCAATCATTGATGAGCATACCGATAAACTGATGTATACCAGCCTGATCCAGAATAGAGATTATTATAACCCGGTTCAGGCTTCTGTGAGTATTAATCAGTATCCTCGGTACTGGCATGGTTATCAGGTGATTTTAAGACCGCTGACGGTAATTTTTCAGGTGCAGGAGCTTCGATATCTTGGAATGTATGTATTTCATCTTCTGTTTTTCTGGAGTGCCTGGCTGATGGCAAAGAAATTAAAGCCGGGGATTGCCATGTGTTATGTGGCAGCAGTGACTAGTGGATACATTGTGTTCCTTCCGGTTTGCTTCCAGTTTTTTACGACTTTTCTAGTTCTGTTCGGTGCTTTGATTGTGCTATTGACCAGATATGAGAAAGACAGCACTATGAATCTGATATTGTATTTTTTTGTAGTGGGAATGGTAGAAAATTTCTTTGATTTTCTTACTTATCCGATTATTACACTGGGGATTCCGCTGATAGTTCTGCTCTGGTTGAAAATCAGGGATGAATCTGCAGATTTGATAGAAAATATGATCTTTACAGTGAAATCATCTGTTTCCTGGGGTCTTGGCTATGCATTGACCTGGATTGCAAAATGGGGAATTGCTACGGTGGTGCTTGGTGTCCGGTATTTCTGGCGTACCATGAGCGTGGTGCAGTATCGTCTGGAGGGAAGTGAAGAGGAGCCTCTGGATCGGATTGGCACATTGCAGAAAAACCTGAAAGCCTGGATGAATGTGCAGGATAATGGCATCATAAGCTGGAGTAAAGTAGTGATGGTACTGCTGTTGATAGTTATCGTCCTGATTTTGGTCAGAAGACTGAAGGATCAGAAAACTGTGCTGGCGAGTCTGCCAATCGGAGTAGTGGCATTGTATCCGTATATCTGGTATCTGGTAATGTCTAATCATTCCCAGATTCACTACTGGTATACATATCGAGCGCAGGTTTTGACGATGTTTGGTATTCTGGTGTTCGTAGTGAATATATTGAAGGAGAAAAAAACGTCTGCTTAATGCAGGCGTTTTTTTCTAACAAGATTAATAAAATTTTGTCCAAAGAGAATTTTAATAAAATATTTAAAATAGAAGTTTAGTTCTCGAAAAAACCATATGGGTGAAAAATGGAAAACTCCAAGTTGTTTTTGCATGCGATGTTTCTCCTGATGGGATAAAAGCTTATTTTTATCTGAAAATCCGGCAATTTCGTAAATGGAAACTGGAAATGGAAGATAGTCAAAACTTTTCTTTTGAAGATACATCTGTAGAAAAAAATAATGATCAGCACATACCTTAAAAGTGGTATCATAAGGATATTTAGATAAGAGCTGTTTTGATATAAAAGCGGACTGATGACAAAAAGCCATTTCATAAATCAAATTTTTCAAAGGAAGAGCAGAATACTTCTTTTGTTGTCCTTGATAGACACAGATGGTATCACCATACAAAATATCTGCCGAATGAGAGATTTCAAAAACCTTTCTCAAAATATTTGGTTTATACAGTAGATCACCTGCATTTAAAAATAGCAGCCAGTCCCCAGATGCGATGCGTATACCTTTATTCATGGCATCATAGATTCCGTGATCTTTTTCAGAAATAAAATGGAAGGGAATTTTTTTTGCTGCAAAAAGAGTGGTGGACTGTTCTAAAAAAGAAACAGTATCATCAGTGGAAGCACCATCGATGACTAGGTATTCAAAATTCGTCCATTCCTGTGCCAGAACATTTTTAACGGTATTCTGCAATTCATTGCATGCATTAAAACATACGGTAATAATTGATAAAACAGGTGTACTCATGAGTTACCTCGTCTGCTGATGGTGATCTTCATTTGCCGCAGTCATATGATAGGTGCTTCGGATGACATATTGTGGACTGCTGTTAAGACTGATATAAATCCGGCCAATATATTCGCCGCAGATTCCAAGCATGATCATGATCATACCACCGATGAACAGAAGCACAGCCATCAAAGAACTATACCCCTCTGTAATCAGCTGAGGATGTATCAGTTTGTGTATAATCAGATAGATTCCCCAACAAAAACCGAGGATGGAGCAGATAGTTCCAGAAAAAGTTGCAATTCTAAGTGGCAAAATAGAAAATGCAGTAAAGCCGTTTGAAAAAAGAGAGATCAGTTTTCTTAGATTGTAATTGGAAGAGCCACTAAGCCGTTCACGATCCTGCATGGGAACACTTGCAATATGATGGCTGGATCGAAGAAGAAGTCCATCAATGTAGGGATATGGATTCTTATATTCCAGAACTTCGTTGGCAATATAGTCTTTCATGGCAACAAAGTTAGTAATTCTTAGATCTTTTGGCTTATCGATCAAAGTACACATCATAGCGTCGTTAATACGGCTTCCAAGAACGCGGAAAAAGGATTCTTTTCTCTCTTCAAATTTATATTGTGCAACAGAAATATCATAACCCTCATCAAGAGGTGCAAGAAGATCCCAGATTCGATCAACCGGACACTGAAAGTCATCATCCAGAAATACAATGTATTTTCCAGATGCAAAAGAGAGACCTGCCATCATGGCCGCATGCTGTCCAAAATTCTTTGTGAAATCAACTACCCGCAGCCAGGAATGGGTTTCAGCATATTCCTTCAGTACCTGAAGTACATTATCTGGAGAACTGTCATTGACGGTAATGACTTCATAAATAGTATCTGGTCGTTCATTCATTTTATCTTCGATTTCTTTTAATACTTGTATAATTGTGTTTGCACTTCTATAACAGGGGATAACAAAACTTATCTGAATCATTAATATTTAATACCTTTCTTTTCATATTTTTTAATTATAGGAGATATTTGAGGAGACGTCAATTACTAAAGAATTTAGAATAATAGAAAATAAGGTTTTGTTTTTGAAAGAGTTAATGTAATATAGAGAAGAGAGAATGAAATGGGGATAATAGCTATGAGCATTAAAAAGAAAAATATAATAATTGCCTGTATATTGCCGGTATTTCTGATTGGTGGATTAAGTCAGGTAATTCCATTTATATATGCAATCATTGATGACCGCAGCATGATGGAAATTTTATCAGGTCAGTATCTAGGATATCCAGATGCACATGCAATTTTTCTACAGTATTGGTATGCACTGGCACTGACAGGATTATATCATATCTGCTCGCAAATAGACTGGTATGCATTAAGTTTTTTTGCAGCACAATGGTTTTGCATGAGTTTAATTCTATACCGTATCATGGGTAAAATGGAACAAAGAAAAGAAAAAATATGGAAAATCATACTGGCATTATCAGTATTTCTTGTGATTGGGCTGCAAACATTAACGCAGATTACATTTACAACAACGGCAGCCGTTCTGGGGGCTTCCATATTGTATTGGTATGCAACAACGGAAAGAATGACGATCGCAGATCTGATAGTATTGGGAATACTTGAATTTCTGACAATGCAGATAAGAATAGAAGTTTTTTTTATGGTTCTTCCAGTGGGAATAGTTTTCTGGTGTATCCGGATGTGGAGGGAAAAAGGAGAAAAAAGGGAAAAAATAGAATGGTATGTACCGGTTGTTGTGTTTGTTGTGCTTTTTATTGGACTCCTTGGAAAAGAAGTCGGTTATGGAAATGAGGCATGGAAAGAATACAATATCTACAATCAATATCGTTCAGATATTTATGATTATCCAGATTATACATTTCCGCCATATGAAAGTGCGGAAGAACTATATGCCGCTGCAGGAATTGACAGTAAAAGCCGGGCGCGTACATTGATGAATTATAATTATACAGCAGATGACAAAATTACTCCGGAATTTTTCGAAAATTATATCCATACTTATAAGAAAATATATCCAGTAGGACAAAATAGAACAGAAAAATTAATTAAAGCGGCAAAAATTTATGTAAAAGGTTTGTTAGATGGAAGATTTCATCTGATTCAAAGTATTGGAATGCTGGTGCTTGGACTTTTGTTTTTGCTCAGTATTTGGAGAAAACATTGGAGTCAGGCAATAGAACTTCTTGGTCTGCTTGGAATACAGTTTGTACTTTGGATTTATTTACTTTATAAAGGACGCGTTCCAGAACGAGTCATCTATAGTATGAATCTACTATTAGTCGTAATTGCAATTTTGATATGCAGAGAAATCAGTTCTTCATTTGAACAGGAATTTGTGAAAAAAATATGGAAGAAAGGATTGACAGCAGCTGTTTTTGCGCTGGTCATGATTAGTGTTGTATACGGAAATTCTATTCGCATTCAAAACGAAGAGCGTTATAAAAGAAATGAATCTGTAGAAAATCTTAAGCAGTATTGCTCTGAATATTCAGAAAATTTTTATTTTAACGATGTGACGACCATGGCATTTACTACATGGAATGTGAAACTTTGGCGTAATAAAACTTATACGATGAATTATATGTCTCTGGGAGACTGGATGAGCTTTAGTCCCGTGTGGAAGAAAAAACTGGAACAACAGGGGATCACCAGTGTGCGTGAGGCATTGTATAAGCGGGACAATGTATATTTAATCTGCACGTTTGATAAGGGGCTGGAATATCTGACCTCTTTATATGAGAACACAACCTGCACGGAAGTGGATCGTGCGGGACTATTTCATATTTACAAACTGCAATCCTTGTAAAAGTATCCTGAAAGTGGTAGAATACAGAAGACTATAGATAATGAGGTAACTGTGTTCATGGATAAATTTGATCAGTATAAACGGCTTCTTCGTCTGGGCATAGCCGGAATTGAGATTATTCTGGAAGCTGCATTTTTTACGTATGTCTGGTTTGGAGTATACAATGGACGGAGACTGAATCCGTTTGAAAATAAAGGTAATCTGATGATGGTGGGATTTTATATCCTTTATTTGGTTGTCTTTATTTATATGTATGGCGGAACAAAATATGCGTACTATCGCAAGGGACAGCTGATTCTTTCCCAGACGCTGGGAACGGTCATTGCAAACGCGCTCATGTATATGCAGATTATCATGGTTGTAGGACAGTTCCCGCTTCCGGCGGTATGGCCCATGCTGGTATTATGTGTGCCGGAATTCCTGATTATTGCTTTGATTAATCAGATGTCTGACGGTATTTTCCGGAAGATGTTTCCACCAAAGCATCTGCTCCTGATCTGTGATCTGGAATATAAGGAACTTTTGCTTCGGAAGATTTCCAGCAGAAAAGATCTCTATGAGGTGAGCAGATGTGTGTCAGCGTCAGAACCGCTGTCAGTCTTACAGAAAGAAGTGGCAGACTGTGATGCTATGATGCTCTATGGGATTGAAGAGCAGAAACGGAACGATCTGATCAAATTCTGTTATGAGAAATCCATCCGGATCTATGTGGCTCCGGAGGTGTCAGATATTCTGCTGCGTGGTGCAGACCGCGTCCATTCCTTTGACACACCGTTTTTCCTTCTTCGAAATTCCGGCCTGTCTTTTGAGCAGCGGATTATGAAGCGTGCCATGGATATCCTGATTTCAGGAGCCATGCTCATTGTGGCTTCTCCCTTTATGCTGTTGACGGCACTGGCCATCAAGCTGGAAGATCATGGTCCGGCGCTTTTTAAGCAGGAGCGGGTAACGATCGGAGGTAAGAAGTTCTATATCTATAAATTCCGCAGTATGATCGTAGATGCGGAGAAGAATGGAGCACAGTTCTCCACGAAGAATGACAGCCGTATTACGAAGGTGGGTAAATTTATCCGTGCCACCAGACTGGACGAGCTGCCCCAGCTTTTAAATATTTTAAAAGGAGACATGAGTATTGTAGGGCCGAGACCGGAGCGCCAGACGTACATTGATGAGTTCTGTCAGGAAACGCCGGAATTTATCTATCGTCTGAAAGTAAAAGCCGGACTGACCGGTTATGCGCAGATTTATGGAAAATACAATACGACTCCGCTGGACAAGTTAAAGCTTGACCTTATGTACATTGAAAGTTATTCGGTTCTTCTGGACATCCGTCTGATCTTCCTGACGCTGAAGATCATGTTCACCAAGGAGAGTACAGAAGGAGTGGAGGAAGGACAGAACCATGCATAGATTTTGGATATTTAACCATTATGCGACGACCCCCCTTACGGGGCCGCTGCTCCGCCACTATTATTTTGCGGAGTATTTAAAAGAAAGAAATATTGAGACGACAGTCTTTGCGGCCAATGAGCTTCATCAGACCGGAGGCTGTGTCGACACCCACGGGAAGCCTTATCTTCGGACCGAAGAGGAAGGGGTTCCCTTTGTCTTTGTTAAGACGAGTAAATATGAAGGTAACGGAATCTCCCGTGTGAAGAACATGGTGAGCTTCTTCCTAGGACTTTTAAAGATCAGCAAGGGCTATGCGAAGCAGTATGGAAAGCCGGATGTGATCATGGGTTCCAGTGCCCATCCCCTGACCAGCATTGCGGGAATTCTGGTGGCCAGACGGTTCCGGGTCCCGGCTATCGTAGAAGTCCGGGATCTCTGGCCGGAGGCTATCTTCTCTTTTGGAAAAGTAAAGATGAACAGTCTGGTAGGACGGCTCTTAAGTGCCGGAGAAAAATGGATGTATGTCCATGCGGATGCTATTGTATTCACCAAAGAAGGCGACGTGGATCACATCAAAGAGATGGGATGGGATAAAGACCACGGCGGTAAGATTGATCTTGCCAAATGCCATTACATCAACAATGGTGTGAATCTGAAGGATTACTATGCAAGTATTGAGAAGGATATTCTGAAAGATCCGGATCTGGAGGATGACAGTTTCAAGGTGGTGTACACCGGGACGGTTCGCCCGGTCAACAATGTGGGCAATCTTCTGGATACGGCAAAATTATTAAAAGATAAAAAAGATATCAAATTCCTGATCTTCGGTGGTGGAAGCGAGCTGGAAAAACTGGAAAAAAGAGTACAGGATGAGCACATAGACAATGTGATTTTCAAAGGGTTTGTGGAGAAAAAATATATTCCGTATATCCTGAGCCGATCTTCTGTGAATGTATTGAATTATTCTCAGGCAAACTATAACTGGTCCAGAGGCAACAGTTCCAACAAGCTGTTTGAGTATATGGCCAGTGGAAAACCGATTATTTCCACGGTGAAGATGGGATATTGCATTCTGGATAAATATCAGTGTGGTCTGTCCCTTGAGGAGTGTACAGCGAAGGCGCTGGCAGAGCAGATCCTGAAGATTCATGATATGCCGGAGGAAGCTTATGCCCAGATGGCGGAGAATGCGAAGAATGGGGCAAAGGATTTTGACTTCCCGGTACTGACCAGGAAACTTTATCAGGTGATCAAGAGTGTGGAAAAAGATTGAGAAATATTACCGGACGGTGTCTTATCTGAAGAAAAGCCAGGTAAAATTCTTGGTGAAGAATCGTCTGGAAAGAAAGAAAAAAGCAATAACGAAAGCCTCTGCACCGGCGTTGGGAACAATGCCACTCTGGATGGATCGCCTTGACGCTCATCCGGATTATGAGAAGCGGTTTGACCGGGATGAGATTTTAAACGGAACGGTGACACTGCTTCATGAGAGCGGTATTCCGGGCGGTCATAATTGGGATAATCCGGATAAGAGTCATCTGTGGAATTTTAATCTGCAGTATCTGGAATTTCTGATTCCGCTGGCAGCAGCCTATCGGGAAACCGGAGAGGCGAAGTATTATGAGAAGTTCCGTGATTATTGTCTCCGATGGATGGAAGATAATGAAGACGGGACCGGGGATGGATGGCATCCTTATACCATTTCTTTGAGGCTTACTAATCTCTGGATCTGTATGGATGGATTTGGTGAGATATTCCGGAAAGATGAGAAATTTACTCAGAAGCTGGGTGACAGTATGTACGCTCAGTATCTGCATCTGCAGAAGAAGCTGGAGCTTCACCTTCTGGGCAATCATTATCTGGAAAATTTAAAAGCAGTCATGCTGGGTGCGCTGTATTTCAAAGAGCCGGGTGTTTATGATGATTATAAAAGCCGCTTGCTGGAGGAACTGGAAGAACAGATCCTGCCCGATGGCATGCATTATGAACGAAGCCCCATGTATCATAAGATTGTACTGGAAGATCTGATGAGGGCAGCAAGAGGTGTGGAGAAAGCAGACCGCCTTTTCTACGAAGAACTAAGTAAGAAGATTAAGAAAATGGCGGACGTTATGTATTCTCTGGAAGATGGCATGGGACAGACGCCGCTTTTCAATGATTCCGGGGATAATGTGGCGCGTTCCATGGTAAGTCTCCTGGCAGCACTCCGGGAAGAATTCGGAATTACGCCGGATTATAAAGCATCTTTCCCGGATGCCGGTTATTATTGCCTGCGAAGCGGAGATGTGAAGGTTCTTCTGGATGCAGGTGCCATTGCGCCGGATTACATGCCGGGACACGGACACTGCGATGGATTGAGTTTTGAACTGTCCAGACAGGGACATCCGGTCTTTGTGAATTCTGGTACAGGGATGTATCAGGGGGCATTACGGGGATATTTCAGAAGCACTGCAGCCCATAATACGGTGATGATTGACGGCGAGGAACAGTCTGAATGCTGGGGAGAACACCGGGTAGCCAGACGGATTTCAGAAGTAACCGGTTCTGCCGGCAGCCAGGAGCTGAAAGGCAGGCTGACGACGGCATCTGGCAGAAAGCAGGGACGCTGTATCTGGGCAGAAGGCAGCAGTGTCGAGATCTGGGATCAGGTAGACGGACATGCAGATGCATATTTCCATCTGGCGCCGGATTATCATTATGAAGAAGCGGAAAATTCCGTATTGGTCAAAGAAAAAGACGATACGCTGGTCTGCCGTATCATTCCGGAAAAACAGGATCAGGTAAAAATCTACCGGGAAGGAACCATCTGTTCCTATGCACCGGAATTTGGAAAAACAGAACAGATACAAGTGCTTGCACTTGCCTGGGAGGGCGATGGAAGTGAGCACATAACACAGATCATATTCGAAAGAGAAAGGGAGAAGCATCATGATTAATGTAGTAGGACTTGGTTATATCGGTCTTCCCACTGCGCTGATGTTTGCAGCACATGGGGTAGAGGTTGTAGGAACGGATTATAATAAGGAGCTGGTAGATACCCTGAATGAGGGAAAGACTACCTTCGAGGAGGATGGCCTTGACGAACTGTTCCAGGAGGCAGTGAGCAAAGGGATCCGGTTTTCTCATGAGTATCAGAGCACGGATATGTATATCGTGGCAGTGCCGACTCCCTATGATAAGGCTAGTAAAAAGGTGGATGCAAGCTACGTAGTAAAGGCAGTGCAGAACGTTATGAGTGTCTGCCCGAAGGGCGCAACGGTGGTTATCGAATCTACCGTATCTCCGGGAACCATCAATAAATATGTGCGTCCGATCATTGAATCCGACGGATTTACCATCGGCGAGGATATCAATCTGGTGCATGCACCGGAGCGTATCATTCCGGGAAATATGGTATATGAGCTGAAACATAATTCCCGTACGATTGGTGCAGACAGCCTGGAGATCGGTGAAAAAGTAAAGGCCCTGTACAGCTCTTTCTGTCAGGGAGAGATCGTGGTAACGGATATTCGTACCGCAGAGATGACCAAGGTAGTGGAGAATACCTTCCGAGATATTAACATTGCATTTGCCAATGAGCTGGCGAAGATCTGCCGCTCCGATAATATGGATGTGTATGAGATCATCCGAATTGCCAACAAGCATCCCCGTGTCAACATTCTGACTCCGGGACCTGGTGTCGGCGGACACTGCATCTCTGTAGATCCGTGGTTCCTGGTAGGTGATTATCCGGGCCTGGCAAATATCATTCTGGCAGCCAGAAAGATCAATGACGGTATGCCTGATTTCGTTCTCGAACGGATTCACAATATCATGAAAGAGAATAACATGACCGATGTGGGAAGAGTAGGTCTCTACGGTCTGACCTATAAAGAAAATGTAGACGATACGAGAGAAAGTCCGACCTTGCAGATGTTGGAGAGCATGGAACGCCATCTCTGCGGCGGACAGATCAAAGTCTATGATCCCTATGTAAAGAAAGATCTGGTGCCGAACCAGTATCATGATCTGGACAGCTTCCTTGCAGATGTGGATTTTGTGGTTCTGCTGGTAGGACATGATGAGATCAGAGAAAATATGGACAAACTGAAAGGAAAAGTAGTGTTGGATACCAGACATATCTGTTTCCTGGATGGAACCTACCGCTTGTAGAGAAGGGAATGGAGAAACATAATATATGAAACAGTTATTTCTGAATGTAAAAGACGGAAGCATGAAGCTCATTGACCAGCCCATGCCCACGGTAAAAGAAAATATGGCTCTGGTGGAGACTTTGTATACGGTAGTCAGTGCCGGTACAGAGAGAGGCCTTGCTTCTTTCGGCGGCAAGAATCTGGTCCAGAAGGCACTGGAGCGTCCGGATCAGGTAAAGAAAGTGTTGGAAAAGCTTTCTACCGATGGGATTGTGACTACTATCGAGAGTGCCTTTAACAAGCTGGCAGAACCGATGCCTATGGGATATTCTGGTGTAGGACGTGTCATTTCCTGCGGAAAAGGCGTGACAGAAGTACAAGCCGGAGATCTGGTAGCCATGGTAGGTACCGCTTATCACTGCGAGATCAACCGGGTGAGTAGAACTATGCTCACAAAGATTCCGGAAGAGTTACAGGATTATCGTCAGGCAGCGTTCTGCGCCCTGGGTGGTATTGCACTGGAGGGGATCCATCAGGCGGAAGTCGTACCGGGAGAGACTGTAGCAGTCATCGGTATGGGACTTCTGGGACATATTGTGAGCCGTATTTTAAATGCTTACGGTTGTGACGTCATTGGCTATGATGTGGTGGATAAGACCATGCCAGGTACCAACCTGAAGGCATTTATCAATTCCGGCGATGACAGCGCTGTTGATATGACCAAGGCACTGACCAGAGGACGCGGTGTGGACAAAGTCATCATCACCGCAGCAGCCAATACCAATGCACCCATGGATCTGGCGGCAGCCATTGCCCGTGACCGCGGTATTATCTGCATGATCGGTGTAACCCAGATGAACATTGACAGACGCCCGTACTATGAGAGAGAGCTTTCTTTCCGCATTGCCCGTTCTTATGGAGCAGGACGTTATGATGCGACCTATGAGCAGAAGGGAATTGATTACCCCATCGGCTATGTGCGCTTCACAGAAGGTCGCAATATCGAGGAGTTTGTCCGCCTGCTTGCTCAGGAAAGAATCAGTCTTTCCGATATCATTACCCATGAGATTCCCTTTGCTCAGGCAGCAGAAGCTTATGAGATGATCACGAAGAACCCGAATCATGAGCGTTATATCGGCGTTCTTCTGAAATATGATGAAGAAAATAAAGAAAAATGGAATGGAACCATTCATAATCCGGAGGCAAAGAAATCTGTATCCGGTGATAAGATCCGTCTGGGACTTATCGGAGCGGGCAACTTTGTACGCAGCACCATGCTTCCGATTATGAAAGAGACCGGACTCTTTGAGTTCCGTGGACTGGCTACTACCGGTGGTGTAGGCGGAGCACAGGCTAACAGCGGAACACCGTTTGCTTATACCACCAATGATTATAAAGAACTGTTGGCAGATCCGGATATTGATCTGATCGCAGTTTCCACTCAGCATAACAGCCATGCCAAATTTGTTATCGAGGCATTGAATGCTGGAAAGCATGTCTATTGTGAGAAACCGCTTTGTCTGACTCTGGATGAATTACAGCAGATTAAAGAAGCGTATGAGAAATCCGAGGGCGAGCTGTTCGTAGGCCTGAACCGGCGTCATGCGCCGCTCATTCAGCAGATCAAGAAGGATCTGAAGACGGACCAGATTCCGGCAGTCTATGATTTTATTGGAAATGCGGGATTTATTCCGAAGGATCACTGGGTACATGACGAGGCAGCAGGCGGCGGCAGAATTCTTGGTGAGGCATGCCATTTCGTGGATCTCATTCAGTACCTGGATGGCAGCGAGCTGACGGATATGAACGTGACCGCAGCTTCCAACAATGCTTATCCTATGAATGACAATGTGCTGATTACGCTGAAGTTTGCATCCGGAGCAGTTGGAAACATTGTGTATTCTTCCATGGGCTCCAAAAAATATCCGAAGGAACAGCTGCGCGTATTATCCAACGGATCTGTCTATGAGATGGACAACTTTATCCGTCTGAAGAAATACGGAAGTACGAAGACTGTTACCCATAAGTTGAAACAGGACAAAGGTATTAAGGCAGAGTATGAGTATATCTGTCAGGTACTGAAGGGCAAAGAGAAGAATACCGTGATCCGGGATGCATTCCGTGGTCAGGAGCTTCTGATCAAAGCCATGAACAAGGTGAAGACCGATGAGAACGCTCGTTTATGATGTAGCGGCAGACAGCGGCGGAGCAGCGACGGTTCTTCAGAGCTTTTATGAAGAATTTAAGAAAGATACAGAGAATGAATACATTTTCGTGCTCAGCGTCTATAAACTTCCGGAGACAGACAATATCAAAGTCCTGAATTTCCCGGAAGTGAAGAAAAGCATGCTGCACCGGCTGTATTTTGATCACTTCGTGGCCCATAAGCTGGTAAAGAAATATAAAGTTGACCGGGTATTGTCTCTGCAAAACATTGAACTTCCTCATACAAACGTGCCGCAGACGGTATATGAACATAATGCGCTTCCCTTTTCGGAATATAAATTCAAACCATGGGAGGCATTCCGCCCTTGGTACAGCCAGCAGATTTTAGGCCGGATGATGAAAAAGTCCATTTGCAGAGCAGAAAAAGTGCTGGTGCAGACCAACTGGATGAAGGAAGAGATCATCCGTCAGTGCGGCATTCCGGCTGACCGGGTGGAAGTGAAGTTTCCGCCGGTAGAGATGCTGAAAACTCATCCATGGAAGATGGATGAGGCCTGTCCTACATTTTTTTATCCGGCAGGCCCGCCTGCATATAAGAATCACCGGACATTTTTAAAGGCCTGTGAACTTTTAAAAGAGCAGGGCATGGAAGATTACCGGGTGATCTGGACCGTGACGGGAGAAGAAAATGAGGGTATGAAGAAGTTGAAAGCGGAGGCAGAAGAAAATAAGCTTCCGATCGAGTTCATCGGCCCGGTGCCGAGAACACAGCTCTTTGAACAGTATGCGTCTTCTGTACTGGTATTCCCGTCTTATATTGAGACTATAGGACTGCCGCTTCTGGAGGCAAGATCTGTCGGCGCGCCGATTCTGGCGGCAGACTGCCTGTATGCAAGAGATGGCGTGGGAGATTATGATAGGGCGGAATTTTTTGAAACCTTTGACAGTGAGGCATTAAGCCGGCTGATGAAACAAAAAATCGTTGAAAAATAGAGGAAAATAGTATATATTATCCCTATATGTTTATTTATTGAAAAAGGATGGTTAAGAACATGGCTTTATTAAAAGAATGGCAGAAAATTGCCTATGATGAGAAAAAAGATAAGGGAGCTCTTCAGAGATTCTGGGCAAATTACTTCAACCTGGAAAAAGGTGTGTATGAGAAACTTCTCTCTGATCCGGATACCGAAGTAAAAGGAACCGTAAAAGAGCTGGCTGAGAAATATGGTTTAAGCGTTATGGAGATGACCGGATTCCTGGATGGTATTAATGAGAGCCTGGTAGAGGCAAACCCGATTGAGGAGATGGAAGAGGATACCGTTGTCAGCCTGAAATTCGACAAAGAAAAACTGTACAAGAACATGGTTGACGCAAAAGCTGACTGGCTGTATGAACTGCCGCAGTGGGATGAGATCTTCGACAAAGAGAAAAAACATGCACTGTATCTGGAGCAGAAAAAGTCCGGTACCATCGTAAAAGGTAAGAAAATTGGCCGTAACGATCCGTGTCCGTGCGGAAGCGGCAAGAAGTATAAACAGTGTTGTGGAAAAAAAGCATAATCATAATAACTTGAGACTCCAGATGACGTGACATGTTGTCTGGAGTTTTTTACGAATGGGAAAAGAGTATGAATGAACGAAAAAAAGAATGGGATATGATTCGGATAATTGCGTGTTTTTGTGTAGTTGTTATTCATGTTGCCGGATATGGAATGGAAATAAAAGATCCCCATACAACTGATTGGATGATACGGAATTTAGTTGTTTCTATGGTAAGATGTGCTGTACCAATTTTTTTATGCTTAGTGGAATTCTTTTCATGGAAAAAAAGCTGAGCATTTTCGAATTGTACAGAAAATATGCAGCAAGAATAGTAATTGCCTGGATAAGCTGGTCTTTTCTGTATGCGTTGATTGATTGTGTTGCATATAAAAAAACACATGAAATTACAGGAGAGTATTTTTGGACTCATTTTTTGGGAGGACATTATCATCTGTGGTTTCTGCCTGCAATTCTGACAGCGTACCTGTTTTTGCCTGTTTTACAAAAAATGATTAAATATCTTGAAATAGAAGATTTGTTATATATTGGAATTCTGATTTTGACAGGAATCATTTGCAGAGAAACACTGCAACCACTAATAAACAGTGTAATTTTAGATACTGCTCTGAAAAATTTTCCTCTGGCTGAAATCCCAGTAGGAATTTTGTATTTCATTCTGGGCTATTATTTGCATCATTATATTGATTATTTTTCCGGAAAAAAATGTTTTGCCATCTATCTTGGTACCTGCATTTTGGCGGCCGTAGTGAATGCATTGTACTCATTAGCATATAAGCAAAATATGTCAGTGACTTCAGGATATCTCTCGATTTGGGTTGTAATTTCTTCGGCGGCGGTATTTGTTGCTCTTGAAAAAGGACTGAAAATAGAGAAAAGAAAAATTTTAAATGAGGCAATTTTGAGATCAATATCAGAATGTACATTTGGAATTTATCTGATCCATACTTTGTTTATCGAGCAGGTTTATAGAAGAATAGGATTAACTCAGGAAAAGTTTCCGGTGATAGTAACAATTATACTTTTTTCAGCCATGACATTTTTGATTAGTTATGTGATCATATGGTGTCTGAAAAAAATACCATTCATAGGAAAATGGATGGTTTAAGTTGTGAAAATCACCTTGACAACCTTTCGTACCATGTTATAATGGAAGCCAGTTAATACAAAAAAGCAAAGACAGGAAGAGTAAGCTGACAGAGGCATCCAGAGAGAGATACGCAAGGTGCGAGTATCTTATGAAGAAGTCAGTGGAAGACCACCCTGGAGCGGCTCCAATAAAGCCCGGCCGACACCGTTATCGTCTGAATGAGTGGTGATTACACAAGATGGGTGGAACCGCGGTAAGAGTAAGTCTATCGTCCCTGAACAGTTAAGTGGCTGTTCAGGGATTTTTGTTGTATTACAAAAAAATAAAGGAGCATGAAAAGATGAAAGTGACATTAAAAGACGGATCAGTTAAAGAGTATGCACAGCCGATGGCAGTCATTGATATTGCCAGAGATTTAAGTGACGGTCTTGCACGTGTAGCCTGTGCAGGTGAGGTGAATGGAGAAGTTGTAGATCTTCGTACAGTCGTAGAAAATGATGCAGAGGTAAATATTCTGACTGCAAAGGATGAGGCAGGTCTTGCTGCACTGAGACATACCGCAAGCCATGTGATGGCACAGGCAGTAAAGCGTTTGTATCCGAGCACCAAACTGGCAATTGGACCGTCTATCGCAGATGGATTCTATTATGATATGGAGTTTGAGACTCCGCTGACCAGCGATGATTTTGATAAGATTGAAGCAGAGATGAAAAAGATCATCAAAGAGGATCTGAAGATTGAGCGTTTCACCAAACCGCGGGCAGAAGCCATTGAGTTTATGAAAGAGAAAGGCGAGCCGTATAAAGTAGAGCTTATTGAAGATCTGCCGGAGGATGCAGAGATCAGTTTCTACAGTCAGGGTGAGTTTACAGACCTTTGCGCAGGACCGCATCTCATGAGCACCAAGGGTGTTGGTAAAGCATTTAAGATCATGAGCCTTGCAGGAGCTTACTGGAGAGGTGACGAGCACAATAAGATGCTGACCCGTCTCTATGCAACTGCTTTCGCTAAGAAAGAGGAACTGGAAGCTTACATCACTATGATGGAAGAGGCGAAGAAACGTGACCACAGAAAACTTGGAAAAGAGCTGGGGTTGTTTATGATGCATGAGGCAGGACCGGGATTCCCGTTCTTCCTTCCGAATGGAATGGTTCTGAAAAATACGTTGCTTGATTACTGGAGAGAAATCCACAAAAAAGCAGGTTATGTAGAGGTTTCTACTCCGATTATCCTGAACAGAAAACTGTGGGAGACTTCAGGACACTGGGATCATTACAAAAACAATATGTACACCACTGTAATTGATGATGAAGATTATGCAATCAAACCGATGAACTGTCCGGGTGGTGTTCTGGTATATGCATCCGAGCCGCGTTCTTACAGAGACCTGCCGCTGCGTGTAGGTGAACTGGGACTGGTACATCGTCATGAGAAATCCGGTCAGCTGCACGGACTGATGAGAGTTCGCTGCTTCACTCAGGATGATGCACATATCTTCATGACTCCGGATCAGATCAAAGATGAGATCAAGGGCGTTGTAGCACTGATCAACGAAGTTTACTCTCTGTTCGGATTTGAGTATCATGTAGAGCTGTCCACCAGACCGGAAGATTCCATGGGAAGCGACGAAGACTGGGAGATGGCAACCGAGGGCTTAAGAAGTGCCCTTGATGAGATCGGCCTTCCGTATGTAGTAAATGAGGGAGACGGCGCATTCTACGGACCGAAGATCGACTTCCATCTGGTAGACTGCATCGGCAGAACCTGGCAGTGCGGTACCATTCAGCTTGACTTCCAGCTGCCGCAGCGTTTTGAACTGGAGTATATCGGAGCAGACGGCGAGAAACATCGTCCCATCATGATTCACCGTGTCGTATTCGGATCTATCGAACGTTTTATCGGTATCCTGATTGAGCATTTTGCAGGTGCATTCCCGACCTGGCTGGCACCGGTACAGGTTCGTGTACTTCCTATTTCTGACAAGTACATGGATTATGCAAAGAAAGTGGAAGCACAGCTGAATGAAGCAGGTATTCGTGTTGACGTAGATACCAGATCTGAGAAAATCGGATACAAGATCCGTGAGGCAAGAAAAGCAAGAATTCCGTATATGCTTGTTGTAGGTGAGAAGGAAGAGGCAGAAGGAAAAGTATCAGTCAGAAGCCGTTTCCTTGGAGATGAGGGACAGAAAGATCTTGGTGAGTTCATTGCTGCAATCGAGGAAGAAATTCAGAACAAAGTAAACCGTAAAGTAGAAGTGACGGAGTAAATAGTTTGAAAAAAGCGGTAAGCTATCTTGCAATTGTTATTTTTGCAGTGCTTCTTCTTTCTTATAGTAAATATGGTTCTCTTCAGGCGGTGAAATCACCGCTTGAGGAGGAATTATTTTATACTACAGAAGGATTTGAAGAACCGGAAGAGGCAGTTACTTATTTTTTGTATCAGGTACAGCAAAATAATATGGATGGTGCCCTGAGAGTGTGTGCGATCAGTGATCTTGCAGAATATTTCAGCCTGACGAATTTTATCGAATATACAGGTCAGTTTCCGAAAATTTCCATGCTTCCTCCTGCAGAAATGGAGAATAAAGCATATATTGAAATTTCCAGAATGCGGCTTGCCTATAAATATGGCCTTTTGTTTCAAAAAGAGTATAATGCATTAGCTCATGGACAGCAGATGAAAATCCTGGATGTACGGAAAATAGAACCGGAAAATCCAGATGGAATGTATTATGAAAACAGGAAAGCAATCAGCCAGATTATGGGTGCCAGAGAAGTAGCTGAAGTGTGTGCGTACGTGCAGACGGATGAACAGATTCGGGAACTGCATTTTTCGTTGGCTCGATACAAAAAGTACTGGAAGATGATTTTATGTAATGATCTGGAAAAATGGCATGATCCGAAGCCGGCAATATTGCTGGTAGAAGAAAAGAGTGATTTTGACGCCGCAGGAGTTGCATTGGATGGTATGGATGAAATCATTCTGCCTCCAAATTACTATATCCTGACACCGCAGAAAGCAGATACAAAAGAAATACTGGCATCCGATTTTTTCCTTTATCTGCAGAGAGGTGATACATTGTCTGCAATTTCTTTTTTTTATCATCCCGGGGAAACAGATGCGGTTTCTGTACTGGAAACATTAAGATTGCAGAAGGAAGCAGCAATCAGGCTGCAGAAAATGTATTATGGAATGTTGCTGTATGATCAGCAGACTGTGGAATGGGCCGAAAGACACTATAGTGATGAGCCGGATGCGATTCCCAAACTTCTTGATACCAAAAATATGATTTTTTCAAGTTATAGTGGAGTGGATAATCTGATAGAAGATGGCAATTATTCAGCAATAAAAATAAATTATGGATATGCGAATCAGTGGTATAGTGTGATTTTAAATCTGATAAATAGAGATGGTTGGTACATAGATTCATTCAGTTCACAAGAATGAAAAAAGTGTGTCAAGCATCAATGAAAAAAGTATTGACAACCGACTTCATATTTGGTATCATATTGAAGTCGGTTGAAAAACCGGAATATATATGGCGAGATAGCTCAGTTGGCTAGAGCACACGGTTCATACCCGTGGTGTCGAGGGTTCGAATCCCCCTCTCGCTATTTTAAGCTTCCTAAGAGATTAGGGAGCTGTTTTTCTTTATAGGGAAGATGGAAACTTATGGAGGAATGAGCATTTGACAAAAAAATATGTGTCAGCAATGGTTATCATTATATTGTTGGCTGTTTTGACTGGAAGTGTGATTCTGCTATGCGTGAGGAATCCGGAAGTGCATTTTTCCAGAAAGGATGCTTTTCAGGAAGAAGCTTTTGATCTGACGTTAAGTGCAGGTATCCGTGGAGGAACTATTTATTATACGCTAAATGGGGATACACCGACGACAGAGTCGGATGTTTATACAATGCCTATCCGTGTGGAAGCTGGACTGCCTATGGCAACAACAGTGGTGAAAGCCATGGTGGTGCAAGGCGGCATTGAGAGTTCTGTGTATACCCAGACTTATTTTGTGGGTCGGGGCGTATCGGAACTGTTTGATACTATGGTAGTGTCTCTGACTACGGATCAGGCGAATCTCTACGATGAGAAGACCGGTATTTTCACAAATTGGGATCAGGTTAATGATGAAAACGGAAGCTGGGAGCGCCAGGCATACATTGAATTCTATGAACATGATGGAACACCCATGATTGCTCAGGGAACCGGTATTGCCGTATCAGGACATGGCTCCAGGGGATATGATCAGAAGAGCATCAAGCTGATTGCATCAAAACAGTATGATATGGAACATCCTGTTTTTGACTATGATTTTTTTGACACTGATATGGCAGGAAATGCAAAGGGACAGTCTTATAACCGGTTGGTGTTGAGAAATGGCGGTTCCGATCATGAAGGAACCATGATCAAATGGAATGTGGTCAGCAGACTTGGAAAAGAAGCTGGAATTGTCTGTGCGGGCGCAAGACCAGGCGTGCTTTTTGTTAATGGAGCATATTATGGTATTATTCAGCTTCAGGAGAAGTATAGTAGATATAATGTAGCTTCAGCCATAGGTGCCAGAAAAAAGGATATTACAAAGTATGAGCCGAATGAAATAAACAGCTCCAGGTTTGGCGAATATTACGGACGACTCCATTCGGATCTTAATGATCCAGAACGCCAAGAAAAGCTGGAAGAGTCCGTGGATATGACGGATATGCTGCAACAT
This sequence comes from Hominiventricola filiformis, assembly GCF_020686965.1. NCBI lineage: Bacteria > Bacillati > Bacillota > Clostridia > Lachnospirales > Lachnospiraceae > Hominiventricola > Hominiventricola filiformis. The sequence continues at coordinate 222,927 of NZ_JAJEPS010000002.1, read as the reverse complement.
TATGCGGTGAACTGTATTATGAATAATGTCGACTGGCCGTTTCACAATTTCCTCTCCTGGAAATGCGCAGCCGGAACCAACAGTTCTTATGCGGATGGAAAGGTTCGATTCTTCCTTTATGATCTGGATGCGGTATATGGAGATACCAGCAAGGGAGAAATTGCAAATGAGTTTGATTATCTGATGCAGGAGCCTGTAGAGGATATGACAGATACGCTGTCTATTCTTATGAAGTCGGATAAATATCGGACCCAGTTTGTAAATATGGTCTGTGATCTGACTAATACGACATTTGCAGCCGATCATGTGCTGCAGGTGATTGATGAAGAAGATCAGAAGATTGCCCATTCCATGGCACTCTACTATACAGATGAGGAACGGACGCGGCAGCAGGAAGCAGTAAAAGTTATGAGAGAAAAAGCATCGGAGAGCTGTGTGGTAGTACATGCAGGACTGCAGAATAATCTGGGAGCCGCAGAGCCTTATACATTGAAGCTTCAGGTTCCGAATGGATTGTCAGTGGCATTCAGCCAGATTCGACTTTCTGGAGAGACAGAATATGAAGGGGTCTATTATCATAACTATCCGCTTACTCTTGTGGTAAATGACGACGATGGAAATTCTTATCATTGGATGATTAACGGAGAGCGGGTGGATGGTTCTGAACTATTGTTAGATAGCAACTATACAGACAATGAGCTGAATATCCAGCTTGTAGTAGATAAGTAAATACACTCATAAAAAGAGGAGATCCGTATGAATATTATCTGGATTGATGGCGGCCTTGGAAATCAGATGTTTCAGTATGCACTGGCTTTAAAACAGCAGCAGATGGGAAAGACAGTGAAGATTGATGTGACTAAATATGAGACTCATCATTGGCACAATGATTTTGAACTGGATCGGGTATTTGGATTGGAATGTCCATTTGCAGATTTAAAAGAGATAAAGAAGTTTGGCTACAGAAAAGCTAACAGATGGACAGAATTTTTGAGGAAAACGCCTTTTGGCAAAAAGACAATCTATAATCATGAATCATATTCCTTTGACTCTTATGTCCTGGATCTGGATGGATATTATATAGAGGGCTACTGGCAGAGTGAACAATATTTTTCGGATATCGAAGAGATTGTCAGAAAGACATATGTTTTTCCAGAATTAGAACAGGACTGGCAGAAAGAGCTGGTACGGTCAATGAGAGAAACGCATTCTGTGAGTGTTCATATCAGAAGAGGCGATTATTTAAATTATCCGAATCTGAATGGAATTTGTACATTGGATTATTATAAAAATGCAATGAACTATTTCCGGGGCAGATATAATGGAAATGTTTGTTTTTATATTTTTACAAATGATTTTGAATGGACAAAATCGCATTTTACAGATGCGGACTGTTGTTTTGTACAGGGGAATACCGGAAAAGAGAGTTATCGAGATATGCAGCTGATGAGTTTGTGCGAGCACAATGTGATTGCGAACAGTTCTTTCAGCTGGTGGGGGGCATGGCTGAATGCGAATAAGGAAAAAACAGTTATTGCACCGGAGAGATGGGTGAATTCGGAAGAAGATACATCGGCGGTAGTTCCTGAAAGCTGGATAAAAATGAAAGGGTAAAAGGAGGTTCACTATGCGGGTAGGTATGGGATATGACGTACACCGTCTGGTAGAAAACAGAGATCTGATTCTTGGAGGCGTGAAGATTCCTTATGAAAAAGGCTTGCTGGGACATTCGGATGCAGATGTGCTTTTGCATGCGATCATGGATGCACTTCTGGGAGCAGCGGCGCTGGGAGATATTGGAAAACATTTCCCGGATACAGATCCGGCTTATGAGGGCGCTTCCAGCATGAAGCTTCTGGAGCATGTGGGAAAACTTCTGGAAGAGGAAAATTATCAGATCATCAACATTGATGCGACGATTATTGCACAGAGACCGAAGATGCTGCCGCATATTCCTCAGATGATTGAGAATGTGGCATCTGTCCTGAAGCTGGAGAAAAATCAGGTGAATATTAAAGCCACGACAGAAGAGGGACTTGGATTTACGGGAAGCGGCGAAGGTATTTCTTCTCAGGCAATCTGCTCTCTGATGCCGATTGCGGCATATATTGATGATGACAGAACAGCAGGCTGTGGAGGCTGCATGGGATGCCAGAGATAATAGAACAGGAAGAAAAGATCTGGAATCCAAGGTATCTGAAGCCGGAAGAGCGGGGACTTACAAGGGAACTGTATCATGCGGTGTTCGCAGAGGATACGGAACGGTTTGTGGACTATTATTATCAGTATAAAATAAGAAATAATGCGATTCTGGTTCTGGAGGAAGAGGAGAAGATCATTTCCATGCTGCACCTGAATCCATATACCATGATTGTAAACGGGTATGAGTTTCCCTGCAATTATATCGTGGCAGTGGCAACTGATCCGGATTACCGTCATCAGGGGTGTATGCGGGCATTGCTGGAGCGTGCACTGAATGACATGGCTGATCGAAAGATGCCGTTTACGTTTCTCATGCCGGCCAGTGAGAGTATCTATGCGCCCTTTGATTTTGTATGGATCTGCCCGTTTACGGAACTGCCCATGCGGGTGTCTCGAATGAATGCGGACGGTCAGAACCGATATCTGGCTTCTCATTATCAGATGTTCTGTAAGAGAACAGAAAACTATATGGAGAATCTGGCAGCAGAGAAGAAGGCGGAAGAGGGAGAGATCGCTTCAGATAAGATGCCGCCGTTCATGGCACGTATTACCGATGTATGCGGTATGCTTTCTCTGGCGTGCGGCAGACAGGATCAGGAACTGTATTTGCAGATTAAAGATCCGATTATCGGGAAAAATAACGGTTATTTTCAGTGGAAGATATCCGGTGAACAAAGTACAGCAGTAAAACTGTCAGGGAAACCGGAATATGTAGATCTGGAACTGACTATCGGAGAACTGGCTTCCATGATTTTTGAGGGATTTCATATTTGTCTTACGGAGGTTGTATAACCATCCCTTTGCAAATGCGGACAGATATGTTATAGTTAAAAATAGTGTAATCGGAAGCAGGAGGAAATACATTGAAGAAAAAAGCGTTGATCATAGGTGCAGGACCGGCAGGTCTTACCGCAGCATATGAATTATTAAAAAGAGGAAATGACATCGAAGTCGTGGTTTTCGAAGAGAGCGACTGTTTCGGAGGCATTTCCCGTACGGTGGAATATAAAGGAAACCGGATGGATATGGGCGGACATCGCTTTTTCTCCAAGATTCCGGAAGTCAATGCGTGGTGGGATCAGATGCTTCCCATGCAGGGAGCACCCAGCTACGATGATCTGGAACTCGACCGTGAGGTGCCGCTGGAGAAGAACGGTCCGGATCCGGAGAAGGAAGATCGGGTTATGCTGACCAGACATCGGGTATCCCGTATTCTGTTTGATGACAAATTTTATGATTATCCAGTATCTTTAAAGCTGGAAACACTGAAAAATATGGGAATCTTTACCACGATGAAGGTAGGATTCAGTTATCTGGCATCCCTGCTTCACAAGAGACCGGACGACAACCTGGAAAATTTTTATATTAATCGATTTGGCAAGAAGCTGTATTCCATGTTTTTTGAATATTATACGGAGAATCTTTGGGGACGTCATCCAAGAGAGATTGATGCATCCTGGGGTGCACAGCGTGTCAAGGGTTTGTCTATTGTAGCGATCCTTCAGGATATTTTTGGGAAGATTTTCAACCAGAAAAACCGGAAGGTGGAGACTTCTCTTATTGAGCAGTTCAAATATCCGAAACTGGGGCCGGGAGAACTCTGGGAGGTAACGGCATCAGAAGTGGAGAAGATGGGTGGCACTATCATTAAAGGAGCAAAGGTAACGAAGCTTCATAAAGATGAGAATAATATGCTGACGGGTCTTATTTATGAAAAAGATGGTGCAGAGCAGGAAATGAGCGGAGATGTGATCATTTCTTCTATGCCGGTCAAAGATTTGGTGGGTGGTATGAACGATGTGCCGGAGACTCCGGCCAGAATCGCCAAAGGACTTCCGTATCGTGATTATATGACGCTCGGTGTACTGGTTCCGAAGATCAAACTGAAGAATAAGACAAAGATGAAGACGGTTGGAAATATCGTTCCGGATTGCTGGGTTTATGTGCAGGACCGCCGTGTAAAGATGGGACGTTTCCAGATTTACAATAACTGGTCTCCGTATATGGTAAAAGATCTGGAGCATACTGTGTGGATCGGACTGGAATACTTTGTCAACGAGGGTGATGAGTTCTGGAACATGACAGAGGAAGCATTCTCGAAATTTGGTGTGGATGAGATGGTGAAATTAGGTCTCATCGACAGTGCGGATGAAGTACTGGACAGCCATATGGAGCGTGTGAAGAAAGCATATCCGGCTTATTTTGATACCTATGACGAGATGGATACACTGATCGAGTATCTGAATACCATTCCGAATCTGTACTGTGTAGGACGTAATGGACAGCATCGGTACAACAATATCGATCACTCCATGGTAACTTCTTTTGAGGCAGTGAAGAATATTCTCTCCGGAGAGGCTGACAAGTCCAATGTCTGGAATGTCAACACGGAAAAAGAATACCATGAGGAAAGCAAAGCTTGACAAAATCCGCTAAATTTCATATTCTATAGAAAGAATTGAGTAAATGCGTGGAACGGATAGAGTAATCTGCCCAGAGCCATCAGAGAGAAATTGCCACCGGCTGAAAGCAATTTCGGGCTGCTGAAGAGGAAAGTGCATCCGGGAGCAGACAGGAGGAACTTCTTCTCAGTATTCCTGTACGCATGGCACACGTTACGTGCATTGAGTGGAAAAGGTGAACTGCCTTTTTCAGTAGAGTGGAACCACGGATACCTTCGTCTCTATATTGGAGACGGAGGTTTTTTTGTATCATTAAAAATCAGGGAAAAAGAGGAAGTAGAGCAATTATGGGAATCATCAGTTATGTAAAAGAGGAGATTGCGGTGATTCGGGAACGGGACCCGGCAATTAAGTCGAATATGGAAGTATTTCTGTATCCGACTTTTCATGCGATCCTGAAATATCGACTCGCACATAAGCTGTATCAGAGAAAACATTATTTCTGGGCCAGATGGATTTCACAGCGGACCGCCAGAAAGACCGGAATCGAGATTCACCCGGGTGCAACTATCGGAAAGGGACTTTTCATTGACCATGGAACTGGTGTGGTCATCGGTGAGACCGCAATTCTGGGCGATAATGTAACTCTGTATCAGGGTGTGACCCTTGGTGGTACGGGAAAAGAACATGGAAAGCGCCATCCGACGCTGGAAGACAACGTTATGGTCAGTGCCGGTGCCAAGATCTTAGGATCATTTACCATTGGCGAGAATTCCAAAGTAGGAGCCGGAAGTGTGGTATTGCAGCCGGTGCCGCCCAACTGTACGGTAGTCGGTGTTCCTGGGCGCATCGTAAAGAAAGACAATGTGAGAATCCCGAGAACGGATCTGGATCAGGTGGATCTTCCGGACCCGGTACTGGATGCAATTTCAGAATTACGTGAAGAAAACAACAAATTACGCGAAGAATTGGAAATACTGAAAAAAGAAATCAAAGGAGGAAATGTACAGTGATTCGCATTTATAATACCTTATCCAAGAAGAAAGAAGACTTTGTGCCGTTAGAGGAAGGAAAGGTCCGCATGTATGTGTGCGGCCCAACTGTTTACAACTTTATCCATATCGGAAATGCACGCCCGATGATCGTGTTCGATACGGTTCGCCGTTATCTGGAGCACAAAGGATATGAGGTAAATTTCGTATCCAACTTTACGGATGTGGATGATAAGATCATTAAGAAAGCCATTGAGGAAGGCGTTCCGGCAGAAGAAATTTCCCAGCGTTATATTGCAGAGTGCAAGAAAGACATGGAAGGTATGAACATCAAACCGGCCACCACCCATCCGCTGGCGACTCAGGAGATCGGCGGCATGATCGAGATGATCTCAGAGCTGATCGAGAAGGGGTATGCTTACGAGAAAAATGGAACCGTTTACTATCGTACCCGTAAATTTGCAGAGTACGGAAAGCTTTCCCATAAGAATCTTGATGATCTGCAGGGAGGAAATCGTTCTCTTCTGGTATCCGGTGAGGATGAGAAGGAAGATCCGCTGGATTTCGTCCTCTGGAAACCGAAGAAAGAGGGCGAGCCGGCATGGCAGTCTCCGTGGGGCGAGGGCCGTCCGGGATGGCACATTGAGTGCTCTGTCATGTCCAAGAAATATCTGGGTGAGCAGATCGATATTCATGGTGGCGGAGAGGATCTGATCTTCCCTCATCATGAGAACGAGATTGCCCAGAGTGAGGCATGCTCTGGAAAATGCTTCTCCAGATACTGGATGCACAATGCATTCCTGAACATTGACAACCGTAAAATGTCAAAATCCCTTGGAAATTTCTTTACTGTTCGTGAGATCGGTGAGAAATACGATCTGCAGGTACTGCGTTTCTTCATGCTGAATGCACATTACAGAAGTCCGCTGAATTTTAGTGCTGATCTGATGGAATCTTCAAAGAACGCACTGGAAAGAATCCTGACCGCTGTTGAAAACCTGAAATATGTGGCAGAGCATGCATCACTGCAGGAGATGACCGAAGAGGAAGTTCTGAAATTGGAAGAGACAAAGAAATTCGAGGAGAATTTTGATGATTCCATGGATGATGATTTCAATACCGCAGACGCTATTGCAGCTGTTTTTGATCTGGTCAAATTTGCAAATACCAATGTGGCAGAAGGTTCCAGCAAGGCATTTGCAGATGCGTTGAGAGGGAAAATCCAGAGCTTGTGCGATATTCTTGGTATTATTACAGAAAAGAAAGCGGAACTTCTGGATGCTGATATCGAGCAGCTCATTGAAGAGCGTCAGGCAGCCAGAAAGGCTAAGAACTTTGCGAGAGCAGATGAGATCCGTAATGAGCTTCTTGAGAAGGGCATCGTTCTGGAAGACACCCGTGAAGGAGTAAAATGGAAGAGAGCATAAAATATTTAAAAGAGCAGTTTGATCTGCAGCCGGTGGATATCCGCACCTATTCACCGGTGGTGCTCGCCTATATAGGAGATGCAGTCTATGAACTGGTGATCCGTACGATTTTGGTGGATCAGGGAAATCGACAGGCGAATACACTTCATAAAAAGGCGAGTACTTATGTCAAGGCATCTGCACAGGCTGCCATGGCAGAAGCATTTCTTCCGGAACTGACGGAGGAGGAGCTTTCCTATTTTAAACGCGGCAGAAATGCAAAGACGGTCAGCATGGCAAAACATGCGACCATGCATGATTACCGCCATGCGACGGGTTTTGAGGCGCTGATGGGATATCTGTATCTGACGGATCAGATGAAGCGCATGATTGATCTGATTAAAATCGGTATGGAACGTACAGGAGGAACCCCATGAGATATGAAGAACTGACCATCGAGGGCCGAAATGCGGTCATGGAAGCTTTCCGCTCAGGCAAGACCATCGACAAGCTCTTTGTGCTGAAAAATTGTCAGGATGGCCCGGTAAACAGTATTTTAAGAGAAGCCAGAAAACATGATGTAATTGTAAGCTTTGTGGCAAAAGAACGTCTGGATCAGATGTCAAAGACCGGAAAGCATCAGGGTGTCATTGCATCTGCTGCAGCCTATGAGTATGCAGAGGTAGAGGATATTTTAAATCTTGCACGGGAGAAGGGTGAACCGCCTTTTATCTTTCTGTTGGATAATATTGAGGATCCTCATAACCTGGGAGCTATTATCCGTACTGCCAATCTGGCAGGTGCTCACGGAGTCATTATCCCGAAACGTCATGCTGTGGGGCTGACGACAACCGTAGCAAAGACGTCTGCAGGCGCTCTTAATTACACTCCGGTTGCGAAGGTGACGAATCTGGGTGCTACCATGGAAGAACTGAAGAAAGAAGGACTGTGGTTTGTCTGCGCGGATATGGGCGGAACGACCATGTACGACCTGAATCTGACGGGTCCGATTGGATTAGTTATTGGAAATGAAGGTGAAGGTGTAGGCCGTCTGGTAAAAGAGAAGTGCGACTATGTGGCATCAATTCCCATGAAGGGGGATATCGACTCCCTGAACGCTTCTGTGGCAGCAGGCGTATTGGCCTATGAGATTGTAAGACAGAGGATGAACTGATTTGAGAGCAGCATATCCTGAGATGACGGATAAGGAGCTGTTTGAACGGCTCGGCAGAGGGGAGTCCGAAGTGGCGGACTTCCTTCTGGAAAAATATAAACCTATGGTAAAGAGGCAGGCCAGAACGCTGTATCTGATCGGCGGCGAAAACGAAGATCTGATCCAGGAGGGGATGATTGGTCTTTATAAAGCAATCCGGACGTATCGTCCAGGCGAGAGTGCTTTTGCCAGTTATGCGCAAGTGTGCGTGAACAGGCAGATGTATACAGCGGTACAGGCTTCCGGCAGAAAGAAACATGAACCGTTGAACGAATATATTTCCCTGAGTGAGGATTTGAATCTTTTTCTTCTCGATAACCCGGAGTCCAGAATGATTGCCCAGGAAAATATGGAGAAGAGATATCAGCTGATTGATAAGCAGCTCAGCAGTATGGAACGACAAGTGCTGAAACTTTATCTGGAAGGCGGCAGTTATGAGGAAATTGCCGAAGAAATGGGCCGGTCTGAGAAGTCTGTCGACAACGCAATTCAACGTTTGAAAAAAAAGTTAAAAAAAGTTGAAAAAAGTGTTGACACTCAGGGTGCCCTGTGATATTATAATCAAGTCGCGAGCGCAAGCGACACAAAACAAGCTGCTGTGGCTCAGTCGGTAGAGCGTCGCATTGGTAGTGCGGAGGTCACGGGTCCGATTCCCGTCAGCAGCTTTGTAAAAGCCCTGTATTTACAGGGCTTTTTCTTTTTCATGTTGCATTTCGTGTTGCATGATCTCATTGAAGTAAGTATCCATTATATCATCAACTTTTACTCTTTCTTCTGAAAAAGTCTGCATATAAATCCCTTTCATAACTTTATCTGATTTCCAGCCGCCTCGTTCCTGCGCGTATTTGTCTGGAATCCGAAGCAGCGCCATGACAGATGCGTTTAGGTGACGCAGATCATGGAATGTGATCGGATCCATACTGTGCTTCTTTTGGAGCCGGATCCATTTATGGTAGAGAGCACTGCTGGACATAGGAACAATCTCGTCGCCCGGCACCCGGTCAATTAACTCTTTGATGTATACAGGGATTCGGTGACGCCGGTTCCGGGTTTCGTTTTTTGCCAGCTCTTTTCTGTAGGGTCCATCCGAGGTATTTACGACGACGCTCCGGATGGTTAGATAATCTCCGTTTACGGATTGTGATTTTGTAAGTCCTTTGATTTCTGACATCGTAAAGGATAGCCATGCAGCAAGCAGAACAGGAAGTTCTATTTCTGTTCCGCGAATGATCTCAATGACTTGTCTGGCAGGCGGAAGCTCTACCATGCGTCGTGTGACCGTAGGAAGCTGAATATCGTCCAGATCAAGGTCTTTCCTGTATTTATGCAGCACTGCGGTTACAAGCCCCCATTCGTTCTTTAGGCGCTTTGCAGAGATGGGTTTCCGATCCCGATTATTGGCTGGACGTTGCGCCTCTGCTATGATAGCATCCTGCAGCAGATCGGCGTTGATGTCTTTTAATGGAATATCCCATAAGTCCTGAAAACCATTTTTCAAGATACATCGGTAATCCTGTGTGGTTGTAGGGGAACGTTTTATCGTTTCGCACATTTCTATGTACATGGTGGTAGCCTCTCTCAAGGTCTTGTGAGCCATTTCACGGCGTTTTGAAAGGTTCGTCTTAGACTTATTTAATTGGAACTCTGATGCGGCAAATTCCGCTTCTGCGCGGGTGTCAGCTGTGAACGATTCATAAATGCGCTTGTCCTTCATTTTTCCGGTTTTGGGATCCAGAACCCTCTCTGTGTGGCTATAGGCCAGACACCTCCATGCTCCAGATGGTAACTTTTTTGCTTTTGCCATAGTGTATCCTCCTTAAAAATGGGTATAAAAATAACAGCCAGCAGGAACATTCGTTCCGCTTGCGTGGCTGCCTCCGGGATGATACAATATAGTTGTTCGATATGTTGTATCTCTTCGGAGGTATAATCAACGGTCTTCTGTTCCAGCAGAGGGCCGTTTTTATTTTGTTGACTTACTGACAATCTGCACATGGTTCATAGCCAGCAGATTCTGCATCTTCTTTGAACCAATGATAAGTAGAGTGTCCACTTAGGTGGTAACAATCATATGAATGATATTTGTTGCCAGATGGAGTAGTAAATACTATGTGAGTGTCTAAAAATAGCGTTTTCTCAATTGATTTATCATATTCAGTTTGCAAATTTGAGTAACGTATACTCAAATTACTTAAACGGGATTTTGCTGTTTTAAGTTCATCAGAGTTCTTTGCGAGCTCTTCGTTGAGCTGTATTACTTGCTGCAATTGGTAATTGTATCCGGTATACCAGAAGTATGAGCATCCAGCGAGCCCAGTACATGCGATTACCAGAATCCATATAAGAACTTTTGATGAGAACAGTTTCCTGATTCTAAAATACTTTTTTCCGCATCCGGTGCATTGCCCGGATTCATTATCAATAACAGAACCGCACTTTTTACAATAAACAGTTTTCATTTTTATTCACCTAAAAATAATTTATTAAAAATTTTTTTATACTTTAAAAGAGTTTCATCATATCCGGTCATTCTAGCCAACTGTCCAATTGTGAGATCTGGATTTTCAATAATCTCCGTGTCTGGCACAAGAAGCTCGATAGCGAATGTGTTAGCTTCAATTTCAATTCTATCTGCAGACAGAAAAGTCTTGTTCCGAATGAAATAGCAGTTTTGCCGTGGATGCAGAATAGCATGCCCTAATTCATGAGCCATGACAAAACGTTGCTCCTGTTCGTCCAAATTTTCATTCAGAAAAATGCATTTATGTCTTTTCATATACATATAGCATCCAAGCCTGGATCCCATGTTTCCGATAGCAAGTTCGATATTTAGTTCCTTGGCAATTTGAAACGGATCAGAAGTCTCATATTTTTTTACATAGTAAGAGACTGTTTTATGTATATCCTTTTTCAAAGTAATCTCACCTACTTCTTTTTGTGCGGATTGTATTTTTCTTTGTTAATAGCTTTCAACCGGCGAAGCATGAGTTCGATTTGTCCTGCAAAGAGTTCAAGATCATCCTCCGGGATATCCGTTCCTTCAAAGCTAGCAGGACCGTCTTCTCCGTTTCTCAATTTTTCCATGATAGAGTTCAGATCTTTGGCAATGTCTTTTTCATCTCTTGTGGTCAATCCAGAATTTTTTTCTTTTGTCTCATCTTTTCCTGACATTAAATAATCTACTGTCACACCAAAATAATCGGCTATTTTCTTTAGTGTTTTTGTGGTTGGCGTACTTCTTCCAGATTTCCAATTACTTAAAGCAGTTTGTGTAACTCCGGCTTCTTTTGCAACTTTGTAAGCTGTAACGTTGTGTTTTTGAAGAAGTTGCTCAAAAACTTCATACATATTTTGTGCTCCTTTCACAAAAAGAAAATACTTTCGTAAAAATAAGCATAAAGTATTGACTACTTACGAAAAGAGTAGTATAGTTTAGTTACGCAAACGAAAGTAGGCGGAAGGAAATACTAATGCCATTAAAAATACTTTCTTTTATAAGATGTGGTAGTTTTATATTTGAAAGTATATCATGTGACGAAAGTATTTTCAATAGGTGAAATACTGGGAAGGAGGTGTAATTTTGTACGAAAAGTTCACCGAATTATTGAGCAAAACAAACAAAACATCGTACCAAGTAGCAAAAGATACAGGAATTAGTCAGACTGCTTTTTCGAATTGGAAAGCCGGAAGATGTAAGCCAAATCTGGAAAGCATGAAGAAACTTGCAGATTATTTCAGCGTACCGATTGAGTATTTTCTGGAAGAGTAGGAGGTTCTATATGGACAAAACATCATTTGGAAATTTTCTCAAGAATGCAAGGGAAAGCGCAGAAATGACGCAGAAAGAACTTGCAAAGAAGGCAGGATTTTCCGACAGAGCAATATCTATGTGGGAAAACGGCACAAGAGAAATATCTTTGTACAATGCTGACCGATTGCTGAAATCATTGGGGCAGCCCTTTGTGATTGGAACAAAGTAAAAATTCCCCGCCTGTACATCCAATAAACAGGCAGGGAAAGGTGCGTACCATTTTGGGAGAAAGCGGTACGACCTCATTATATCAAAAAGATGAGGAGGTAACAATATATGCCAGCATTAAAATCTTCCGCAACTGAACAGATGAACCGGGAAGTCCGGGCGGCTGTGAATGCGGGACAGGAGCGAAGATCCTTGAATGATGAGCGGACAGCAAAGATGCTCGGAATTTCCAAAGGAACTTATCAGCGGCATAAACGGGAACCGGAAAGGATCTGCCTGGCAGAGTTCCGGCGAATGGTAAAGCTTCTGAAATTACAGGATTCGGATATTCTCCGGATGGTAAGGGAGGAGCAGTAATGGGAATGGCAATGACATTTGCGGGAATCGGATTTTTCCTGATGAGCGCAGATAGTAAAGCTTTCTGCGTAGCTGGTTTAGCGTGCCTTGGTGCCGCTGCGATTAAATTATGGAGGATTGATAAGCGTGATAAATGTATCACTTACGGAAAAACAGCATATCGCGCTCGTCGCCGTCATAAAAAGCAGGTTAAATGACCGGGGATGGAGTGCTGCTGATTTGGCCAGAGCGACCGGATACAATGTGCACACAATATACCGGCTGTACAAAACAAATATTAAAGCTTCCAGAGCGTGCGTGTATGAAGTGACACGGGTGCTCGGAATAAATCTGGAGGACTTATGATCCATGTTATTGATTACTATTACGTGGACCCGGCGGGACTGGATTACACAGTGCTGCGGAAGAAAACGGGGAATCGTAATGGCGAAGAAAAAGAGGTGTATGAGCCGAAAGGTTACTACAACTCATTAAAAGCCGCAGTGAAAGCGGTTGGAAAGCTGTATAGAAAAGACCTGCTGAGCAAGCAGGACTATGAGCTGGACGAAGCCATAAAGGTGCTTCAAACGGCTGATGACGTATTAGAGAGTGTTCTTTACAGGGCGCTCGGTGAAAAGTAGGAGGTGTGTAATGAGAATTACGAAAGTAAAAATAACAAACCTTTTTGGAATTACAGAAAGCGAGCTGGACGGTGAGTCAGTAGAGCTGTCCGGAAAAAACGGAGTAGGAAAATCTTCCGTAATTGATGCAATCCGCTATGCACTGACGAACAAGTCAGATCGAAAGTACATTGTTCGTAGAGGTGAGACAGAAGGGGAAATTTTAATAGAGACCGATAATGGGTTGAGAATTAACAGAAAAGCAAGAACAGCACAGGCTGATTATAAGTCAGTAAAACAGAATGGCCGTGAGGTTGGCAGCCCGGAAAGTTTTTTGAGAGACATTTTCACACCGCTGCAGCTTAATCCAGTAGAGTTTTTAGGAATGAGCGAAAAGCAGCAGAATGCAATCATTTTGGATATGATTGAGTATTCATGGGGACTTGACGATATACGGGAATGGTTCGGTGAAATTCCATCTTGGATAAATTACGACCAAAATATTTTATCCATTTTGAACGATATTCAGAGTGAAAACGGAGAGTATTTTCAGAATCGACAGAATATAAACCGTGATATTCGTAATAAACGCGCTTTCATTGAAGAGATCGCAAATACAATTCCGGCGAATTACGATGTTGATAAATGGGAAAATGCTAATGCTGGTGAGCTCTATACAAAAATTGAACGTATCCGGAAGAGTAACGAGGATATTCGGAAAGCACAGGCTCTTTTAGAAAACCGGGATAATAAAGTCAGGGCGTTTGATGCAGAACGTGAAATTGCAAAAGCATCATTGGAAAGAGAAATTACTTCCAGAAGGACACAGATTGATTCTGATATTACAAAATTGGAAGCACAGATTAAGGCATTGCAGACAGCTAAACAATCATTGGATGAAAAAATGAAAGACCGACTGGCAGTGATTGAGGAAAGTTATAAGGCCAATGTGGCAAAATATGATGCAGAAGTTGAAAATTATGCGGAGTACCGGGATAAAGAACCTTTGAGCACGAAGGAGTTGGAAGAAGAGGCTGCTACTATCGAGGCTATGAAAGCCCATATCAATGAGTACAATCGGATGAAATCTCTCCAGAATGAAGTTGATTGCCTGACAGCGGAATCCCAGATGTATACGAATCGTATCGAAAAAGCCAGATTATTGCCGGGTGAGATTCTTGCGACAGCGAAAATTCCGATTGATGGGCTGACCATCAAGGAGGGTACACCACTGATTCATGGTTTGCCGGTGTCTAATCTTTCAGACGGCGAAAAATTGGATCTCTGCATTGATGTAGCTATTCAGAAGCCGAACGGTCTGCAGATCATTCTGATTGATGGAGTGGAAAAACTTTCCACCAGTGTCAGGGAAACACTGTACAAAAAATGTAAAGATAAAGGTCTGCAGTTTATTGCGACCAGAACCACGGATGATCCGGATTTGACGGTGATTACATTATAAGGAGAAAAATATGGAAGAAGTAATGATTCAGGAAAGAAATGAGGTTGCGGTAGAATCCGCATTCAGCAACCTTGCAAATTTTAAGGAACTATACGATATCGGAAAGATGTTTGCAAGCTCCAGTCTTGTTCCGGCAGCATATCAGGGAAAACCGATGGACTGTGCGATTGCAGTGGATATGGCAAACCGGATGGGGGTTTCCCCGATGATGGTTATGCAGAATTTGCATGTAATCAAAGGAGTACCGTCATGGAGCGGACAGGCATGCATGAGTCTGATTAAAGCATCCAGAGAATTCAAGGATGTACACCATGTGTATTTTGGCGAACGACATACGGATTCCTGGGGATGCCGTGTAGTAGCCACAAATAAGAAGACGGGTGAAGAAATCAAAGGACCTGAGGTCTCCATCCAGATGGCAAAGGATAATGGATGGTATTCCAAAAAAGATAAAATGGGGAACGAGACTTCCAAATGGCAGGCAATTCCAGAGCTGATGCTTGCTTACAGGGCAGCAGCTTTCTTTGCTAGAGTTCATACACCTAATTCACTTATGGGTTGCAAAGTTGAGGGCGAAGTGGAAGATATCCAGCCATCGGAAGCACCAAAAGCAGTTGACCCATTCATCGTTCCACCTGCAGATGATGCGGTGATGAAAGAAGCGGAGGAGGTATTTGGATGATCTTAACAGCTGAAAACTACTACAGCCAGGAGGCGAATCGGGAATACATGAGTGTATCCCAGTACAAAACACTGTTTGGCACATTTGGAAAGGTCGCATGTGAGGCACGGGCAATAGCAGAACTTAACGGAGAGTGGGAGCAGGAAAAGACCACTGCCCTCTTGGTTGGCTCTTATGTAGATGCTCATTTTGAGGGAACGTTGGATTTGTTCCGGGCACAAAATCCGGAATTATTCACGAAAGCGGGACAGCTTAAAGCGGAGTTCCGCAAGGCAGAAGAAATTATTGCAAGAATCGAAAGAGACTCGTATTTCATGAAATTCATGAGCGGTCAGAAGCAGGTTATCATGACCGGCGAGATCGGCGGGGCAAAATGGAAAATAAAAGTAGATAGCTTGATTCCAGATGTCTGCATTGTAGATTTGAAAGTCATGAAAGCATTGAGAGATGTATTCCGAACCCATGATGCAGAATACATGGGGTTTGTAGAATACTGGGGATACGATCTGCAGGGGGCAGTGTATCAAGAAATTGTCCGGCAGAACACAGGAAAGACATTGCCGTTCTTCATTGCCGCTGCCAGCAAGGAAAAGGAACCAGATATTGAAATTATCCAGATCGACGATGCTCACCTGAAAGAGTGCCTGATCGGAATTGAAAGTAACGTTCCGAAAGCTCTTGCTCTTAAATCTGGAGCCTATCAGCCTATTCGGTGTGAGTCCTGTGATTACTGTAAGCACACCAAAATTCTGACCAGCCCGATTCACTATACAGACCTGATGATGGGAGCGTAAGCATGGACAGTATCATAACAAAGTATCGTAGCAATTGTATGTTCTGCGGGAAACCGGTGACATCGCAACATCATTTCCTTTTTGGACGTGGAGTTAGAAATCTTGCGGAAGAAGATGGAATCAAAGGCCCTGTATGTGACGAATGCCATACCACAGGTCGAGTGATTGACCGGATCCATGACAATGTGATGGCTGAAAAAATGAGCAAAATCATCGGTCAGCTTGCCTGGGAGAAAAGGAAGGTTGCCGAGGGCGTGACAGAGGATGAAGCCAGAGAGGCTTTCCGTAAGAGATACGGAGGGAGCTGGCTATGAAATTTAAAATTGAGGGTCGCTACTGGAAAGGTGAAAAAACTTTTCCATCATTGAATGATTACATTCATGAGCTTGGGCGTAATCCAAAGGCAGGAGCAAGAATCAAAAGTAAATTCGAAGGGATAGCGTGTGACGCTGTTCGGATGGGTTTGAAGGGGCATAAAGTCTCTGGTCTTGTAACTCTGCACTATGTGTTTTACGAACCAGAGAAAGGGCAGAGAAGGGATCACATGAATGTGTTCTCTTTCGCTGACAAAGTAATTCAGGACGCATTGCAAAAATGTGGGACTCTGAAAGACGATTCTCCAAAATATGTAGACGGTAGCCAGATTAAGCATGAATTCCACTACACATCTGGAACGCCATACATCGAAGTGGAGATCGTGGAACTGTAGGTGCTAACCATATTGGCTTAATAATATATCACGAAAAGCCATGATGGAAACATAAAAATCCGATTGTTTTTTCCCGGTGGAGATTTCTGCCGGGAGAAAGGAGGGATCATGAGCGGAATTGCTGAAAGCATTTTCAACCGGATCGGTATTGGAAAAGAAAATGCGGTACCGAGACCGACAAATAGAAGTGATGATCGGAAGCTTCGAGAATTGATCTCTGTATGGAACGGAGATAGTGAGCATGATCCGATTATCAACGTAGGGAACGGCTATTATAAACCGCGTCCTTGGGTGCCAGCGGAAGCGTTGGAATTCAAAGAGTACATGGCGAAGGAATCCGCAAGGATGGAATTCATCCGTACAAAATTGGTGCCTATGAAAAGATCATTTGAGAGGATGGCGCGGGATGGTGCAGAGCTTACCGGAGGGTATGAGCAGCTAATCCTACCGCTGGAATGATCGTATGGGACATATAAAGATTGACAGAAGGATCCTTGAATGGGAATGGTACAAAGACCTGAATACGTGCCGATTATTCTTTCACCTGCTTCTGCGGGCAAACTGGAAAGACGGCAGATTTCAGGGCATGGAAATTCCAAGAGGATCACTGGTTACATCATACAATAATTTGGCAGCCGAAACAGGGTTGTCGGTAAAGAACGTAAGGACAGCTCTAAAACACCTTGAAACGACAGGGGAAGTGGCAGTCAACCGACACCCAAAATTCAGCGTAGTTACAGTAAATAACTATAATTTGTATCAATCAGACGGCACAATAAACGGCAGTCAAGTGGCAGACAACCGGCAAACAACCGGCAAGCAAGTGGCAACAATAGAAGAAGTAAAGAAGGTAAGAAGTAAAGAAAGTAATAATAATATTCCTTCTGCGCCGGACGATAAATCGCCTTGCGCCGGAAGCTTCCTGCTCAACGATGGAACATCGTATGAGATCACGGAGAACGACGTGGATAAATTCCAGCAGCTCTATCCGGGGATAGATGTACGTCAGGAGATCAGGAATATTACCGGCTGGTGTATATCGAATCCGAAGAATCGTAAAACCAGAGCCGGAGCAAAGAGATTTTTGAACGGCTGGTTATCACGGGCACAGAACAGTGCAAGACCGAATAAAGGATATTCCAGAGAGGAGGAAAAGACAGATGTCAAATCAGGAAGCAGTTTCAGAGCATGGTGAATGCCCAATCTGTCACGGACTGATGGTGGAGTTTTACAAGGTACCGGTTGAGATCACGGAGATCTTGGAAGACGGGAGCGAAAAGAAACACATCGAGCAGCACGAGGTTGCACGGCCGTGTCCAAGATGCACGGTACAGCTTCAGGCAGGCGCAAATACCGGTATACCGGCACAGTTCCAGGATGCTGAGATTGAAAAGTTTGATTTTGGTATTTATGGTGTCGACCTGTCAAAGCTCCGGAAGATCATCAAATCATACTGCGAGCAGTTCGAGATGGTCAAAGAATCTGGAAAAGGATTGTACTTGTGGTCAGCAACGGCAGGAAGCGGGAAGACGTATCTTTCATGCTGCATCCTTCGGACACTGATTTTACAGAGCGGAATACAGGGACGTTTTGTCACAGCCGTTGATTATCTAGCAGCGGTCGGAAAAAGCTACGAGAAAGGCCGTGAACGCGGTGAGACAGACCCGAGTGCGGTATACCGAACCTGTTCGGTTCTTGTGCTGGATGATCTGGGAACACAGAAGAACGGTGAATGGCAGGAACAGGAACTTTTCCGACTCATAGATACCAGACTCAACAATGGTCTGGTGACGCTGATCACTTCAAACCTTCCGCCGGAAAACCTCAACCTGAACTTCCGGATCGTCGACCGAGTTCTGAAATCAAGCATCATATTACAGATGCCGGAAGTGAGCGTGAGAAGAGCACAGGCTGAGCGTGAACAGGAGAAATTCTTGAGCAAGCTTCTGGAAGGTGGAGCATGACAGTAACATACAACGTCACAAACATAGAGATCGCAACAGTTATCATGCGGAACCGCACCATGCAGCAGATTCATGATCTGTTGGGTGTGGATATGGAATACCTCCGCCGGATCACCCGGTATAGCGGGGTAACGTATGGAAAATACATCATTGAGAGAGCAAGAACAATGGAGTGAGAGGTATGACTAAAGCAATTTTGGTTATGGATATGCCGAACTCATGTGGAAAGTGCAAATTCCTGTATGAGTTTCAAGGTATTAAGAAATGCCAGCTTATGAATGTGCTCAATAATGGGGCATCAAGGCTGTCGCAGAATACATTCACAGTAAAGCGGTATGAAAAGTGTCCGCTTCGGAAGTTACCAGAGAAAGTAAATCATCCTGAGTATTGTGATAATGGACGATTTGATAAAGGCTGGAATGCCTGCTTAGATGAAATTTTAAAGTGAATTGAAAGGAGTGAGAGGTTTGCTGGCCAGCGTGAAAGAGCTCTTTACTCCGTGAATAAAATTGGAATCAGTAAAAGAAAGAATGGAGCGGCTGGGAACGTATGAAAAGATAGCATCATTTATGCAGAAGGAAAAACAGCCGTATGAATTTAAGCGGAAATACGCACAAATCCGGGCAGAGGAATTTGCCAGGGAATGTGATGGGCGCGGACTGAACTATCATGTTTCCGTTGGAGGATTGGACAGTATCGTTTTATATCTGTTTCTCCATGAAATCTGCCATATCAATGCTCCGGGAGTGAGTGCTTCAATGTTGGAGGATAAGTCGATCCGGCGGGTACATAGAGCGCTAGGGATTATCCGGGTACCACCATTACGGAGAGAGGACGGGACTCTCTGGACGAAAGCCAGGGTAATACAGGAATTTGGCTTTCCGGTGATATCGAAGGAAGTGGCAGCAAAGATCGAACTGCTTCAGAATCCGTCGGAAAAGAATAAGACGGTCCGCCATGCCATCATCACCGGCGAAACAGGAGAGTATGGTGGTTGGCAGAAGGACTCCAACATGAAACTGAAGCAGCGGTGGCTTGAACTGTTCGGAGGATATGAAAACGAGAATGAAGGATGCAATTATCAGAAACCGGATTTCTTGGTATCTTCCAAGTGCTGTTATTACCTGAAGGAGAAGAACTGCGATAACTGGGGAAAGGAACATAACAGCGTTCCCTTCCTCGGTCTGATGGCATCCGAGGGCGGCAGACGTGCCAAGAGCCTGCGGATGAATGGGTGCAACTATTTTGGAAAGTCAACCATCAGATCAGCACCGTTTGCAATCTTCCATAGACAAGATATTTTGACCCTGGCACTGGAGATGGACCAGATGTGGAAAGATGGATTGAAAGAAAAGTACCATGAAAAGCTTCTGGAGGAAGAAAAGATTGCAGAGAGCTTCCAGATGCCGGACAGCATTATTCCGGAGATCTACGGATCCATCGAAAGAAAACCAGACGGAACACTGTATACCACAAAGGCACAGCGTACCGGTTGTTCAATGTGTGGATTCGGAATTCACATGGAGAAAAGACCGCACCGATTCGATATGTTGTACAAGGAAAATCCGAAAGAGTGGGATTACCTGATGTTCCATATATGCAAGGATCAGGCCGGGAACGATTACGGTTGGGCGAAGGTGCTGGATTATATCGGGGTTGAATGGGACCCGACAACCATTGGCGGGAATTGCAAGGGACAGATGAGTCTTCCATTAGATATGATGATATAACGAACAAAGGCACCCGAAGGTGCCTTTAGCAGGGGCAATGGGACTCGAACCCACGACCGTACCTTTATGAGAGGTGTGCTCTATCCACTGAGCTATGCCATCTAATACTCTACATTAAAGAAATATATTAGTCAAGAAGAAAGGAGCCGAACCTCCGGCCGGGGTAATGATATATCGGGTTCCTTAAGAAAATAATATGAGCAAATCAAAATATGCAAAAACCAAGGCAGCAGGGCAGCTGGTAGGTATGAGCAGATACGGGAAACAGTTCGGACAGCAGGCACATTTAGTGAATGCGAATAATCGGCAGATGAGGAGAATGAGAAAAAATGATTCACAGTGAGCTGATCGTAGACAATTTTGCTGGTGGGGGCGGTGCTTCCACGGGCATTGAGCTGGCAACAGGATATAGCGTGGATATTGCCATCAATCATGATCCGGAAGCCATTAAGATGCACATGGCGAATCATCCGAATACAAAGCATTACTGTGAAAATGTGTGGGCGGTAGATCCGGTAAAGGCATGCAAAGGGCATCCGGTAGCACTTGCCTGGTTCTCACCGGATTGCAAGCACTTTTCCAAGGCCAAGGGTGGAAAACCAAAAGATAAGAACATCAGGGGTCTTGCATGGGTAGCCTGCCGCTGGGCGGGGTTGGTGCGACCGAGAGTTATCATGCTGGAAAATGTGGAGGAATTTCAGCAATGGGGTCCGCTAAACCGGCGGCACCATCCAATTAAGAAGAAAAAAGGGCAGACATATCGAAAGTTCATAAAACAATTGTGGGAATTGGGATATACGGTTCAGACAAAAGAATTGATTGCTGCGGATTATGGTGCACCTACAATGCGGAAAAGATTTTTCTTGATTGCCAGGTGCGATGGTGGACCTATTATCTGGCCAGAGCCAACGCATGGACCAGTGGACAGTGAAGCTGTTAAAACAGGACTGCTGAAACCATACGTAGGAGCATATACACAATTTGATTTTTCGTTACCCTGTCCGAGTATCTTTGATACTTCGGAAGAAATCAAAGAAAAGTACGGAATCCGTGCAGTCAGACCGCTGGCAAAGAAAACAATGGACCGGATAGGAAGAGGACTTAAAAAATTTGTTATAGATGAGGATGATCCGTTTATTGTAGATGGGAAAATCCCGTTTCTTATTCAGTATCATTCCTATGCTGGAAATGATGTCAGAGGACAGAAAATAACGGGTCCGCTTATGACATTGGATGGATCAAACAGATACGGCCTTGTATGTGCTTTTATCAGCAAATTTTATAAGAGTGGGACTGGACAGGATGTAAGAGAACCACTTCATACGATAACTACTTCGCCGGGACATTTTGGACTGGTAATGGCATATCTGATTAAGTACTACGGTTCAGAAGCGGGAGGACAAGATATCCGGGAACCGCTGGATACTTTAACATCGAGAGACCGCTTTGGATTGGTGGAAGTATATGGAGATAGATACCAGATTTATGATATCGGCCTGCGTATGTTGGAGCCAAGAGAACAGTATAACTGCCAAGGTGTACCGGATGATTATATTATCGATCATGATTGTGATGGAAAAGCAATATCGAGATCGGAGCAGGTGAAGAAATGCGGGAATATGGTGTGCCCGCAGATACCTGCAGCCTTGGTAAAAGCCAATCTGCCAGAGCTTTGTGTGGCGGAGAGAACACCGAATATGCGGATACAGGCAGAGCAGACCGGGCAACTCCGGTTTGCGTAACTCAACTTAACTCGACTGATGAATTGGAGGATGGGAAATGAATATAGGAAAAGCGTGTGCAATTTTTGAACAAATTCAGAAAGAAAAATATTCAGACAATGAGAAATTATGGGCGATCAAAGATGTGTTAGGTATGCCAACACATAACGGAATTACGAAAAACACGATTCTGAATGCATTTAAATGGTTTTTCGATTATGCAATTGAGGAATCTCAGGAAAAATCAACGAAACCTGAAGAGCAGACCCGATGGATTCCGGTAGATGAAAAACTGCCGGATCCAGATGAGCTGATATTACTGTCATTTGAGAATTTTACAGTACCAATGATCGGGCGGTACACAGTGGATGATGATGACTCTGGAACATTCCGTGTTGGCGATACAGATGAAAGTTTTGTTGAAAATGATTTGTATGTGAATGCCTGGATGCCACTGCCGGAGCCGTGGAAAGGAGAATGAGTATGTACTGTAATGGAAACTGCGAATTTCTGGATAAAAAACGCAAGAAATGCAAAGAAGACGGAAAGATTATTGCAGTTATGAAAGTGAAAGGAAAGCCCCTTTCCTATGACTGCTATGAGCATATTGTAGGATGCGTGAAAGACAGGGAGGGAGAAGCTGATGGAGAAACTTAAACCGTGCCCGTTCTGTGGTAGCAAAAATATACGTTTGTGGGGAATAACCTATCATTGGGTGCAATGTGAAAAATGTCTTTCTTCTACGTCAATAAGTTACAAAAAGGAAAAAGCAATCGAGTATTGGAACAGGAGGGCGAACGATTCGGACAAGATTATATCTGAACTTCAAAAGAAACAGGAAGAGCAGAGGGAGTTGTATATGCAGACTGGTAGAGACGAACACATTCTGGCAATGGGAGCATATGCGTACTCAGAGAAGATCGTGAAAGGCGGTGGAGTAGATGGTTGATTTACCGGATTTGACCAGGGCGTGATCGGAAAGCCGCTTCCGGCAGATTCTACGCTTAATAACATGAAAAAATATGAACTGATCGAGTTGTTACATATTGCAGAGAGTAATCATAGGATATTAGCCGATGCGTATGCAAACGCTGTTGATACTAGCAAGTGTAATAGGTGTCCTCTGATGCAGGCGGCGAAAAAAATGAGGTGCGAAGATGCATTTTGAAAGATTCGACTTTCTTGTTGATATACTGGATGTATATATTCTACCAACAATCAGAATAAGCACACAGTATGAAATGATTGATAAAAATTTCAACATTCAGATTCATTTTGCAGTATTTCATTTTAGATGGAGGTGGGTAGATGGCTAAGAAAGTAAAGTGCTGTGAATGCGATTGCCTGATGCAGTGGGCACTTCCACAGAAAATTACAAAAGACAATTATGAGTATGCGAAAAGCTGCCTGGACTACGCAAAAAGAACAGGAGTGTGCGGCATAACTAGCAAAACAAAATTGAAGACTCATGAGCAATATTGCAAGTATTTTGAGCCAATTGTTTTAAGAACAGACGAAAATGAACGAATAAAACGGTTTGAAGAAAAAATTAGAAAGTATGAGAAGGAGAACGGGCTATGAGAGAGATTCTTTTCCGTGGGAAGCGGATTGATAACGGCGAGTGGGTAGAAGGTTATTATGTAAAAGCACTGGATATGTATGATAAGGAAATACATACAATTTTTGATACAGCGACAACTTTTTACTCATGTGGAGAAACATCCGGGTTTGAATTAGTAGATCAAGAAACTATCGGTCAATATACAGGATTTACCGATAAGAACGGTAAGAAAATATGGGAGAATGATATTATTTCATACCAAAGAGACAATGATGATTGCCCGTTTCCGAATAAGGATACGAAGAAAAGACTTGGGAAAGTATTCTATCAAGGTTTTAGATCGACTTTTGCTATTGGCATGGGAAGAAATGGAAGTAGATCTATAAATGATGATTTGTGGAAATACGTTCAGAATGGAAATCGAGTTGAGGTTATCGGAAACCGGTTTGATAACCCGGAATTGTTGGAGGAGCAAGATGGAGAGATTAACAAAAACGTACAGTGATGGAACACATGGAGCTGCTGATAACTTACCATGTGGAGAAAATTCTTACGCGTATAAAGGGTTATTGCTTGAAGCGTTAGGAAAATACGAAGATCTGGAAGAGCAGGGAAGGCTGCTGCGGTTGCCGTGTAAGGTGGGAGATGCAGTTTATGTAGTCACTTCTCCATTTAATGTGTTTGATGATATTGAATATGATGAGAATATGAAAGACGAAGTCTATGAATCTTATGTTTCTAGTGTATCATTTTATGAAAGCGGAGAACAATATAGAATTTACGCTAAGGCAACAAATCATTTTATAGGAGCATATTTTAGAGAATGCGATTTTGGTAAAACAGTATTCCTCGCCAGAGAGGAAGCAGAAGCCAAGCTGAAAGAAATGGAGGAAAGCCATGAAGGGGAATGAAGTAGAAAATCTGTTGAGAGATATGCAGGAGTATCGTGAATTGACAGATCGTGTGAAAGCTATTTACGGAGATCAGATGACTCTAAAAGATATGGTGGATGTAATGGAACGAATAATCCGGGAGCCTGGAAGAAAAGATCCGGTCAATGCCAGAATTCTTACATACGATGAAGCGGCCATGTGGGATGAATACAGGAAGTCTGGTACACCAGAAGAACTGAAAGCAGCATCCAAATATCTGCAACTGGTCAAGAAACATGGAACTGTTGGAAAAACTATTGAGGAATGCGCGGAATACGAAGCGATAGGCACGGTGGAAGAATGCCGGGCGGCTATGGAGAAGCAGAGAAAGAAACTTGTGAAAAATCAATATGGAACAAGTTATATCTGGAAAGCTGGATATTGCCCTGTATGTGGCTGCGGAGTTACAGCAAGGTGGGATTATTGCCAGTGCTGCGGGCAGAAGTTGAACTGGCAGGTATAACTATGGACGATGATTATGACTATTGCTATGAATGCATCGGGTACGGTGATAACTACTACGAAAATGAGGACGGAGAGCTGATCTGCAGGTGCTTTGAGTGTCCACGGTTCAATGAGGGAGGTGACTGGGATTGAAGAAAATACATAGAACCAGAGCAGAGCTGCTGCGGGAGCTGAACTACACGGCGAAGTGCCGGAGAAACAGCTATTCGGCGTCGTTTTCAGGATTGTCGGTATATCTGACTCATATCTTGGTATTCCAGGAAAAATGGAGACCAGGGCAGATACAGAAATTATATCAGGCAATTACTGACGGCTTGGCAGATGAGTCCTTTGATATTGATACAGCCAATGCCCGGCTAAAAGAGAAGACAGGGGTCGCGTTTGAGGTTGTCAGACATGAAGATAGTGACATCCATATAAGCAAAAAGAAGAAATACCGATACATGATTGTGCAAAAGCTGAATGAGGCGGAGGATGAGATCTGCACGTATTGTATGCGCTGGTGCCTGATTGCTTATAGTTACCTGATGGACAACGGTTTTGGGAAAAAGCGAATAACCCGTATCAATGACGCATTGAAAGATTGCCTGGAGAAATCAGAAAGCGGTGTGGTTGATGCGAAAGTTGCCGTGATGCGTCAGGAACTGATTGATGCTGGTTACATCATCGAGATGCCAAAAGAATGGATTTTGTTAAGGAGTAGAACATGACAATCAAAGAAAAAATCAAAACGATGCTTGTGAATTACACGATGAAACAGTTTCCGGAAGAGTTTTTCAAGGAACCCGTTATTGAATATCATGATGCAATCGTGAAAACATTTATGGTGGAACAAAAGGTTCCGCTGCTCGGTATTCCAGAAACCGATGATTTTGAAGATTATATGAAAAAGAAGCTTGCAAGTATGATTGCGGAAGGTGTTATGCAGTATATGGAATTCTACACGCATGAAGAGACAGAAGATAGATTTCCCTGCAGAATATATAAGGCCAGTCTGAAAGTGGTAACAAGTGAGGAAGTATGGCGTACGTGCAAAATGAAATAAAAAAGAACGGATCCGGTTATAGTGATCCTACAGCCTATGAGGCATTGAAACATATAACGAAGATGGAGGAGAAAACTATGGAATTTTACAGAGGCGACATCGTGGAAATTGAAACGAAAAACGGCAATCTGAAAGAGGCAGTTGTATTGCAGACTCATGAAAAGTATTCAAATATTCTGATTCTGACGAATGATGATAGAATGCCGTACAGCGTAAATTGCAGAGGTGAGAGATATGCGAATCCGGGAATGGTTCAGTATGTGTTCAATGACAATGTGGCAGGCTTCATCCGCTCAATGACAGATTCTGAATATGAATCTATCATGAATGCAGTCATTGATTCACTGGGTTATTATCCGAAGCATGCTCTTGCCAGAAATGAGGCTCCAGAGCCAGACCGAGAGAATGAACAGAAAAAATATCTGCAGGCAGTTATTGAAAAGGAGAGGAAGGACGCCGATCTCTTGAAGAAAGAACTGGCACAGGCGCAGACTGAAAGAACGGTGTACAAAGACCTGTATACAGATATTTTGGACAGAGTTATGAAAGGGGCGTGATACAATGGACTACGAAGCAAAAAAACGATTTCTCTGCCAGTACGTAGAAGGAAAGGGAGAGATCGCAGCACTGAAAAATGATCTGGAGTTCTGGCGGGGCGTAGGAGAATCTACCTCGGCAGGATCCGGCAGCATAGGGAATCATTCCGGTGGAAGCAAGGTGGAAAGCGCTGCTGTGCATATCGCGCAGATAGAACGGCAGATTGATGTTGATATAAAAACCTGCGAAGAGACGAGGGAAAACGTCAGAAACGCCTTGGAACGTTTCAAGACAGGTAAATACAAAACTATTCTGTGTGACTTGTACATAGACGGGAAAAGCAGGATCCAGATTGCGAATGATAGGGGCATGACCATTAGAGCAGTCAATGCTATGATTCACAGGGCCATTGATATGATTGATATTTAACAAAAGAGAAGGGTATCCTCCGTAATTCCGGGAGATACCCTTTTTTCTATGAGATATTCAAAATTTTTTGTGCGTCATACTCTGCATTTTTGGTGAGCTGACGTTGCCATGCTTGATTCCTGGGAGACCAGCGGAAACCGTGGTTTTTAAGAGCCTGCCGGATGTCTGCCGTCGGGATGTCGTCGAAAATGATTTGCAACCTGTTCGCGGTAGTGTTCCGGACGATTGTGCCGTCTGCGAATTCCATGCCCAGATCTGGCACAGATTGCTGGAGCTTGTCCAGATCATCAAGCCGGGTCTGTATACGCTTGGCCTTGCTGCGCAGGCTGGTCAATTCATAATCCGGATAGGGCTTGGATATGTAAGGGGCGCGCTTCTGGAGATCTGCAAAGTCGGCATCCATCTTTTGCGCGGTTTCTTCTGCCAGTCCTTCAAAACCAACAAAGGTTTTATGCTTACGCCAATATGCATTTAAGGCTTTAGCACGCTCTAAACTCTTCTGAACACGCTCTAACTGGTCAGAAAGAATGTCTTTTGCGTTCGGGTCTGCGAGATCTACGGGTCCGGTTCCGATACTGCGGATTTTGTCAAGGATGGCGTCAATCTCCTTGTACTCCTGCCAAAGAGATTCGCGGCGGGCGTTCTGCTTTTGTTTTTTGCGTACCGGGAAGTTGCTGCCGCCGCAAACAAGGATGGAGGGGCAAGCCGATTCGTTGCGGTAATAGGCATTGTAGTAGTCGGCAAGGCGGCGGGAGTAGCGGTCAAGCAGGGCGTCCAGCTTGTCGTGATAGTAGGGGCTGATCTTGGATTTTTGTGCCTGCACCAGCGCGGCGGCCTTGTCCACGGCGGCGCGGTATTCTTCCGTGGCGCTGCCGTGGCGGTAGTCCCTCATGGAATTAACATCGTTTGCCCGGCGGGCGGTTTCTTCGTTGATTTCATAGTATTTCATTTTTACATCCTCCTTAATATCTTGAATCAATAGATCTGACATCAATAATTTCATCATCAAGCACGGATTCCGTACCCTTGGTATCAAAAGACACCTGCACCAGTTCGCCATCTTCAAAGGGTTCTGCGTTTTCATCCATCAGCCAGGTATTACCGTCTACGGTCTCAATGACCATGTAATCATAATAGTTTCCTGTCATGGCTCTGATTTCCGGCTGCTGGGTCTGTGCGGTGGTCTTGCCTGCGGCGAATCCTGCCAGAAGTGCGATAGTTGCGATTGCTACGGTTACGATATTCTTTTTCATGTTCTATTCCTTTCTGCCCTCGTTACCTCCGGGGCGGCAATTAAAAGTCTAAATTCTGCAAAGCCCACAGCTATTTACTATTTCATTAGTCCCATTCGGAAGAGGAGATTTATATTCGACTTTGTAAATGAGCCGGATGTTATGATAGAGATCAAACTTTTTTATTTCCTCCGGGTCAGCTCTATAAATGTGCTGTGGGGTGTACTTTGTAAATTCATTTTCGTTATTTCCGCCGCTTAGAATGTCAATGCTATCCACGTCCGGCATTGAAAAATAATATTCAGCGGTTTCTTTGATGTCTGCATTGATTAGGGTGAAAAAATAATCCCCATCAATTTTGTTTACTCTGATTTCTAACATGTTTCCTTCTTTCTCCGGGAGATTTGCCGCTCCCGGACGGCTATGTAGTTAAGCTGTAAGGCTTTCACGTTCTTCTGTTCTGGTTGCGTATTTCTCGGATCCGTACATGTTCCGGATGTCGTCCATGCTCTTTTCACTCTTTCCATGTTTCCGGTACGGCTCGGAATGAAAGTACCACGCCTGTTTTTTAGAGGAGAATCGGAAGCCAAGTGCCTTGAGCTGATCTTTTACCGGTCTTGTGTTGCCGGTGATCCAGAGCCAGGAGCCGCAAAGCTCAATCATAAGACCTGGAATATGGAGCAGCTGGTTAATCAGGTCGGCGTATTCGGTAGCGGTCTGCTTTGTTTCTTTCTGGTAGGTCTCGCCGTTGGCGTTCTGGTGAATGTCTTTCAGCCGGTTGTAGGCTTCTTCATACTGTCTGGACATCTCCTGGAATTCTGCGGTGGTGTCTCTGCCGGGGTTGCAGTCAGGGTGAAGGTCCCGCGCCAGTTTCTTATACATCTGCTTTACATCTTCACAGGTTACACAGTCTTTAAAATAATATCTCGTCACCGTCGTTTCCTCCGTTTCGGTTGTTCTTGTTTCGTTGTGCCATCATAATAGCATCGTAGTGCGCACTACGTCAATAATCACAATCACCAAAATCATAGTGCGCATTTTGTGCAAGTTGCATAGTGCGCATTACTTTTCTTCTATGTTACAATGTTCAACAGCAGGAGGTGAGAAGATGCCAGAAGATGCAAGAAAAAGAAACGACAGGCAGTATGCATGGCAGAAAGAAAACACAGATAGAATCAATTTTACAATGCCAAAGGGCAGGAAAGATCAGATCAAGGAAGCGGCAGAGATCGCCGGAGTATCTGCGACGGTTTGGATCAATCAGGCTATAGATGCAAAATTTGAGGATGCCGGAATAGTAGCGCCTAAAGATATGATGGACCTTGGAACCATAAAAGACTTGGAAGCATACGCACGTAGTGCCGGGAAGACATCCGCGGAATATGTACGGGAAGCAGTCAGAGAGAAGATGGAAAGACAGGACGCGGACTACCAGGAAGATGTAGAAAGGGTAGATATCACCTCATTTTAGTATAAACACGTATTGAACGAGACCAGAAACCAGTATATTATGATAGCATAAGAAAAGCCGGGAAGGACCGGCGGGAGAGAGACGGAAAAATAGAACCGTCTCTTTTTTTATGCCCGGAAAGGAGGCGTTACGATGGCAGGCAAGCAGGAAAAGACACCAGAAGAGAGGAGAGCAACCAGAGAAAAGCAGAATGCTAATCTGATTACACCGCAAGAGCTCAACGCTCGTAAGACACCGGAAGAGCGCCGAGAACAGGCGAGAAAGGCCGGTATCGCATCCGGAGAAGCCAGAAGGAGGCGCAAGACAGCAAAAGAGATCTATGAAACGCTGCTCAATAAGGAGGCAAGCGCAGGGCTTAGATCTGGCTTAGGACTGGAGGAAGGCGCTACCAATTATGAGGTAATGCTTGCCCAGATGATGATTCAGGGGCAGCAGGGCAATGTAAAAGCGGCCACATTTGTTAGGGATACGGCCGGAGATATGCCGACAACCAAGGTGCAGGCAGATGTAGGTATGACAGACGCAGACAGAGCGCTCCTTGCTAAGGTTGGCGCACGTCTGGGACACGATACAGACAGCGAGAACGAGCCGGAAGATGCCGAATAATTGGAACGCGTCGCAAAACATTACATTTGACGACATGTTTGAGAGACTGAAAGCGTTATAAATATATGCTGATTGTAACAATGAGCAGTAACGCATGATTGCGGGCACGATCTGGCACGAATGTCCGCGCGTTACGTACATTTCCGGTATCTATAGGGCTATCTATTGCCGGTATCAATACGATGCACTGGCACCGAATGCAGGGTAACGACACACAGCAGAGCCTTGCCTGATCTGTGCATCTATCTGTATCAACGCATCAATGACCAGGGCTGTATTTTTTTCTGGCTCTTCGTAGCTCTCCCGGTCCTCGTCCATGCATCAGCACGCACCCATCCCCCCCTGTCAGGGTCGCCCCTCATCGGCGATACCTCCTGGGTACTACGAAAAAATTTTTATTATTTTTTGAAAACCATGAACATTGAAGAAATCAGAGAAAGTGAGATCGAGTATTGCCGGAGCAATCCGGTGTACTTTGTAGAGACATATTGTCATATTGAGGATAAGGATGCTGATGAGCTGATACAGCCTTTTACATTGTGGCCCATGCAGAAACAGGCGTTGATGGATATTCATACGCACAGACTGAATGCGATTTTGAAAGCACGGCAGTTGGGTTTCTCTTGGCTGGCAATGAGTTATGCGGCGTACCTGTTGCGGTGTTGGACGGGTCGTACAGCAATCGGTATTTCCCGAACAGAGGATGAGGGAAAAGAGCTTGTCCGTAGACTTGGCGTTATTTTTCGTCATATGCCGGAGCTGGTGGCAGAAAAGGGAAGCGTGCCGGACGGATGGTCTGGACCCGTGTTTGAAGCGCAGACGTTGAAGGTCATTATTTCATTTCCGAATGGGCCGGACAGTACGTTTATGGCGTTCCCGTCGTCACCGAATGCGGCGCGTTCATTCACTGCGGATTTAATCATCTTTGACGAGTGGGCGTTCCAGCAATATGCTGCAGAAATTTGGACATCGGCGTTTCCGGTTATCAACCGTCCATTTGGCGGTAAAGTGATCGGATTGTCAACCATTGATCGAGGAAGCCTGTTTGAGGAAATCTTTACAGATCCGGACAACGGATTTTTTAAGATCTTCATTCCGTGGTATGCGGACCCGAAACGAGACCAGGAATGGTACGAAAACACAAAGCGTACAATGGGCGCGCTGATAACGCAGGAGTATCCGGCAACCATAGAGGAGGCGCTGACAGTTCCGGGAGGTTCTTATTTCCCGGAATGGAGCAAAGAGCACCACGAAGTGCAGGATCTTCCGACGGGGCCGGTATCGAGATATGTGTTCATCGACTATGGCCTTGATATGTTTTCGGCACACTGGATTATGGTTGATACCGAAGGAAATGCGACTGTATATCGAGAGTATGATTCTCCAAACAAAACGATCGGAGAGGCTGCGGACATTATGATTAGTATGTCCGAAGGTGAGAAAATTGAATTATTCCTTGCTCCACCGGATTTGTGGAACAGGTCGCAAGAGTCTGGCAAAAGCCGGGCTCTTTTGTTTTCCGAAGCGGGCGTTGATCTTACGAAGAGCAACAACGATTTTGAGGACGGCTGTGCGGCTATGAAGGAATGGACAAGGCCGCGTGCAGACGGTAAGGCGCGTTTGAGGGTACTTGAAGGCTGTGCCCCGAACCTTTTCCGGTGCATGAGCAAAATCCAACGGGATAAGCGCAGGCCAAACGTGTATGCAAAGGATCCGCATGATCTGACTCATGACCCGGATGGTCTCCGGTATTTCTGTATTTACTGGGTGAACCCGCCAGAAGCAGGAAGAACCCGGAAAAAGAAGAAATGGACCGAGGATATGTACGAAGATTATCGGAATGCGAATGCGGCAGACAGAAAACTGCTGCTTGAAATGTGGGGAGAGCCGGAAAGATGGTAGGGAGACTGAAAAACATGGTGAAAAATATGTTAAATCCAGCAAAAACAAAAAAATTGAGGCTGTGGCAGGGGAGATTTGAAACTGCCAAAACAGCATATGCACAGCAACGGCAGGATATGGCAACCTATGAAGGCTACTATGACGGGATCCGGGAGGTACAGCCGAATCCAAACACGAACAAGGACCCGAAAAAGAAGGCGACGAATGTCAGAAACATTGTTTATGAGCTGATTGAGTCACAGGTGGACAATTCCATTCCTATGCCAAAGGTTCGCCCTATCCATCCAGAGGATAAAGAGCTTGCCAAAAACATTGAACAGGCATTGTGCAATGAAATCGCCAAAACAAAGTATCAGAAATTGAATGACCTGCAGGAAAGAACAACGCCGATTCAGGGCGGAGATTTCTTCCATGTGGAATGGGACGCGAATGCCGGTATGCATTGTACGCTTGGGGACGTTTCAGTGTCTGAATTGCATCCAAAACAGGTGATTCCGCAGCCTTGTGTGACCGAGCTTGAAAAAATGGACTATGTTTTCTTGATTTTCACGCAGACAAAGTCCTTCATCAAGCGCAAATACGGCGTAGATGTGCAGGATGCAGCGGAAGAACAGCCGGAAGTAAGGAAATCTGATGATACAGCCTTTAATTCTGAAATTGTGAGTCAGATTGTTGCCTATTATCGTAACGAAAAAGGCGGAATTGGCATGTTCTCATGGGTTGAGGACTACATTCTGGTTGACATGGACGATTATCAGGCTAGAAAAATGGAACGCTGTAAAAAGTGCGGGACATTAAAAGAGGGTGATGTGTGCCCTGTCTGTGGTGGCAGAAAATTTGAAGAGGTTCAGGAGGATTCAGAGGAACTTGTAGCAGATATTCCACTTACGAACGGTGATTTTATTTCTCACATTTCTGGAACGGAAGAAATCCCGATGGAGGATGAGAGCGGAAATCAGTTGCTCGACGAATTTGGACAGCCTATAACCGAAACAAGGACGATTGCGGAAAAGATTCCGTACTATAAACCGAATGTCTTCCCGCTTGTTCTTAGGAAAAATATTTCAAAGAACAAACAGCTGCTTGGTGGATCCGATGTAGCTGTTGTTATCGACCAACAGGACACCATCAAAAAGCTGGGGACAAAAATCAACGAAAAGTTAATCAATGGGCAGTCATTTGCAACGTTGCCGAGAGGGCTTGATATCAGAAAAGACGGAAATGAAATGAACGTTGTGAGAATTGAGCAGAAAGATGCCAATTTGATCGGCGTGTATAACCTGCAGGGAGACATTTCAAAAGACCGTGTGGCTCTGGAAGATAACTATGATTGGGCCAGATCAGCGCTTGGAATTACAGACGCATATCAGGGTAAATACGATTCCTCTGCAACGTCTGGTACTGCAAAACAGTATTCCATCACGCAGGCAGCAGGCCGTCTGGAATCCAAACGAATCATGAAAAACAGTGCTTATGCGGCATTGTACAAAATGATTTTCCAGTTTCTGCTGGCATATGCCGATGAACCTATTCCAATCAGCTACAAAAAGGAAGATGGCACCTATGATTTTTCACATTTCAACCGGTATGACTTCCTGAAAAAGGATGATGCAGGGGAATGGTATTGGAATGATGAGTTCATTTTTGAAACGGACACGACTTCAACTATTCTCACAAATCGGGAGGCCATGTGGAATGCAGCTGATGTGAAATATCAGGCCGGAGCGTTCGGACCTATTGGAGATCTTGAAAGCCTTGTGCTGTATTGGAAATTCATGGAGAAGGCGAACTATCCGAACGCAGGAGAAATCCTTACAAACCTTCAGGAACGCCTTCAGAGGCAACAGGAAATGCAGGCCCAGCAGATGAATATGCATGCAGGAGGTGGAACTGATGAAGTGTCCGTTGTGTGATATTGAAATGATGATCCAGAAAACTTACATGGAGGTGGAAGGCGATACCAGCCCAGATACTGTTACGAAGGTTTTCAATGTGCAGGATATGACCTGTCGGAATCCGAAGTGTGAAAACTTTGAAAAGGTTGTAGAAACCGTAAAAAACCAAATTCTGTAATTAGCCGCGAAAAGCGGCTTTTTATATTTTCGCAGGAAGAGCGCAAAAATCCAGGAGGTATTAAATGTACAAGATTCCTATGAATTTGCAGATGTATGCAGAAGGCGGAGAAGGACCGGACATCGCCGACCCGGTATCAGAGGAACCAGCAGAAGTAGTCGATTTTGTTGATCCGGAAGGAGACACAGGCGAAAAGGACCCGGAACCCGCCGAACCGGGAGTTGATGAAAACGCGATCTATGCACAGGCAAGGCGCACAGCAGAAAAGCAGATGAATGCCATGAATGCCAGAGTGATGAGCCGGTTCGCTGGTATGACAAACCCCGAAACAGGTCAGCCGATCAAAACGGTTGCAGATTACTTCGAAGCTCTGGACGCACAGGAAAGGGTGAATACGCGCCATCAGATTGAGCAGAGAGGCGTGGATCCTGCGCTGATTGACCAGATTATCAATCAGAATCCAGTTATTCAGCAGGCGCAGCAGGTTCTTCACGAAAATTCTCTCCGGGAAGGCGAAGCGGAGCTGAACAGACAGATTCAGCAGATTTCCGCTTTTGATCCCACTGTGAAGTCTCTGGAGGATATTGCAAAAATGCCGACTTTTGCCGCTTTTGACTCTTATGTGAGAAATGGATTAAGTCTGCCGGATGCATATCGACTTGCCAATTTTGAAACACTGACGCAGCGTGATGCCGCAGCCAGCAGACAGGCGGCGATTAACGCAGCAAAGGGAAAGAGCCATTTGTCCCCGATGGGAGGAGGGGCTGATGGACAGACCGCACAGCTTGTGGATATTCCACAGGAGGCAATTGAAGTTTGGAAAGCGGCATATCCGGATCTTTCCTACAAAGAATTGAGAGAAAAATATAACAGATCTCTGTAAAGAAGGAGGAATTTTATGTTTAGTTTTGTAAAGGCAAATGCAAAACCGGAGTTTCCGGTTATTAAAACTTTACCAACAACGGCGTCCACCGAGTACAAAATCGGGGACGCTTTAATTTTGTCCGGAGGTGGTCTGGTTAAGGCTACAGGAACTACAAAACCGGAGTATATTGCGGTGGCAAATTACAGTGCACCAGCAACAGGAATGGAACCTCTTCCGGCTTATCTGATTGCGCCTGGAATGGAGTGGGAAACCACTTTCGCAGCCGATGCAACGGCAGTAACAGAGGGTACTAAAGTAACCATTCACACCGATGGAGCGCAGGTGACGGCAACTGCTACGAGCGGAGTCGCACAGATTCTTAAAAAACATGGTACAGGCGCTGTAGGTACCAAGGTAACTGTAATGTTTTAAGGAGGGATAAATTTATGGCAATTATTTTTTCACAGAATAGTGGACTGAATGATGATTTTTGGAAGGTGGAAGGTCAGGTAGTAAAATCTATCATGCAGGACACCGATACAGAAAAAACGGAGTATGACAAGTTGGTGTCCGATGTGGCAAACGTGGAAACATCCAAGAAATATGCCGAAAAAGCAACCGGCCTGACTTCAATTGGATCTTTTGAAATTGTTGATGAAGGAGATGCGCCGGAGGCAGACGAGATCCAGGAGACTTTCCCGAAACTGATTGTTCATAAGCAGTTTATGAAGGAGATCGCCTGCACGCAGCAGATGAAGGAAGATGGCGACATCAATATCATGAAGACAATGGGACGAAATCTGGTTCTCGGATACAAGCGTACCCGGGCAGAGCTTGTTACCAAAGCAATTGCAACCGAGGGTAAGGAGTTTTCTATGGGTACCAGAAAGCTGGATAAGACTACGGGTGATGGTGAAGCGCTTTTCTCTACTGCTCATAAGGGCGTGAAGGCGGGGGTTGCTGCTCAGTCCAATGTATTTACCAATGCTTTCGGCAGTGATTCTGCAATGCTTCGTAGACTGGCAAATATCGGAAGAAACTTTAAAAATGATTCCGGTATCGTGCAGGGATATACTTTCGATACAATTATTATCCCTGGCAACTGCTATGAGCTGGAGGATACGATTTCCAGAATTATTCGTTCTGATCTGATTGTCGGAAGCAACAACAACGACGTCAACACGCAGAAGGGATTATGGAAACTGATTGTACTTCCGACATGGCAGGCAGCGGATGGAAAGAATCCGTATATCATCATGTCTTCCGAGGCAAATAAGGAGCTGCGAGGCACCGTGCTGTTTGACAGAACTGTTTTGGATGTTCGCAACTGGGTTGACGACCATACAAGAAACCTTCTGTGGAATGGACGTGCGCGTATGTCTTGCGGATTTAACAACTGGAGACATATGATCCTCGGTGGAGCTGACGCTGGAACTACTCTTTCATGATAAGGTGACATAGGTTATACCTCCTGATAAATATTTTGAGCACTGCTGTCTTCCACAGAGAATTCGGCTGTGTAATCACGTAAATAAAAACGTCGATGCGTTAACAAACTGATTAACAGTAATAGACGAAAAGCTGTGGTCTGAGTCACCTCATACCAGTCAAAGCTGTAAAGTTATAGGTACAGATCCACAGTGCCTTTTCAAAATATAACAGAGATGGAAATAAATACCCAGTGTTAGCTGGGAGAAAGGAAAAATCCAATTACCATCTAAGATAATTGGATTATACGAGACGTTATGATTAAGAAGGGAATGGAGGTGGGAGCCGTCTTTGAGGACGGCGGCTCCCATTATGTTGTTACAGCACTTTCCGGAGAAAATTATATTTCCAGAAGACTTACCAACAAGGAAGTGGAAAATCTGGAAAGCGAAAGTGGAAAAGTAGAGCCGGAGAAAGAGGAAACTGCTGATTCACCGAAAAAAGCTGAACCTGCAGTAAAGAAAGCTCCGGCCAGAAAAGCAACTGTTCAGAAGCGCGGACGTTAAGCATATATGGAGGTCTTATGAAATGGAAAGATATTAAGCTGGCAACATTGCAAAAGATGTTTTCGGCAGAAGGAACGAGTATTCCATCGGATGATTCTACCAGAGATTATCTTGCGGGAATGCCATATGTTGCCAATGAAGGGCTCCAGATGATCTGTACCTCCAAGAAATATATTGTGAAGTCTGTTGATCTGGATTCTACGATGGGAATAGTAGTAGGAAAGTACAGAAAATTTGTGATGCCTGATATTGCAAAAGATTTCTTTGAATTTGCAGGAGAAATCTATTATACGGACGATGCGGGCAGGGAAAGGACGCAGGCATATTACACGGAGGTAAACAATGTGCTGGTGCTTCCGGCGAATTTTACGGGAGTATTCACAGTGTATTATAAGGCGTATCCGGAAGAGATCACATCTGATACGGATGATGAGTACGAACTGCAGATTCCGCCTGATATTGTTGCGATTCTTCCGCTATACATGGCATCACAGCTGTACAAAGAAGACGATAACGGTATTGCAACTTCGCTTCGAAACGAATTTGAAGTTGCGTATGAACGGTTAGCGCAGAATAATCCTATGTGTACCTATGAACCTATGGATGAAAGTGGGTGGTAAAGCATGGCAGTTAATTTTTCAGTTCCATCCAGTCCAGCCAGAAGTATCGTTCAGATCAATCAGTTTCTCGGTGTGGACTATACGAACAGTCCGGCGAATGTGGATATTGAAAAAAGTCCGAACGGGCAGAATATGATTAGGGATGTGCCGGGGAAAGTCAGAAAATGCATGGGGTACCATACAATCCAGAGCTATGATGCACAGATTAACGGATGCCATTACAGAAGAGGAGACAGTGGTTTTATTGTTCATGCCGGAACGAAAATATATAAGGGTTCCACGGTTCTTTACAGTGCTGCAAACAATGAAAGAAGCAGGAGCTGGCAGTTCGGCGACAAATTGTATATTGCTGATGGGAAAAAGCTTCTTATTTATAATGGTTCAACCGTTGTAACCGCTGAATCCACCGCGTATGTGCCGACAGTCACGATTGCAAAAGCTCCTGCAGGTGGAGGTACGCAGTATGAGGCGTTAAACCTGTTGTCAGCGGCGTTTGAAGAGCTTTTCGCAGGTACGGCTAATGATACTGCATATCATTTGTCATTCGGTGGATTAGACAGTACAACAGTGGTTATAAAAAAGCTGAACAGCTCTGGAAGCTGGTCTACGCTTACTGAAGGAACGCATTTTTCAGTAGACAGAACAAATGGAATCGTGAATTTCAATTCAGCGCCGGGTGTAAGCCCGGTTACCGGTGAAGATAATATCCGGATCCGAGCATACCGTACAGTATCTGGATATGCGGACAGAATCAATAAATGCACAATCGGCATTTTATATGGCGTGAGCGGAGCTTCGGACCGGCTCTTCTTGTCTGGCAATCCGAATTACATTAACTATGACTGGTATAGCCAGTATAACGATCCAACATATTTCCCGGATACTGGATATTCAGTTCTCGGAAGCGGAAGCTCTGCTATTGTTGGTTATTCCATTATCAATGATCGACTGGCAGCACATAAAGACGATATGGAACTTGATCGGAATATCATTCTTCGGGTGGGAGAGCTTGTTGATGATGAACCTGCCTTTAAGATCGTGAATACTCTGCAGGGTGCCGGAGCAGTGGCAAAATGGTCATTCGGATACCTTGCAACCGAACCTCTGTTCCTGACAAAATTAGGTATTTATGCTGTTACACCGCAGGATGTGACCGGAGAAAGATATTCCCAAAATCGAAGTTTTTTCTTAAACGGAAAACTGTTGGAAGAAAATAATTTGCAGGATGCATATGCGTGCACCTACAAAGATATGTACTGGTTGTGTCTTAATGGCGTGGCATACATTTTGGACGGTTTGCAGCCGTTACAGACGGACAAAAGCATGCCATACGCAACTAGACAGTATGCAGGGTTCTACCGCACTAATATTCCTGCGAGAATCATCTGGACATACGACGGAAAGTTGTATTTTGGTACTGCAGATGGGAAAATTAAAGAGTTTTACCAGGATCCTGTTTCACTGACATCATACAACGATGATGGAGAGCCGATAAAAGCAATATGGGAAACACCGGATTTTTGCGGAAAATCGTTTTACAAAAACAAAACCTTCCGCTACATGGCAATCCGCCTTGCTACGGCATTAAAAACATCCGTAAAGATGTATGCGCGAAAAAAAGGAATATGGTCGTTCGTAAAAGAGGAGAAAGATAAGACCAGATATTTTTCTTTTGCTTATGTGATTTTTTCGTTGCTTACTTTCAGAACGAATATGTCACCGGCAACAGTTCCGACAAAAATTAAGGTCAAAAAAGTAGATAGTGCAAGATTTCGGTTTGAAAATGACGAGCTTAATGAACCGTTTGGCTTGTATGACATAGCTTTTGAGTATATTGAGAACGGATATTATAAGGGGTGATGATATGAGCTTTACGAGAATTTTAAGCAGTGACACAAAAAATAAAGGTGTAATCGGATTGCCGGACACACCCGGATTATCAACGGAAGATATGCAGAAAAAGTTTGATGAGATTGCTCTGGATGTCATTATCCCCAAATTAAATGCGCTCATTGGTGAGCTGGAATCTGCGGCCGCTGCTGTATCGCTTGGAGCCTCTGTCCCGGATGGGATCACTGCAGAAGAAAATATACAGAGCATTCTTGCCGCTATTGCGGTATTGGCTTCAGAAGCGAGCAAAGTAGCTGGAGAAGCGAAACAGATTGCTTCTTCTGCGCAGTCTCAGATTGAGATTGCTGTAAATGCTTCTAATGCGGCTCTTGTGTCCGCAAATCAGGCAGTTAATATTGCACAAAGCATTGCATATATGGTAGACCCGGTAACTGGTCAGCTGCTTCCTATAGATCAGGTTATCAATAATATGTATGATGCGATCAGACCTGCACCGTTGACTGCTGGGGAATATGATGCACTGGGACTTACAGCAGCAGAATTTGATGCATTCCAGATTACAGCACGAAACTACGATATGTATGCAAAAAATATTCTTACGAATTGAAAGGGGTAACATATGGCATCTTCAACGAAAACAGAAAACTATCAGCTGAATCAGTACAGCGCAAACGATCAGCCTACGTGGGTAGGTGATTACTCCGGTGACATGCTGAAGATTGACACAGCACTCGGAAATGCTGCAAAAAGAACTGGTGATAAATTCAATGAAACGGAGACATATGCAGTTGGAAATCTGTGTATCAAAGACGATCTGCTGTATAAATTTACTGCGGCAAAAGAGGCCGGTGCATGGGATGAAACGAAGGTAAAGGCGACCACAATCGAGGCAGAGTTCGAACAGCTAAATGGGGATATTACACAACTAACTGAGAAAAGGGAATGGACAAAAGTATCGTTCATAGGTGCTGTGGATGTTACTGCATCCGTACCAAGCGACAAATGTGCTAGAGTTCCAAGCACAGCAGAGGAAATCTGTGTAGAAATCACTGTAAAAAGAAATGCATCTACAACTATAAAATTTTCTCAGTATCTAAAAACTCCTGGTGCCTATAATGGCGGCTATTATAATTCCGACAAATATTATGCTTCATATCAAATAGGATATAGCAATAATATTATCTACCTAAATAAATCATGGCTTAAAGTAGTTGATAATGGTACAGAATACAATAACGCAGATACAGTGAAGGTTGACGTATATTACAGATAAGTTCTCAGTTAGATAGGTTCAGAAGATGCCCGTCCGGTCAGTCCGGGGTATGCAACACACAGAAAAAGAAAGGAAAATTAAAGTGAATGAAATCAATACAGATCAGATATTGAAAACAGAATATTCACAGGCCTTTGATGAAAAAAGAAAAGGTCTTGTCCTGCAGAGCTATTTTAAATATGGCAAAGCCTCTCGGAATTTTAAGACCGGGAATGTGGATGCAATCGGAAGCCTTAAAAAGTGTTTGGCAAAATTTGAAGAAACCGGAAACACGGAATATCTTTGCGACGTAGCGAACTATGCCATGTTCCGATTCATGTTCCCGCAGTCAGGTGATTATTTTCGACATACAGATTCGGACGAGTCAGCCGGAATCGTGGGAATGAGCGTGAAAGAAATGGAATCCTTTTCAGAAAATGCAGAATATTAAATTTACCAGAAAGGAGGCTCTATGATAAGAGCACCGACCAATTTCACACGATAAGATGCCGCTCCCGATCAGGGAGCTTTTTACGTTCAAATAATGAAAAGAGGTGATACATTGGAATCACAGATCTGGACAATCCTTCTTGCAGCCGGAATTCCATCTACCATCATAGGAGGAATAGTGGGAAGTATGCTTAAACGCATGGAAAGAAGAATGGATGAGAAAGAACAGGCTAGAGAACAGCAGGAACTGTATCTGGTCAAAGGAATCAATGCCAGTATTGCGCTGGGAGAGGCAACAGCAAAAGCGGTGGCCAGAATCCCGGATGCTCACTGTAATGGAGATATGCATGCAGCATTGGAATATGCACAGAAAATCAAGCATGAGCAGAAAGATTTCCTGAATGAGCAGGCAATCCATGCAATTGTATAGGAGGCGAACATAATGAAATTTTCAGAAGCATTCAAAACGATGAAAGAAGGAAGAGGAGTAAAACTCCCGTCATGGGGAGGATATTGGTGGTGGGATGAAGAATCTCAGACAATTCTCATGTACACGAAAGACGGTGACTGTCTGGATATAAGAGAGACACAGAATGTGGAATACACTCTTACGAATATTCTTTCTGATGAATGGGTTGTTGCAGATGGTCAGAACTGTCCGATTCTTGGCGGAGAGGCTACATTCTCCTTTGGGGAAGCAATCAAATACCTAAAACGTGGAATGAAAGTTGCACGTAAGGGATGGAACGGAAAGAAACAGTACATCCAGCTGGCAACGAGAATTTCCTATGTGTCGGCTGATGGTGAAATTGTAAATTGTAAGCATGATGCGATTGGCAACAAAGCAATTGCATTTGTTGGTACATCTGGA
Source organism: Hominiventricola filiformis (assembly GCF_020686965.1). Lineage (NCBI taxonomy): Bacteria > Bacillati > Bacillota > Clostridia > Lachnospirales > Lachnospiraceae > Hominiventricola > Hominiventricola filiformis. The sequence continues at coordinate 180,559 of NZ_JAJEPS010000002.1, read as the reverse complement.
GTGCAGATGGGATGGCTGGCATCCCAGGCAGACATGCTTGCAGAAGACTGGGTCTTCGCAGAATAGGAGGAGAATCATGAAAAAATTATTTATTTCACAGCCGATGAAAGGTAAAACAGACGAGGAGATTCTGGCAGAACGCCAGAGAGCTATTGAGAAAGCAGAGGAGCAGCTGGGAGAAAAGGTGGAGCTGATTGACTCTTTCTTCCAGGGAGCGCCAGAGGTAAAAACTAAAGGTCTGTACTATCTTGGAAAGTCACTGGAACTGCTGGCTGCAGCAGATGTGGCATTCTTCTGCAAGAACTGGGAGAACTACAGAGGTTGTAAAGTGGAAAATACCTGCGCCATTGAGTACGGGGTTCCGCTGGTTATTGAGGATTATGAGGAGAAATAGAAAATGGGAAATGAAGAATTTTTGAGAATCTGTAAGGAAAAGGTATGCGATTACTTTAATGAGCATGCGGATAAAACAGATGGTAAAAGGCTTACGGTTCAGGATGTGTTTGTGGTATGGTCATGCAAGACTTTACAGAATAATAAGGCACTGCTGAGCACAAATGTCTCTGATGGTATGTATTATGAGCTTACATATAATGGAGACAAACACGAGTTGTATTTTGACGCATATAAAAAATGGAGAAATATCTGTTTTGAGATGTAGAAGGGAGAAAAGTAAATGAATATGGAATTATTACTGCAGTATGTAACTTATGCGCTGATGGCGGTTGGTGTCGTAGCGTTTCTGGTTTCTTGCGTAACGCAGGTAATCAAAGATCTGCCGTGGTTGACGCTGGTACCTACCAGTGTAGTGGCATTGGTTGTGTCAATGATCCTGTGCCCGGCGGCTGTGGCGGTCGCGTGCCAGTACTATAAGATCGTGATTGAGTGGTATTACATTTTTGCATCATTTGTCGCAGCATTTATTGTATATTTAGTTTCCACTGGTGGTTGGGAGCGCTTAAAGGACATTTGGGACAGAACAAAATATAAGAAAGAGTAATTATTGGGCAGCAGACAGCTGCCCTTTTGCGCCGGCGCAATGGCAGAAAGGAGAATCATGAAAGGAATTGATGTATCAGCATATCAGGGAAAGCCTGACTGGTCTGCAGTGAGAGCGGCTGGCATTGAGATGGCAATTATCAGAGCGGCTAACCGAAAGGGAAAAGATGCCAGTTTCGAGCACAATTATACAGGATGTGGCCTTGCTGGAATCAAAAGGGGTGTATACAGATACAGCTATGCCAAAACAGTGGATGCGGCTGTTAAAGAAGCAATGGAAGTAGTGCAGATTCTTAATGGCCGAAAACTGGAGATGGGCGTATGGCTTGATCTGGAATGGAAGGAGCAGCGTGCTCTTGGCCGGAAGGCAATCACAGCAATTGCAAAAGCGTGGATTCAGACGATTCAGGCAGCAGGGTATGTTTGCGGTATCTATTGTAATTTGGACTGGCACAAGAATATGCTGGATACAGCCGCACTGCAGGTGCCGTACTGGATTGCCAGATATCCGAATACTGATTCCGGAAAGATCAATGAGAGCTTAAAGCCGAACAGAGGAGAGAGTGCATGGCAGTACAGCTCAAAAGGACGGGTTACCGGAATTGCAGGTAACGTCGATATGGACCAGTGGTATGGCACTGTAGATATGTCCGGAAAACGGGAGATTGATGAAGAAGCTCTGGGAAGCCTGCAGGAAGCACTCAACGCGGACGGAATCCGGGACAAGAACGGTAATCCATTGAAAGTTGACCAGAAGAAGGGAAAACTGACGGATTCTGCGATTCAGAAATCTCTGATGAAATCTGGGGCATTTGACCAGAAGAAGGGAAGATATACCGTAGGAAGCGAGGGAGAGGTTGTTAAGTGGCTGGAAATGCGCCTTGATACGGTTATCGGAGACAGCATCAAAGTTCTGCTTGGACATACTCTGACAGAAGGACGTCTTCCGGATGGCAAATACGGCAATGACGTTCGGCTGGCTGTAGGGCTCCTGCAGGAACTGCGCGGACTTACAAAAGATTATATTGCAGGTCCGAAGACTATCACTGAGTTGCTTTATAAATAATTTTTAACGGGGATTTTTATAAGTCCCCGTTTTTCTTGTATATGGAGGGCATTATGGCATTAAATTTAACTTCCAAACAGTTAAAAACAGCAATGGCAAGGGGCGAAGCGCTGAACAGAAAGTATGGTTTATCATCATCGAATAGCAAAAAGACGTCAACTGCATCAACAACAAAGAAAAAGTCAACTGCATCAACCAATGTAAACAGTGGCGCGAGTTCGTACAGTCAAGCGCAGGCTGCAGCAGAAGCACAGGCTGCAGCAGAAGCTGAGGCAGAACGTCTCCGGCAGCAGCAGGAAAGAATTGCGCAGCGGTCATATGACAGCAATATGTCAGCGCTACAGCAGGCATACGATCAGAAAACAAACTTGCTCAAACAGAATCTTGATTCGACCAAAGGCACACTGGGAAATGCGTATAATACATCAAAAGGAAACATAAATGCTCAGAGCGATAAAGCATTGAAGGAAGCATATGTAAATCGTATGCTATCACAGAAAAATCTTGCTCAGAATATGGCCGCCCAGGGTATCTCCGGTGGATTATCAGAAACGACGTCTGCAGGTCTGTACAATAACTACGGAAATTCCAGAAACAATATTGAGCAGACCAGATCAAATAATTTGACTGATCTGGAAAATACTTATCAGAATAATCTTGCATCAGCTGAGCAGCAGTACAATTCTCAGTTGGCGGAAGATGCAGCTGCAAAAGCTGCTCAAGAGATTCAGTTAAGAAGTGATCTGGCAAATTTGGTAGCAAATTCATACAGCGATATGTATAAGAACATTCCAACACTTACAGAAGCATATGCATCACAGATGCAGAAGTTGCTTGCTAACCAGTCTGCGTATGCTCCTGCTCAGGAAGCAAAAGCAACTAATGATGTCGTAAAAGCAAATACGGAATCAGCGTTAGATCAGGACTATAGCAAGTACAGCAACTATCTTGGATGGGCTAAAAAGGTGAGAAAAAACAATCCGGGATATACAGATGAGCAGATCGCAACGTTGCTTAATCAGAATGGTGTGAAAAATGCTGATGCTATTGCTTATATTCTGAATCAGCTTTAATGAAAGGGGATAACTATGCCGTATACCGCGAAAGATGTAAATAAGATTCTTGAAAAGAAGGTGCAGACCAAAAGAAAGGCGTACACAGCTGATGATGTGAATGCTATATTAAGTTCGGGCAAAACAGGGGCACAGGTCATTGAAGAGCATAACAATGCAAGAAAAGCACAGCGGAGGGCAGTCACCAACGCGAATGCGGCACAGAGTTCCCAGCAGTATACTCCTTCTTATAAGAGCAAACGTGAGACTGTTCAGAAAATTCCGCAGTTAAAGAAAAGCGAAAAGAAATCGTCAGCCGGGCAGATTCCATATCTTACCGGAGAGTCTGGACAGAGTCCTGTTTCTTATGCAGCAAAACAGCAGACGAAAAAGACTGCAGAAGTCCAGATTCCAAAACTAGAAAATTTGAAAAGAGGATCCGCGGATACAGAAGCTTTGGTAAAAAAAGCGCTGTCCAGTAATTATAAAATGACTTCTGCAGAGAAAAAGCAGTTGCAGAAATATAGTTCCGAATGGCTCAAAGACTATAACCAGAAGATATTGTCCGGAGAAATCACACAGGCCCAGCAGGTGAAAGATTCTACAGATAAAAATTCTGAATATGCCAAAATGATTGCGTTGAAAAACAAAACCAATGCAGTAGCGTCCTTTGCTGCAGGACTCATGTCTTCTGCGGAAAATCTTCCGGGAGTGAAGGCGTTTGCTAAAAAGGCAAACCCAGATCAGTATGAGAATTTACAGGAAACTATTCAGAATGCAAAAACACAGAATCCATTTGCAACCGGAGCAGGTAACATGGTTGGCGAGATGGCAAAATACCAGAATGCGAATGCGATTATGTCTGGCATTCCGGCAGTACAGAAAGCAAAAGATGCTGTTTCTGGTGCGGTTGCATCTATCCCATTTTTAAGTGCAGGGGGAAATGCGGTTGCAGCAGAGGTTGCCGGAAACCAGATTCCTAAACTTGTAGGTGATTCTACGGCCAATATATTAAGTGACCTTACGTTAGATACAGCCTTTGACACAATTCCTTATTTGATGGACAGTAAATCCAATGGAGACGATGCGGGAGATCTTGCGAAAAAGGCAGTTCAGAGAACCGGTTACAATCTGGGAATGAATGTTGCCGGTGAAGCTATCCCGTATCTGGTGAGCGGAGCAGGGAAAGCAGCGAAAAATATGTTTAAGTCTTCTACTGATGACGTGGCTAATACCGGACGTGAAATTGCTGATATGAGCAGTTCTGCCAGAAGTATCGAAAATGGCGTGGAAACGGCTGCTGACGGATTAAAACAGGGTGATTCAGTGGCAAATCAGATTTCAGAATTGCAGTATGATTTTTCACAGCCGCAGTCCGCAAGTCAGATCGAAAAGATTCTGACTGATTCCAAAGCAAAGAGAGAATTTCAGCAGCAGTCCGGCGTTGTACTGGAAGGAACAAAAGCGGAACAGCGCAGGCAGGTACAGGAATGGCTTGGAATGACGGAAGAGGAGAGGATCGCAAGCAAGATTTCAAAAGATGCATCTTCTGGAAAAAGAATTACTGACCCTGTAGAAAAAGCATTTTTTGAGGGAAATGTTGCAGAAACACATACGCCGGAAGAGATTAGCCGGATGAGAGAGTACCTTCAATCAGCGGATCAGGATATTCTGGATTATGTGGACGAAGTCAGAGCAGGTAATAGTAAAACAAAGTTTTATGATTTACAGCCTGTGTCAGATCGTGCGGCCGATGATATTAAAAGAATTACCGGCATTGATGCGTCTGGCAATAGAGTAGTCATGGATAAGGATACCATTACGCATATTGATAAGAGGCATGGAGTAAATGGATCTGCGGACAAAAGCATGGCAGATGATCTGACTTTATCTAGAATTCAATATATTTTGGACAACTATGATGAAGTAGAGGCTGGGAAAAATACAACGAAAATAAGAACGCAAGAAGGGAAAAAGGCGCCGACAGTTGTATTCCAGAAAAAAATTGATGGTACATATTATGTGGTTGAAGCTGCTACAGATGCTAAATCTAAAAAGAATGTTATTGTAAGTGCGTACACAACGACAAAACCTGTGGTTGAAAGCACAAAAATAGCAGCCCATCCGGCGACAAATGCTGACTTAAAGTCCCCCTTGCCTACGTCCAAAATCGAAGCGGAAGCTGCTGCTACTTCTAATATACCTATGCTGGGATCAAATGTCAACACTTCCGGAACAAGCCGCATGGAAATGGAAGGAGATCTTCCGTGGACAACACCTGGAACTGAATCGACGTCTATTCCGATGCTGGGAGATACGCAGAAAAGTTCTACTAGACAGGTTAATCCGGATGGAACATATCCTAGCCGGACCGCAACAAACACTTTGCGGAATTCCGAACTGGTAAAAAGCGTTGAGGGTGCAATGGATGATCTGGAAGCCGGCATTAAAGATGGATATTATGACATTAAACCAATGACTGAAAAAGAAAGTATTCAGCAGGCAGCAGACGCACTGGATAAGGACTATGCTGGAGAATTGCAGAGATTATCTTCACAGGTATGGACCAACGGAAGCCGTGATGTGGATGAAGGAATGATTATTCTGGAAGACAAATTGAAAGCCGCTGCGGAGTCTGGAAATTTCGATGATGCCCGTGCCTGGATGCGAAAGGTAGTTGAGCAGGGAAGTGAAAAAGGAAAAGGTCTGCAGGCTTATGCAAAATATTCTCGCACGGCAGAAGGAAGCCTTGTAAAAGCACAGAATCTTATTGATAAGCAGGTGTCCCGTTGGGAGAAAACATATGTGTACGATGCGCAGGAGGCAAGAGAATTTGCTGATAATATCGTCAAAGAAGTAGACTATCTTATGGAGAGTCGCAAACTGGATCCAATGAATCCAATTGGAATCGAAGAAATCGAAAAGGCGGTAAGAAATATTATTTCTGATAACCGGATTGCAAATCAGATTGACGATGATACGATTGAGAAAATTTCTGAAATGCTTATGAAAGGTTCCACGGCGAAGGATATTGAAAAGTCCGTGGAAAGCTTCATGGCAATTGGACAGTATGGGATTTCTGATGAAACTATTGAGCAGGTGCAGAATATCTTTGCGGAGGCAGCCAAATACGGGGAAAACAGCAGAGCTCGTGTTGAGATGGAGAACAAAGCGTATGCGCTACTGGCCAATGAGGTAACTACATCTGATTGGAGCGATAAGTGGGATGCATGGAGATATTTTTCTATGTTATCCTCACCGACTACCCATATTCGTAACGTACTCGGAAACACTGCCATGAATGCGGTCACGAACGTAAAAGATACGTTGGGGGCAGTGATGGAGTCAGCGGTTGATGCGGCGTCTCCGAACGGAATCAGTAGAACAAAGTCTATCCTGAATCCGCTTAGCCAGAGTGACAAAGCACTTCTCGATGCAGCATCTAACGATGCAGTAGAGGGTGTATACCGGCAGTTATCCGGCAGCAAGTATGGCGTCACTGCAGGCATTGAATCACAGTCAAAAGCGTTTAGAGGCAAAGTGGGTTCAAAATTCCAGAAATTACTTGATGCAAACAGCGATCTTCTGGAGAAAGAAGACTGGTTCGGACTGAAGAAAAAGTACCGGCAGAGCTTGGCAAGTTATCTGAAAGCCAATGGTGCGGACAGCGGAATTTTCTCCGCGACGGATGATGCAAGCAAAGCACTCTTGAATAGGGCGAGAGCTTATGCAATTAACCAGGCACAGGAAGCCACGTTCCATGAGACAAGCAAACTTGCGCAGAATCTGACAGAGTTCAGCCAGAATTTGAAGGACAGCGGAAGTTTGGCCGGAGAATTTGCGCACGCAGCTATTGAAAGTGTGATGCCATTTAAAAAGACTCCTGTTAATATTCTGAAACAAGGCATTGAATATTCACCGGTTGGCATCGTAAAGGGAATTGCGAGCGCTGCAAAATCATTGAAAAACGGTTCAAAGAGTGCATCAGAGGTTATTGAGCAGATGGCAAAGGGTCTTACCGGAACCGGTCTGCTGTCGCTTGGCGCTTATTTGAGCTCTACCGGCCTGCTCAGGGGGAATGGTACGGGAGATGCCGATCAGGATTCCTTTGACGAACTGCAGGGAGCGCAGAATTATGCTCTCCAGATCGGAGGTAAGAGTTATACATTAGACTGGATGGCACCCTCCATTTTACCGGTGCTAGTCGGTGCGGAACTGCAAAAGGCTTTTTCCAATGGATCCGATTCATCAGATCTACTGAACGCGCTTGGCGGTATTGCAGATCCCATTATTGAGACATCATTTATGACAGGTGTAAGCAATGCGCTGGATGCGGTACAGTATGCCGAGGACGGGGAGACCTTACAGACAATGGGTGCCAACATGCTGATGGGGTATGCGCAGCAGGGCGTTCCGACAGCACTTGGAAAAGCGGCACGGACCATTGACAATACCAGAAGATCGTCTCTCACGGATGATACCGGTCTTGCTGGTCAGATTGAGTATAATGCAAATAAGGTAAGAGGAAAGATTCCGTTCCTTTCACAGGACCGTCCGGCTTATGTGGATGCATGGGGCAGGACCCAGGAAAACTTCCAGGGCGGGAACACTTTGACCAATGCTTTATACCAGTTTGTGTCACCTGGATATTATTCGCAGAAAAATACCACTCCAGCAGATGAAAAAATGCAGGAGCTGTACGATGCAACTGGAGACGCAAGTGTTCTTCCGTCCAAAATCAGCAGATCTTACGACGGGCAGAGACTTACGGCAGAGCAGTACGAAAAGGCACAGACGATTGCTGGTCAGAATGCATATGATTTTATCAATAACATCACTCAAACGGAAAGTTACGATTCTCTTCCGGATGAGGATAAGGCAGAGGCGGTCAACGCAATGTATGGACTGGCCAAAGCGATTGCATTACAGGAGACAGTCGGCAAGGAAATGAGCTCGACGAATCAGAAATTGTATAAGATCTATACAGAAGCAGGGCCGGACGTTATGGCGCTGTATTATATGTACAAGAAAGTTGAGAAAACCGATGATGCATCAAAATCTGAGAATTTGCAGACCGCTTTAAACCAGAGCGATTTGAGCAGAAAAGAGAAGAGGGAGTTATATTCATATTTGAATCCGGGAACAACAGCGAGAAACAATCCATACACCAAAACAAATGAAAAAATCTCTCAGTCTAAAGACAGAATTTCGGTAGAATATGAGATGGGATTGTCGGGTTCGGATGCTTATAGATCAATGGATATTGCCTCCAGATATGATTTTGATTCGAAAATGGATAATTTTTTGAATGCATATGCTGAGTGGAACACTACTCAAAAAGAGATGAGTTCAACAAATAGGAAATATCAGCAAATCTATGAAAATCTGGGATCAGACGGACTTGCCCAGTATTATTTGTATAAGAAGGAAGCCGATCTGGATGGAAACGGAAGTCTGAAAAAGAAAGAGGTTATAAATTACCTGAATTCTCAAAATATGACGAATTCGGATCGCAGAGCCTGGTTCTCATATTTGAGCAAAGCGAAGAATCCGTATTAAAATGAAAAGGCTGACATTGAGTTATGATAGGTGTCAGCCTTTTACTTAAAAAGTTACAGAACTTCTTTGTGTTCTTCTAACATATCCAGAATTTCATCTATATTATGGCTTAGTGTATCTCGAGTTTTCTCGTCGATAGGAGCAGGAGTTTCTAAATAAATATTGTTTTCGACATTATAATTAGTAATATTAACGGACTGGCCAAATACGAATCCAATCAGGATTTCAATTGATCTAAGGATTAGTTCAATTTTCTTTGTAAAATCTGATTCGGCGTTATTTTCTACAGGAATTCTTTTAGATTCCGGTACAGTAGCATTATACAACCTTATAGAATTTTCGCATAAAGTTTTGATTTTCTCCCAGATTTCTTCGGAAACAGTGATTTTTCCGGTTGCTATTTGTAAGAGTAATTCTTGCTTGTCGGAATCAATCTGGTCACAGGTGAGAGAGCTTATTTCATCACATGTGAAAGTATTTAATTCAGAACATTTCATATTAGAAGCCTCCTTTTATATGGTATAAATATTGTAGCATATGAAGTGCATGAATATCTATTAAATATGAAGAAATCGTGTTGCATTTCGTGTTGCATAGCAACTCGAAATGTGACATTGCAGAACTTATGTTCTTATTTGCAAATGTCGAGTTTTTGTTGTAATATCAATAGAATATGAAAAAAGATGGAATTTACAATATAAGCAAATTTCCGCATTGTCGGGTCCGATTCCCGTCAGCAGCTTTGAGAGCGGAAATTCAACAGAATTTCCGCTTTTTTTGTATCTGCTACTTGCATGTTGGGAATAGCTTATGCTATGATAAAAAACAGTTTTAAACCCGAGGAGGAACAAGTGATGGAGAATGAAGTCGTTTCCAAGAATTTTATAGAGACAGAGATTGACAAAGACCTTGCAGAAGGCGTTTATGATACCGTGCATACCCGTTTTCCGCCGGAGCCCAACGGATATCTGCACATTGGACATGCCAAGTCCATTCTGCTGAATTACGGACTGGCAAAAAAATATGGCGGAAAGTTCAACCTGCGTTTTGATGATACGAACCCGACCAAAGAGAAGACAGAGTTCGTAGAGGCCATCAAAGCCGATGTAAAATGGCTGGGGGCAGAATGGGATGACAGACTGTTCTTTGCTTCTAATTATTTCCAGCAGATGTATGAGGCCGCTGTGAAGCTCATTAAGAAAGGAAAGGCTTATGTGTGCGACCTTTCTGCCGAGCAGATCAGAGAGTATCGTGGAACCCTGACTGAGCCGGGTAAGAACAGCCCTTACCGTGACCGCAGCGTAGAGGAGAACCTGCAGCTGTTTGAGGACATGAAGAACGGAAAATTTGCAGATGGAGAGAAAGTACTCCGTGCAAAGATCGATATGGCTTCTTCCAATATGAATATGAGAGATCCGGTTATTTATCGTGTGGCACATATGACTCATCACAATACCGGAGATGCATGGTGTATTTATCCGATGTACGATTTTGCTCATCCGATTGAGGATGCCATTGAGGGAATTACTCATTCCATCTGTACGTTGGAGTTTGAGGATCACAGACCGTTATACGACTGGGTTGTAAGAGAACTGGAGTATCCGCAGCCGCCGCGTCAGATTGAGTTTGCAAAGCTGTACCTGACCAATGTGGTAACCGGTAAGCGTTACATTAAGAAGCTGGTAGAGGAAGGCGTAGTAGACGGATGGGATGACCCGCGTCTGGTATCCATCGCAGCTCTTCGCCGCCGTGGATTTACACCGGAATCTATCCAGAAATTCGTAGAGCTTTGCGGTGTAGCGAAAGGACAGAGTTCCGTAGACTACGCAATGCTGGAGTATTGCATCCGTGAGGATCTGAAGATGAAGAGATCCCGTATGATGGCAGTCCTTGATCCGATCAAACTGGTCATCGACAACTATCCGGAAGGAGAGGTTGAGTATCTGGATGCAGCTAATAATCTGGAAAACGAGGAACTGGGTTCCAGAAAGATTCCGTTCTGTAAGGAGCTTTATATTGAAAGAGATGACTTCATGGAGGAACCGCCGAAAAAATACTTCCGTCTGTTCCCGGGGAATGAAGTGCGCCTGATGCATGCATATTTTGTAAAATGCGTAAGCTTTGAGAAGGATGAGAATGGTAACGTAACGGTTGTTCACTGTACCTATGATCCGGAGACCAAGGCAGGAAGCGGATTTACCGGAAGAAAGGTCAAAGGAACGATTCACTGGGTTCCGGCACCTTATGCCGTGGATGCAGAGGTACGTCTTTATGAGAATCTGATTGATGAGGAGAAGGGTGTTTACAACGAGGATGGCTCCATGAACATCAATCCGAATTCGCTGACCGTTGTACAGGCAAAATTGGAGCCAGCTCTGAAGGATGTGAAAGCATACGACAGCTTCCAGTTTGTAAGAAATGGTTTCTTCTGTGTAGATGCGAAAGATTCCAAAGAAGACGCACTGGTATTTAACCGGATTGTATCTCTGAAGAGTTCTTTCAAATTGCCGAAAGCAGAATAAATAAAGATATCGTAAAACCCCCGGCATGGAGTACCATGCCGGGGGTTCATATCATAGAAATCCTATTCTTCAGTTGCTTCTTCTTCGGTTTCTTTTTCAGCCTCTTTTTCAACAGGCTCAGCCTCGGATTTTTCCTCAGCAGGCGCTTCTTTTGCTTCGTCTTCAAAGATTTCCGCGTCATTATCGAAAGCTTCTACCTCATCAGTATCGTCCTCATCTTCCTCGAAGAGATCGTCGTCATCGAAATCTTCCAGTTCCTCATCCGGATTGAAGAATTTGCGGATCAGGCAGATGCCTCCAGTTACAGCTAAAGCCGCAGTTCCGAGAAATGCGACGGTTTTCCAAAATTTCTTCATGTAAATGCTCCTTTCTGCTAACTCCCATTTGTGTATATTGTATCTCAAACAATGGCAGCTGGAAAGTAGGAAATCATTAAAATTTAAGAAAATATTCATTGAGCTTTGCAGCGAATTCGATTACACTATAAAGATAGTAACTGATGGGAGAATTGGAAGATATGAAAACTCAGAAAAATCGTCTGATGGCACTGTGTCTGACTGTCATACTGGCAGCAGGGACATTGACCGGATGTAAAAATACAAAAGTAGTCGTGACCACAGGGCTGGCATCCAACGAGCTGTTTCGGATCGGGGATGTATCCTGTATGATGCCAGAGGCGCTGGTCTATCTGAATAATCAGAAGAATCAGTATGAAAATATCTATGGAATTGAAATGTGGGAGCATGATTTCGGAGATACCACACTTGGCGAGTATCTGAAATCACAGGTATTGTCTCAGCTGGGACAGATGAAGAGCATGGTCTATCTGGCGGAGCAGCGGGAGATCACCCTTCCGGAGGAGGATCAGCAGAAAGCACAGCGGGCGGCAGCGGAATATTTTGCTTCGCTGGATGAGACAGAAGTAAAGAAGCTGGGAGTGGATGAAGCATCCATTCAGAAGATGTATGAAGATTATTGTCTGGCGCAGGAAGCTTATAACCGGATTACGGAGGACGTGGCGGTGGAAGTCAGTGATGACGAAGCGAGAATCATTGAGCTGGATCAGATCTTTGTGGAGGAAGAGACGCTGGCACAGGAATTAAAGTCCCGTCTGGACAATGGAGAAGATTTTGAGACGCTGGCAGCCAATTATTCCAAAGCTTCCAAAGTGACGGTAAATGTGGCAAGAGGAGAGAAGAGTCAGGAGTATGAAGATGTGGCATTTGATCTTGATAATGAGGAGATCAGTGATGTCTTTGCTGCGGATGGCGGGTATTATATTCTAAAATGCCTGAATACTTATCTTCCGGATGAATCGGAAGCCAATAAAGAAAAAGTGGCGCGTCAGGAGAAGCAGACCCGGTTTCAGGCTATCTACGATGAACTGATGGCAGATACGATTTCCGAATATCAGGAGAGACTGTGGGAAAAGACCGATCTGACAGATTATGAAGATGTGAAGACGAATACATTCTTCAAGGTATATGAATCTTACTTTGGAGATGGAGAATAAAAGAAGAGCCGGTTCCGGATGGAAAAACATCCAGGGGACCGGCTCTTCTTTGTTCAGTTACTCCAGAATTTCCCGTAGACATTCGAGAAGTTCTGTATTTTTTTCCGGCATCATAAAGCAGAAGCGGAAGAAGGTCTCATCTTCCAATCCAGGGAAGGTGGAGCAGTCACGGAGCATCAGTCCCCGTTTGATGCAGTGGACGAAGACATCGTAGGAAGTAACGCCTTCTTTCAGGATCCGTACCAGGATGAAGTTCGCATGTGGTTCATAGACTTTTACGTGTTTCCATGTCTTCAGCTCTTCATAGATCCGTTTTCGCTCGGAGGAGATGAGATCTCTGGTCCGGTTGATGTATTCCTGATCATGGAACATATAGGCACCGGCGACTTCTGCCAGACTGTTGATGGTCCACGGATTTTTATCTTCCTGAATCTTCTGAAGAAGAGTGAGATTGGAAGTCATGGCATAGCCAAGACGCAGTCCGGGAGCGGCGAAAAATTTGGAGATGCCTCTCATAATGGTAAAGTTTTCAAATTCAGAGAGCAGTCCGACGGAACTGATACTAGTGCTGACCGGAGCAAATTCCGCATAGGTCTCGTCAATCATGACGAAGATACCAAGTTCCCGGCAGCGGGACAGAATTTTCCGCATTTCGGAGGGAGCTGTCGCTGTGGAAGTGGGATTGTTCGGATTGCAGATGACGCAGAGATCTGCGCCCTCCCGTTCCAGCGTATTGCAGAAATCTTTCACATCCAGCTGAAAATCATTGGATTCCTGCAAAGCATAATAATCAACTTCTCCGCCATTTAAACGGACCTCCCGCTCATATTCGGAATAGGTGGGAGAGACGATCAGAGCTTTCTTCGGATGGTTGATCTGGATGAAGAGGGAGATCAGTTCTGTACATCCGTTTCCGACCAGTACTTCTTCCGGCCGGCATCCGGTGTAATCAGAGATGTGCTTTCGAAGCTCTGTGTATTCCGGGTCAGGGTAGGTGGTGACCACATCAATGTGTTCTTTTAATCCTTTCCGCATTTTATCGGAAATACCAAGTGGATTTACATTGGCACCGAAGCCGGTGATCTGCTCTTTCGGAATGCCAAAGTATTTTTCAATTTTTTCCAGGTCACTGCCGTGAAAATGTTCTTTGCCTTCTATTTTCTGTTGTGTATCTGTATTCATTTTCTACCTCGGTCTTCTGTCCTGCGGTTGCGTAGAGCAAAACAAGAGTGATATAATAACGATATTACAAATTATATACAAAAACGCAGAAAATGCAACGGGGTTCACATGAAAGAGAAAATCATTGATTTTTCCAACGGAATATTTACCTATGAACAGGTTAGACTTCGGACAGAGCCGGAAGCGCTGTATCTGAGATCGGAAGAGGGAAGAACGGTAAAGGGAAGTTTTATCATCAACTCGCTGGATGAGCGGAGGGTGAAAGGAGTTCTTTATACGGAACTGCCGGGACTTCGGTTTCAGAAGACGGCATTTTTTGGAAGAGCATCCCGGATAGAATATGAATATCATCCAGATAATCTCATTCCGGGGGAGAACTGTGAGGCAGAGATTCTGCTAGTCTCCAATGCCGGGGAATACCATATTCCGGTAAAAGCGGAGTATGTCGTACCGGAGGTCCGGGAAGAAGAGGAGATTCCTCTGCCGAAAGAGGAGCCTTCCGGACAGGCAGTTGATCAGCCTTGCAGGATGGGAGGCGGCAGACGGGAAGAATGGAAGACAAAACGGGAGCTGGAAAAACAGACAGCAGAGCTCTTTCAACTGCTTGAACAGGAACGGAGGGGAGCGATCAGTGAAAAACGGGCAACAGAGCAGTATAGGGCACTGACAGGGCGTCTGGCGGCATTAAGTCCTGATCTTTCCTTTGGACCGGTGCTGGACGCGTGGGTCATGTTAAGGGAAGACCGGAGAGAAGAAGCAGGATGGCTTCTGCGAAAATATGAGAAGACCCGTTTCTTTCAGCTGCGTGATTCAACTGTGCGTGCGTTTTTTCTGTATGTGAAGGACCTGTGGAAACAGAACGGCGAAGAGGAATTTCCGTCTCTTCCGCAGGTGCAGAAGCTGTATCAGAAGCAGCCGGATAACTGGCATCTGGTACTGCTTCTCATGAAAATGGATCACAGGCTCATGGAAAATACAAGAATGAGCTATAAGCTTTTGGAGAGGCAGTTCAGGGCGGGGGCCAGAAACAGACTGATCTATCAGGCAGGCTTTGAACTGTTGAAGAAAGATCCGGCACTGTTTAGTACACTGGATCCCTTTGCACTGCAGATTTTTGCATGGGCATCCGCGCATGGGTTCCTGACGCCGGAGATGGCACTGATGGCAGCCGGACAGGCGGGAAGTGTCAGGCGATGGTCACTTCTGTCGATGAAACTTCTGAAAGCCTGCTATCAGACTGTTCCGTGCAGGGAGACGGTCGGAGCTGTGTGCGCAGCTTATATCCGTGGACAGCGGACGGACCAGGAGGCGTTTGTCTGGTATCAGAAGGGTGTGGAACTGGATGCAAGGATCACGAATCTCTATGAATATTTTATGTATGCGCTTCCGGATGACTATAACAGGCTTCTGCCCCGGCAGGTAATTCTGTATTTTGATTATCATAATACGCTGACCGGAAAACAGAAGACGGCTTTCTATTGTAATCTGGTCCGTTACGGAGGACTGGAGGATCCGGAGACGGAGAAACTGGGACGGAAACTGCAGGAGTACCTGCTTGAGCAGCTGAAGGGGAGAAGAATCAATGAACAGCTGGCATGGCTTTACGGAAGATGTCTTCTGACGGATACACTGGATCAGGAAAGCCTGTATGCACTGGCAGACCTTCTGCTTATCCGGAAACTGATCTGTACGGATCGGAGAATTCGTCAGGTGGAAGTGAGTTACAGCCAGCTTAAGCAGGTGACGACGGTTCCGGTGTCCGGCGGGAGTGCGCTGATTCCGGTCTATACACCGAATGCCCGCATTGTTCTGCTGGATGAGCAGGGAAGACGGTATGAAAAGACTGTAAGCTACGATCTGAAGAGGCTTCTCATTGAACCGAAATTTCTGCAGGTCTGCATACAGAAGCTTACCGGACACACTGGACTGAACCTTTACCGCCTGGATGGAAACGGAAGCCACCGTCTCTCAGGGGAAAATGTAGAGACAGCGCTGGCACTTCTGAGCAGCGGAGAACTTTCAATGGATTATGAACGTCAGCTGAAACTGGAGTATCTTCAGTACGAACGGAAACACCGGAGACTGGAGACTTTGAGCGAAGCATTTTTTATAAAAGATGCAGAGAAGCTGTCAGGAAAGGAACAGGGAGTGTATATAGAAATCCTGATTCTGCTGTCAAGAGACCGGGAGGCATGGGATCTTCTGCGTCGTGTGCAGTGTCATACGGTGGAGCCGCGCATATTGATGAAGCTGATTCTCCGGCTGAAAGAAGAGGAGACAGCTGATCGGGTGGAATTGCTGCCATGGATCAGGGAACTGTTCCGGAAGGGAATCTGTACGGAATGGACGGTGTCTGTGCTGGCTGAATTTTGTGAAGGAAGTATGGATGATCTACTGGCAGTCTGGAAAGCAGCAGAGCAGTTTGAACTGGTATTTCCCCATCTGGAGGAACAACTGCTGGGGCAGGCGCTGTTTACGGAAAGCCGGATCGAGGAAGTATTTCCGGTATTCCAGTCTATGGATGACAGAGGCGGTGATCCGGTACTGATCAGTGCATTTTTAAATTATGTATCCTGGCTTGATTTTGTGAAGGAAGAGCCTGTGCCGGAGGGACTGTTTGACAGTTTGGAGACACATCTGATCTGGGAGGATCATCTGGCAAGGGTGGCGGATCTTTCTTACTTAAAACAGCTGTCAGCCCTCCTTCTGCTGACGGACAGCCAGAAACGGCTGGTAAAGAGGCTGCTGGGACAGCCATGGCTGGAACGGAGAAGATTTTCTTTCCTGAGCAGTCTTGCGTCTTATGCGGAGGATCCGCTGAGCATGAAGGATTATATGACGGTCGAGTATCGCTGCAACCCAGAGCACAGGGTAGTGCTCCATTATGTGCTGGAATACCATGGAAAGAAAAATTTTGATTATATGACGGAGCAGCTGTATCCGGTATGCGGAGGTGTCTTTACAAGGGCATTTATTCTGTTCTACGGAGAGCGGCTGACCTGGTTTTTTACAGAAGAAAAACCGGACGGAACGGAAGTGTCCACTGCCTGCAGAACATTTGAAAACCGGGAAGAACATCCGGAGGGCGTCGGCAGGTACGAGCGTCTGTGCAGAATGCAGAAGAGTCTGGACTACCGGCAGGAGCGTCCGCTGAAACGGATGATGCGGGAATATGATGCTCTGTCGGAAATGGTGGCAGAGCAGTTCCGGAAGAGATGAGAGGAGGAATCCGCATGAAACTGACAAAGGAAGGAGACCTTCTGATTGCGGGAATCGATTATCGAAAAGAGGTTCCGGTAGTGTGCTGTATGACCGGGCAGATGCAGGAACCGGAATATGTGCCGATGGAATTTTCACGGCCATGCGGGAAGAATGCCTGTTTCCGGAAGATACTGTCCACGCTGAAAAAATATGGGGCGAAGGAAAAAATCCGTGCGGTGCTGGTACTGCCGGATATGTCGGAGGACAGTATCCGCCAGTATATCCAGGAAGCCTGTCAGGCAGGATTTGACAGGGAACAGCTGAAGGTGATTTCTGAAGCAGAGAGTATCGCGGATTTTGTAATGCGGCAGAGCAATGATATCTGGCAGCACCGGGTATATGTGCTCGGATTTGAACCGGAGACGGTACGGGCGGTCTGTGTCAGGGTAAATAAAAGAACGTCCCCCATGCTGGTACAGGTGGAGGAACCGGAAAGCTGGAGAGTGGGAACCCTGCTGGAAGGTGGACGGGATGAGAAACTGGCAGAATATATCGGAGATCGTTTTTCGGGGGAGCCGGTATCTGCGGTATTTTTGACAGGAACAGATCTGAATGCCGCCGATTACCGGAAGAGCAGAGAGGCCCTGTGTTACAGAAGAAGGGTTTTTCTGGCGGAACAGATCTGTGCCAGAGGTGCCTGCATGAGTATGACGGAGGAGAAAAGGCAGTATCTGTTTTTGAGTGAGCAGACACTTCTCTATAATGTGGCAGTGAGGAGCAGGCGGGGTGGAAAAGAAAGTCTTTATACGTTGGCAGAAGCCGGAGAAAACTGGTATGAAGTTCATAAAGAGCAGGAAATGATTCTTCTTGGTGACTCGGTGCTGGAGCTGGCATTTCAGCCTATGTTGGGCGGGGAAGCCATCCGTGCTGGCATGAGGCTGAATGATATCCCGAAAAGACCGGAAGGTGCGACGAGAATTCTGGTGGAGCTTCATTTCTCCGGTCCGGCTCAGTGCGAGGTCAGAGTGACGGATCTGGGATTTGGAGAATTGTATCCGGCTTCCGATCTGTACTGGATGGATACATTTACATTGGATGAAGAGGAGGAGACGGCGTATGGGGCAGGCAGTGATCTGTCAGAACCGGCGGACGAAGACCGCATATATGGTGGAACAGACCGGACTGAATCTTTATAGTCTGGAAGAGTTAGCCTTTTTCCTGTATCACAATATCTGTCTGGTCGATCAGGGATTCTTCGATGAAAGACTCTGTCGGTGGCTGGAACAGGAGCTCGGCTGCGGGGATCTGGCAAAGCGAATACGGAAGGGAACAGCGTCAGGAGGAAACCTGACCAATCTGGTTATCTCAGTGGTCGGAGCGTCGGATCTTTATGACAGCCGTGAATTGACGGAGCTGGGAGAGCAGATGAAAGCCATCGGTTCCATGCAGGAGCAGGAGCGCCTGAAATTACGGGCAGATGAGCTGCTGGACAACGGAAATGACTGGGCGGCAATGGAGGAATACAGGCATATTTTAAGAATGCACCAGAATCTGAAGCTGGGAGTGTCATTTTATGGGGCGGTCTGGAATAATCTGGGTGTCTGCTTTGCCAGACAGTTTTTGTTCGAACGGGCAAAGGACTGTTTTGAGCATGCGCTGGAATATACTCCGGACGAAGAGATCCGGAAACAGGCGGAGCTGGCGGAGAAGCTGATGTATGGTCCTGCTCCGTTATCGGGAACGATAAAGAATGAAGATCAGCCGCAGAGACAGCTGCTTTCCTGGGAGCAGGAATACCGTACCAGGAGGAGACAGTAAAGTTGAACTCCCAGGCTCTAGCACCTGAAAGAAACCTCTTGACAATCTGTATCTGAACTGGTATGATTCTATCATCGTCAGTCACTTTACTGTGGTAGAGTGGTAGCGGATGGAAATATCAGGAGGATATGATTATGAAAAAGTTAGTAGTTCTGATGCTGGCAGGTATGATGTCTGCAGCAATGGTAACAGGATGCGGAAGTTCTTCAGCAGATACCGCTGCTCCGGCAGAGGCAGAAGAGACAGATGCTGCAGCAGATGAAGCGGAAGCAGCAGATACGGAAGATGCTGCAGCAGACGAGGCAGAAGCAGCAGATACCGCAGATTCCGATCTGGCATATGTACAGGATAAAGGAACTCTGGTAGTAGGTATTACGGAGTTTGAGCCGATGGATTATAAAGATGAGAGCGGCGAATGGGTCGGCTTTGATGCAGATATGGCAAAAGCATTTGCCAAGAGCCTTGGCGTGGACGCTGAGTTCGTAGTGATTGACTGGGATAACAAGATTCTGGAGCTGGATGGAAAGACCATCGACTGCGTATGGAACGGTATGACTCTGACCGACGAAGTGACAAGCGCCATGGAGTGCACCAACCCGTACTTGAACAATGCACAGGTTGTTGTTGTTCCGGCTGACAAAGCAGACCAGTATCAGGATGAAGCAAGTCTTGCAGACCTTTCCTTCGCAGTAGAGACCGGAAGTGCCGGTGAGGCAGAGGTAAGTGCACTGGGACTGAACTATACTCCGGTAGCAGCACAGTCTGACGCATTGATGGAAGTTGCAGCAGGAACTTCTGATGCAGCTGTTATCGACTCTCTGATGGCAGGCGCTATGGTAGGAGAGGGAACCGGTTATGAGAACCTGACTTACACCATCGGACTGAACAGCGAGGAGTACGGCGTAGGATTCCGTAAAGGATCTGATCTGGCACAGGCACTCAACGATTTCTTCAAAACCAGCTCTGAGGACGGATCTCTTCAGGCATGTGCAGAGCAGTACGGAGTACAGGCAGCTCTGATTCAGCAGTAACAATTAGAAAAATGATCATGAGCCGGAAAAGGTTCCGGTATGATACGGACAGCCGGGAGCGTAATTTTGCTTCTGGCTGTCACTTGTGTCTATGACACAATAGAAAAAAGAAGGCAGGAAAAGTACATGGAACTCATATTACAACAGATGCCGGTGGTGGTACATTCACTGAACATCGGCTTTATACAGACGTTAAAGCTCTTTTTTGTAACACTGATCGGAGCATTCCCTCTGGGACTGATTATCGCCTTTGGCTCCATGTCCAGATTCCGTCCGTTAAGTTATTTTACAAAAGTTATTGTCTGGGTTGTCCGCGGAACACCGCTCATGATCCAACTTCTGATTATTTATTATTTTCCGGGACTGGTACTTGGAAATGCCATCTGGGGAGGAGGAGAAACAGGCCGTTTTGCAGCGGCAGCCGTATCCTTCATCTTTAACTATGCATGTTATTTCTCCGAGATCTACAGAGGAGGTATTCAGAGTGTACCGGTAGGACAGGAAGAAGCAGGACTGGTGCTTGGCATGACCAGAACCCAGATTTTCTTTAAGATCACACTGCTTCAGATGATTAAGAGAATTGTGCCGCCCATGTCCAATGAGATTATCACTCTGGTAAAGGATACTTCTCTTGCAAGAATCATTGCACTGCAGGAGATTATTTGGGCAGGACAGGCATTTATGAAAGGTTCCCAGGGAATTTCGGGAGCTATCTGGCCGTTGTTCTTTACAGCAGTTTATTATCTGATCTTCAATGGTGTGCTGACCGTATTACTTGGCAGACTGGAGAAGAAACTGGATTATTTCAGGTAAGGGGGAAGACGAGATGCCAATTCTGGAAGTAGAACATATTAGTAAATCCTTCGGAGGTACGGAAGTCTTAAAAGACATCAGTTTTTCTCTGGAGAAGAGTCAGGTGCTGTCTATCATCGGTTCTTCCGGCAGCGGTAAGACGACCATGCTGCGCTGCCTGAATTTCCTGGAGAGACCGGATAGTGGAATTATTCGTGTCAATGGAGAGACTTTGTTTGATGCGGCAGATTCTTCTGCCAAGCAGGAAGAGGAGATCCGTAAGAAACGGCTTCACTTCGGACTGGTGTTCCAGTCCTTCAATCTTTTTCCACAGTATACGGCTCTTGATAATGTTATTCTGGCAAAGGAGCTTCTGGCAAAGGAGCAGCCGGATTACAAGGCAAGAAAAAAAGAGATTCACGACGAGATTGAGGCGCTTGCAGAACAGCTTTTAAAAGAGATGGGACTTGGTGAACGGATGAAAAATTATCCGCACCAGCTTTCCGGCGGACAGTGCCAGCGTGTGGCGATTGCAAGAGCTTTAGCACTCCGCCCTGACATTCTCTGTTTTGACGAGCCGACATCAGCGCTGGATCCGGAGCTGACCGGTGAGGTGCTGAAGGTGATCAAAGGTCTGGCTGACCAGAAAATGACCATGGTCATCGTTACCCATGAGATGGCATTTGCAAGAGATGTGGCAAATCATGTGATTTTCATGGATGACGGACGCATTGTGGAGCAGGGCACCCCGGATGAGGTATTCGGAAATACAAAAGAAGAGAGAACCCGTCAGTTCCTGTCACGATTCAATCAGGGCTGATAAGGGGAGAAAAGCTGTTTTGCGGCTGGAATTTATTTTCAACAGCAGGACGGCTTTCTTTATGCCTGCTTATGAAAAAGTGGATAATTACGCGTGTTTTCTTATAAATAAGTAACAATTTATAAAATTTTCTAATTGAACAGTTGAAATTCTGAAAAGCGCAGGTTATACTATTGGCAGAAACGCGAAAGAACAAGAAAGATACATTTTGGAAGGATAACGCGGATGGAAGGAAAGAACAGGATGGAACAGGGAAATGTACTGGATGGTCTGCACGAGGAGTGCGGTGTCTTCGGTATCTACGATTTTGACGGGGGAAACGTAGCTTCTTCCGTATATTATGGTCTGCTGGCATTACAGCACAGAGGGCAGGAAAGCTGCGGTATTGCCGTAGGGGATACGGATGGTCCAAGAAAAGTGACGACCCACAAAGGCATGGGACTGGTAAATGAAGTGTTCACACCAGAGATTCTGGAGAACATGCATGGGGATATCGGAGTGGGTCATACCCGTTATTCTACCGCAGGCAGCAGTACCCGTGAAAATGCACAGCCGCTGGTTCTGAACTATATCAAAGGTACGCTGGCAGTCGCACATAACGGTAATCTGATCAATGCACCGCAGCTTCGCCGGGAACTGGAGTACAGCGGAGCAATTTTCCAGACCACCATTGACTCTGAGGTCATTGCTTATCATATTGCAAGAGAACGGGTCAATTCTGCATCCGTAGAGGAAGCAGTATCACATGCCATGAATAAGATTCAGGGAGCCTATTCCCTGGTGGTTATGTCTCCGAGAAAACTGGTGGGAGCAAGGGATCCCTATGGTTTCCGTCCCCTCTGTATTGGAAAACGCGACAATACCTACATTCTGGCTTCTGAGTCTTGTGCTTTGCAGACCATTGGTGCAGAGTTTGTCCGTGACGTGGAGCCTGGCGAGATCGTCAGCATTTCTCCGAAATACGGCATCGTATCAGACAAGAGTCATTGCCTGCCGAAGGAGAAAGCAGCCAGATGTATTTTTGAATATATTTATTTTGCAAGACCGGACAGTCACATTGATGGTGTCAGTGTCTATGGTTCCCGTATTGAAGCCGGAAAATATCTTGCTATGGACAGCCCGGTGGATGCAGACCTGGTAGTGGGTGTGCCGGAATCCGGCAATGCCGCAGCCCTTGGCTATTCCCTGCAGTCCGGAATTCCCTACGGAACCGCATTTGTAAAGAATAGTTACATTGGAAGAACCTTCATCAAGCCGAAGCAGAGCAACCGCGAATCCAGTGTACAGGTAAAATTAAGCGTATTGAAAGAAGCTGTAGCCGGAAAACGTATCATTATGATTGATGATTCCATTGTCCGCGGCACTACCAGTGACCGGATTGTGAAAATGTTAAGAGATGCCGGAGCAACGGAAGTTCATATGCGCGTCAGCTCTCCGCCATTTTTATATCCGTGCTATTTTGGAACCGATGTTCCGGCACGGGAGCAGCTCATCGCCTACAACCGTACTGTTGAAGATATCCGTCAGGTCATCGGTGCAGACAGTCTTGCCTACTTGAAACTGGAGCGACTAAGTGATATGGTAGGAGGACTTCCTTATTGCAGCGGATGCTTTACCGGAAAATACCCTCTGGATCCGCCGACAGAAGATATTCGTGGTGACTATGATAAGTAAGTGCATAGTCCGGAAAGCTTAGCATTGACAGTACACAAACACAGAAAGGAAAATAATCATATGAGTACAGACAGATATACAAGCCCGTTATCAGAGCGTTATGCCAGTAAGGAGATGCAGTACATTTTCTCCCAGGATATGAAATTCAAGACCTGGAGGAAACTGTGGATTGCACTGGCAGAGACTGAGAAAGAGCTGGGACTGCCCATTACCCAGGAACAGATCGATGAGCTGAAAGCCCATGCAGAGGACATCAATTATGATGTGGCAAAAGCCCGCGAAAAAGAGGTTCGTCATGATGTAATGTCCCACGTTTATGCGTATGGTGTGCAGTGCCCGAAGGCAAAAGGAATCATCCATCTTGGTGCAACTTCCTGTTATGTAGGAGACAACACGGATATTATTATTATGACCGAGGGACTTCGTCTGGTTCGCAAAAAACTTATCAATGTAATTGCAGAGCTGGCAAAATTTGCTGACCAGTACAAAGCACTTCCGACCCTTGCATTTACGCATTTCCAGCCGGCACAGCCGACTACCGTTGGCAAGAGAGCATCCCTGTGGCTCAATGAGTTCTGCATGGATCTGGAGGATCTGGAATATGTATTAAGTACCATGAAACTTCTTGGTTCCAAAGGAACAACCGGTACCCAGGCAAGCTTCCTGGAACTCTTCGATGGAGATCAGGAGAAGATTGATCAGATTGATCCGATGATCGCAAAGAAGATGGGCTTTGAAAAATGTGTTCCGGTATCCGGACAGACCTATTCCAGAAAAGTGGATACCAGAGTAATGAACATTCTGGCAGGTATCGCAGCCAGCGCCCACAAGATGTCCAACGATATCCGTCTGCTGCAGCATTTGAAAGAAGTAGAGGAACCCTTTGAAAAATCCCAGATCGGTTCTTCTGCTATGGCATATAAGAGAAATCCTATGAGAAGTGAGCGTATTGCTTCTCTTTCCAGATATGTGATGATTGACGCCCTGAATCCGGCTATCACTTCTGCTACCCAGTGGTTTGAGAGAACCCTGGATGATTCCGCTAACAAGCGTCTTTCCATCGCAGAGGGATTCCTGACCATTGACGGTATTCTGGACCTGTGTCTCAACGTCGTAGATGGTCTGGTGGTTTATCCGAAGGTAATCGAGAAGAGACTGCGCAGCGAGCTTCCGTTCATGGCAACCGAGAACATCATGATGGATGCGGTAAAAGCAGGTGGAGACCGCCAGGAGCTTCATGAGAGAATCAGAACTCTTTCCATGGAAGCAGGTAAGAATGTCAAGGTAGAAGGAAAAGACAACAACCTTCTGGAACTGATTGCAGCAGATCCGGCATTTAACATGACGCTGGAGCAGCTGGAATCCTGCATGGAACCTTCCAGATACGTGGGCCGTTCCGAGATTCAGGTAACCAATTTCCTGCGTGATGTGGTACAGCCGATCCTGGATGCCAACAAAGACGTTCTGGGAGTGAAGGCAGAGATCACTGTATAGTTTTCAAAAAGAATCGGAGGAATTACCGTATTGTATAGCTACACGTTCAGACAGTGGTTATCCTTCTTTTATCTCTATTGTATATTTGGCTGGTGCTTTGAGTCGGCGTATGTATCCCTCAAACAGCTCCGGCCTGTGAACCGGGGCTTCCTAAAGGGGCCCTGGCTTCCTTTATATGGAAGTGGTGCGATTTTGGTGCTGTGGATGACCTTGCCATTCCAGAATTCACCGGTGGAAGTGTATGTTGTTGGCCTGGTGGGGGCTACCGTATTGGAATACTTTACCGGAGAAGCCATGGTGCGGCTCTTTAAGGTACGGTACTGGGATTACAGCAACCAGCATTTTCAGTATAAGGGACATATTTGTTTAAGTTCCTCCATTGCATGGGGATTTTTAAGCATTGCCATGGTCTATGGCATTCAGCCTCAGGTGGAGCGGTTTGTCTTCTGGATGAATCAGGAATTTGTATCGGTAGCAACCTTCCTCATTACCGTCTGCATGGTTTACGATTTCAGCGGAGCTTTCCGGGAGGCTATGGATCTGCGTCATATGCTGGAGCAGGCAGAGCAGCTGATGGCAGAACTGGAGCAGCGGGCAGCAGAGAAGAAGCGGCTTCTGGAAGCTGCCTCTACCTTTGCGAAGGAAGCGGTCTCTGAGAAGCTGGCCGATACGAAGGAAGCCCTTGCGGAACGACTTCCGTCCGTGGAGACACCTGATCCGGGACAGCTGAAAGAGAAAGTACTGGAACGGTTGGAAAAAGAGATGGCACAGCTGGAAGACCGTCAGGAGCAGTTAAAAGGGCGGATGACCAGCGGCGCCGCGTGGTTTCTGACCCACAACCCGGGTTCCCGGTTTATGAATGCGGGAATTGACCGGTCTACGGAGATCCGGGAGCGGATTTTAAAACGGAAGAACACAAAAAGTTCATAATTTATGAAGGATTTCCTTCTTGACTTTGTTAGAACTCTAACGTATACTCGTTAGAGTTCTAACTTTTTATAGGCAGGAAAGGAGGAAATAAATGCTGCAGACAGAAGACCATCCGATTAAGACGATTATGGATTTAAGCTGTCTTTTGCGTCGTGCCATGGAGCAGGAGATGGAAGAGTTCAAACTTTCGTCCATTCAGAGCCGGATTCTGGGATTTCTCTGGTACAAGAGAAATCATCATGAAAAGGCATTTCAGAAAGAGCTGGAATCCGAATTCAAGATTCGCAGGTCTTCCGTAACCAGTGTGATTCAGGGATTGGAAAAGCATGGACTTGTGGAGCGCAGGAGTGTGAGTACCGATGCCAGACAAAAAGAGCTGGTATTGACGGAAGAAGGCGTCCGGGTACAGCGTCAGGTCATTGAGCGTATTGAAGAGATGGAAAAGCGCGTCAATGGATGGCTGAGTCCGGAAGAGCGGGAATGGTGGCTCCGCTGCGTGAATAAGATAGAGACTGGATTAAAGGAGGCTGAATATGATTAAAAAACTCATGTCCTATATCGGAGAATTCAAGAGAGATACGATTCTTTCCCCGGTATTTGTAACAGTGGAAGTATTTCTGGAAGTACTGCTCCCCACTTTGATGGCGCTGGTCATCGACAACGGAGTAGAGACCGGGGATATGAATTATGTAATGAAAATGGGACTCATAATGCTGGTAGTTGCCATGCTGTCCCTGGCTGCAGGTACCCTGTCGGGTGTATTTGCGGCGAAAGCGTCCATGGGATTTGGACGTAATTTAAGAAGAGGAATGTTTGATAATATTCAGGATTTTGCATTCCGGAATATTGATCATTTCTCCACGGCAGGTCTGGTTACCCGTATGACTACGGATGTGACCAACGTGCAGAATGCATACCAGATGCTGGTGCGTATGTTTGTGCGGGCGCCGATCATGATGATTTCCGCACTGATCATGTGTGTGAAAATTAATGCAAGGATATCACTGATTTTCCTGGCTGCGCTGGTATTTCTGGGATTGGTGCTGTCATTTGTAATCAGAAGGGCATTTCCGCTGTTCAATGAAATGTTCCGCGGCTATGACAGTTTGAATGCCAGTGTGCAGGAGAACCTGACAGGCATTCGTGTGGTAAAGGCTTATGTAAGAGAAGATCATGAAAATGACAAGTTCTGCAAAACAACAGATCGTCTGAAAAATTTAAGTGTCCATGCAGAAAAACTGGTCATTATGAACCAGCCGGTCATGCAGTTGACGGTATATACCTGTATTCTTTTGATTTCCTGGATTGGTGCAAAAATGATTGTAGTGAATGGCACCATGACCACTGGAGAACTTATGAGTCTCTTTACTTATACCATGCAGATTCTTATGAGTCTGATGATGATGTCCATGGTATTTGTCATGGTCACCATGGCAAGTTCTTCTGCAAAGCGTATTACAGAAGTGCTGGATGAGAAGAGTACTCTTCACAATCCGGAAAACCCGGTATATCAGGTAGAGGATGGTTCTATTGAATTTGACCATGTAAATTTTGCTTACAGCGAAAATGAGACGAAGGAAGAGCGGGAGGAGAAATGTGTCCTTGCTGATATCAATTTCCAGATTCATTCTGGAGAGACCATCGGCATTATCGGTGGAACCGGAAGCTCCAAGTCTACGCTGGTACAGCTGATTCCGAGACTTTACGACGTACTGGATGGTTCCGTGCGTGTAGGCGGAAGAGATGTCCGGGAGTATGATATCGAGACCCTTCGAAATGAGGTATCTATGGTACTCCAGAAGAACGTATTGTTCTCCGGTACCATTCTTGATAATCTGCGCTGGGGCAACAAGGAGGCAACGGAGGAAGAATGCCGTCATGCCTGCGAGCTTGCCCAGGCCAGTGAGTTTATTGACAAGATGCCGGATGGCTATGAGACCTTCATTGAGCAGGGGGGAAGTAATGTTTCCGGCGGTCAGAAACAAAGACTCTGTATTGCCAGAGCCCTCTTAAAGAAGCCGAAGATCCTGATTCTCGACGACTCCACCAGTGCGGTGGATACGAAGACCGATGCTCTGATCCGGAAGGCATTCCGGGAGGAGATTCCGGCTACGACCAAAATTATCATTGCCCAGCGTATTTCTTCTATTGAAGATGCCGATCGGATTCTGGTTCTTGACCAGGGACGTATCTCTGGCATGGGAACCCATGAAGAGCTCTTAGAGACCAATGAGATTTACCGGGATATTTACAGATTACAGCAGAAAGGAGCAGGTTTGAATGAATAAGAAGAACATGAATGGACGCGGCAGCAAGAATCCGGGCAAGACCCTGATGCGCCTGCTCTCCTATGTGTGGAACTATTATAAAGTGGAATGTGTGTTTGTTGCTATCGGCATTGCGGTCAGTTCTCTGGCTGCTGTGGCAGGCAATCTGTTTATTAAAAATCTGATCGATGATTATATCATGCCGTTCCTTTCCGAAAATAATCCGAGTTTTGCTCCCCTTGTACGGGCACTGCTTATAATGGCAGGAATTTACTATATCGGAACCTTTGCCACGTTTCTTTATGCGAGACTGATGGTCAATGTGACCCAGGGAACTTTGAAACGGATTCGTGATGATATGTTTACCCATATGGAGCGCCTGCCCATCAAATACTTCGATACCCATGCCCATGGCGATATCATGAGCTGCTACACCAACGATACGGATACACTTCGCCAGATGATCAGCCAGAGTATTCCACAGATGTTAAGCTCTGTGATCACCATTGTAAGTACGTTCATTTCCATGATTGTGCTGAGTATTCCCCTGACGCTGCTGATCATTGTTATGGTTGCTGTTATGGTCGGAGCGGTCCGGAAGATTGGTTCCCAGAGTGGAAAATACTTTATCCGCCAGCAGAAGGATCTGGGAGTTCTGAACGGTTACATTGAAGAGATGATGGAAGGCCAGAAGGTGGTCAAAGTATTCTGTCATGAGGAAGAGACGAAAAAGAAATTCTATGAGCTTAACGACGGACTTTTTGACAGTGCAAAAAATGCAAATATTTATGCCAACATTCTGATGCCGGTTATGGCAAACCTTGGAAATATCAACTACGTTATTACTCTGGCAGTTGGTTCTATTCTGGCCATCAATGGTGTGGGCGGTCTGACCCTTGGTGCACTGGCATCTTTCCTGCAGCTGACGAGAAGCTTTAATATGCCGATCACCCAGGTGTCCCAGCAGTTTAACTCCATTATTATGGCGCTGGCAGGAGCAGAGCGTGTCTTTGATCTCCTGGATGAGCCGGTGGAAGAAGATCATGGTTACGTAACTCTGGTCAATGCGGTGGAGGAGCCGGACGGAACTCTTAAAGAGTCTCCGGTGAGAACTGGTATCTGGGCATGGAAACATCCCCACCAGGCAGATGGTACTATCACCTACGAAAAACTCCAGGGTGATGTGGTATTCAACGGTGTAGACTTTGGATATACGGATGACAAGATCGTTCTTCATGATATTAAGATGTATGCAAAACCGGGACAGAAAGTTGCATTTGTCGGTGCAACCGGTGCCGGAAAGACGACAATTACCAACCTGATTAACCGTTTTTATGATATTCAGGATGGAAAGATCCGTTATGATGGTATTAATATTAATAAAATCAAGAAACCGGATTTAAGAAGATCTCTTGGCATGGTACTGCAGGATACCCATCTGTTTACCGGAACCGTGGCAGACAATATCCGTTACGGAAAATTGGATGCAACGGACGAGGAAGTTATCGCAGCGGCAAAACTGGCCAATGCCCATTATTTCATTACCAAACTGCCGCAGGGATACGATACGGTCTTAAGCGGCGACGGTTCCGAGCTTTCTCAGGGTGAGCGTCAGCTTCTGGCCATTGCGCGTGCAGCCATCGCAGATCCGCCGGTACTGATTCTTGACGAGGCAACATCCAGTATTGATACAAGAACCGAGACCATCGTCCAGAGTGGTATGGATAAGCTGATGAAAGGCAGAACGGTCTTTGTCATTGCCCATCGTCTCTCTACTATTAAGAACTCTGATGTTATCATGGTACTGGATCAGGGACGCATCATCGAACGTGGTGACCACGAGTCTCTGCTGGCAGAAAAAGGACGTTATTATCAGTTATATACGGGAGCATTTGAATTATCATGATAAAAGGCGTATTATTTGATCTTGACGGGACACTGCTTGATACTCTGGAGGATTTGTACCAAAGTGTCAATGCAGCCCTTGCTGCCTGCGGTTTCCCGGAACGAACCAGAATGGAAGTCAGAAGTTTTGTAGGAAATGGAGTCCGGAACCTCATGGTCCGTTCCGTACCGGACGGAGAAGAGAATCCGAAGTTTGAGGAGTGTTTTCAGAAATTCCGGGAACATTATGCGGTGCATTTAAACGACCATACGGCGCCCTATGCAGGGATTATGGAACTGCTGGCAGAGCTGAAGGAAAAAGGAATTCCCACGGCGGTTGTCTCCAATAAATCCGATGCGGCAGTGAAGGAACTGTGCCGGGAGACCTTTAGAGATCTGGTGCCGCTGGCTATCGGAGAATCTGAGCGGGTGAAGAAAAAGCCAGCGCCGGATACCGTGATTGAGGCGGCAGCAGGAATCGGTGTTCCACTGAAGGACTGTGTCTATGTAGGGGATTCCGAAGTAGATCTTGCTACTGCAGAAAACGCCGGGATTCCGTGTATTTCTGTCTCCTGGGGATTTCGTGATAAGGAACTGCTGGAAAGTCTGGGAGCAAAGACGCTCCTTGACACGGTGTCAGAATTAAGAGACTGTCTTCTGGACATGGCATCAAAATAAGAAGAATAGACAGTCGGAGGATGAGTGAGAGAATGAAACAGATGAAAAATAATGTGCTGCTGGTGCTGACAGCCCTGATCTGGGGCTGTGCATTCGTAGCACAGAGCGTGGGAATGGATTATGTCGGACCCTTTACTTTTAATGCAGTCCGGTGTCTGATTGGTGCGGCAGTGCTGATCCCGGTGATTCTATTTATGGATAAGAGCGCCAGAAAAAGCGGACTTACGGATGAAGAAATGAAAAGCCGTCGTGGAGATACAAAGACGCTGGTTACCGGAGGTATTTGCTGCGGACTGGCCCTTGGTATTGCGAGCAGCCTGCAGCAGTGGGGCATCTTGTTTACAACGGTAGGAAAAGCCGGATTTATTACCGCCATGTATATTGTACTGGTTCCAATTTTCGGTATTTTTCTTGGAAAGAAAGTCCGTCTGCTCATCTGGTTCTGTGTGGCACTGGCGGTAGCAGGTCTTTATTTTCTCTGCATGAATGAGACATTTCGTCTTAACACAGGGGACTTTCTGGTGATCCTGTGTGCGGTATGTTTTTCAGTGCATATCCTGGTTATTGACCATTTTTCACCAAAAGTGGATGGCGTACGGCTGTCTGCAATCCAGTTTTTGGTGGCAGGTATTGCCTGCGGAATCCCTATGCTGATCTGGGAACACCCGGAATTAACGGGCATTCTGGCAGCATCTATGCCGCTTCTGTATGCGGGAGTCATGTCCTGCGGGGTGGCTTATACGCTACAGATTATAGCCCAAAAAAATGCGGACCCCACTGTGGCATCTCTGCTCTTAAGTCTGGAGTCCGTCTTTTCCGTGCTGGCAGGATGGGTGATTCTGCATCAGAGCCTGAGCATCAGAGAACTGTTCGGTTGTGTACTCATGTTCGGAGCTATTATTCTTGCACAGCTGCCGGAGAAAACGAAGGCATAAGGAAACTCACATGTGGTAAACCGGCAGAAAAAAGGTGACAGGATGTGAGCGGAACCGCTCGCGCTAAGTCCTCGATCCAGCGGTACTAACACTCGAACATCGCAAAAAGCTTGTTCTCGTGAAGTACCGGGACTGCGGACGTTCCTTTCACATCCTGTCACCTTTCTCTGCCTGATTCAGCAACTGTGAATCATAGCCTTCTATCTTCCGAAGCATTGTCTATGAATGATAGCCCGCGCGCAGCATAGCAATTTCTTCTTTATAAGGGGCTCTGGTATTCTTTTTATCACCGTCAACGGGAATCCACGGCGTTTCGAGAATCTTCGGAACATCCGCAAAATCCGGATGATGGACGATGTAGTTCAGAGCATCAAAACCAATACAGCCTCTTCCAAGATTCTCGTGGCGGTCCTTTGCGGCTCCACGGGGATTTTTGCTGTCATTGATATGGAAGGCAGCAATCTGATCTTTTCCCAGCACCTGGTCAAAGTGTGCAATTACCCCGTCAAAATCGTTGACAATATCATAACCACTGTCATGGGTATGGCAGGTATCGAAGCAGACACGAAGCCGGTCTTTTTTCTCTACGCCGTCATAAATCCGTGCCAGCTCCTCAAAATTCCGTCCAATCTCAGAACCTTTTCCAGCCATGGTTTCCAGTGCTACCATACAGTTTGTATCGTCTGTCAGTACTTCATTTAATCCCTTTACAATCGAGGCAATACCGGCATCCACACCGGCTCCTACGTGGGCACCCGGGTGAAGTACCATGATATTGCTGCCCATGGCGTCGGCACGGGTCAGCTCCAGCCGGAGAAAATTGACGGCCAGTTCATAGGTTTCCGGTTTGACGGTGTTGGCCAGATTGATGATATAGGGAGCATGGATAATGAACTCATCGATGCCATTTTCTTTCATCAGTGCGTGGGCAGCGTCAATGTTCAGCTCACTGATCTCTTTTCGGCGGGTATTCTGGGGCGCGCCGGTGTAAATCATAAAGGTATTTGCCCCGTAAGAGAGAGCTTCTTCCACAGAGCCGAGCATCATTTTTTTACCGCTCATGCCTACATGGGAACCGAGTTTTAACATAAGAAAGTCCTCCGACTCAGTTGATTCTTTTGTAGACTTCGATTAGTTCTTCTGCCATGATTCGGGCCATTTCGGCCATTGCCAGCTGATCCTCAGCATGAACCAGAAGTAATCGGGTCAGAAGTCCACCTTCTGTACCGGTTTCTTCCTGAAGTAATCCAAAATGTGCTTCATGGGCATGCAGGTAGTTTTCATTTCCGCGTTCAATAGCTGCTTCAGCCTGTTCGAAGTCTCCCGATTTGGCACATTCAACAGCTTCCAGATAGTCACTTTTTGCAGCACCGCTATAGGAAATCAGTCCCAGGCAGGATTGTTCCAGAACTTCCTGAGTAATTGTCATAGGATCAGTCCTCCATATATTTTTTGATGTCGGAATATACTTTTTTACCATCCATCATTCCATAGGCCATCATATCAATGACTTCTACCGGTTTTCCGGGTGCCATCTCACTGATACGTTTCTGAAGATAACGGATCTGCGGCCCAAGCAGAATTAAATCCGCTTTTCCAACATGTTCTCTTGCTTTAATTTCACTGGCAGCCCAGATATGAAGCTCTTTTCCGTCTTCTTTTGCAGCCTGTGTAATTTTTTCACAGAGCATTCCGGTAGACATACCCTGAGAACAAAGTAATAATACGTTCATTTGAAAATCCTCCTGATTAATTTTTTGTTAAAGTGTGTTATAATATGGCAATGTACATTCACAGAGAGGTGATTTTTTTGAAAAACCTGCATTTTTCACAGCAACACTTATTAAATGAAACAGAGCATAAAGTCCTGTCCTGTATACTGAATGCAATCGAACAGGGAGATACAAAGATTAATATCCGGATGATAGCACGTCAGGCTTATGTCTCTACAACTACGGTAATAAAGCTGGCAAAGAAACTTGGCTATCAGGGTTATAGTGATATGATCTATTCTCTGAGACATTCGGTTGACGAGGAACAAAAACCGGCAGAAGGTATTGAACTGACCAGTATTCTTGATCCTGTGAATGAGCCGGCCATAGATATGTTTGTCGAATTGCTTCTGAAACATCAGAATAACTGTATCTTTGTCATAGGACTTGGCTTTTCTACCATAGCCTCTTCTTATTTTATGAGAAGACTGGCTACGCTCGGATTTCTTGCCTATGATGGATCCCCTTCTGATATGATGCGGAGGGAAGACACCCCGAGCCTTTGCATATTTTTCTCTAAAAGCGGTGAGACAAAAGATCTGATCAATATTGCCCAGTGTGCAAAGGCCGCAGGTCATGATATCGCACTGATTACAGCTAATGGGTCTTCTGCTTTGGCGGACTTGAGCAGTCCGCATTTGGTGATCCGGTCAACAGGTTCAGTTGCTTATAATGTGCCGGATTTTTTTATTGGAAGAACGATCATTCTTCTGGAATATATCTTGTCCAAATTAGTACTTTATTTGCACTGAATATGCGTAAATAT
Organism: Hominiventricola filiformis; assembly: GCF_020686965.1. Lineage (NCBI taxonomy): Bacteria > Bacillati > Bacillota > Clostridia > Lachnospirales > Lachnospiraceae > Hominiventricola > Hominiventricola filiformis. The sequence goes on along the minus strand of NZ_JAJEPS010000002.1, from coordinate 146,604 downwards.
GCATATTCAGTGCTTTTGATACATTCTATCATTTTCGTTGCCGCACTTCAATCCTTCCGTTGAAAGAGTAACATGTTTTTTCTTGAAGTTACAAATTTCTTTGTCTTTCCAATCTCTTGAAAAAAAATCGCAAATTCCTTATCCTTTGTACAGATGAAGTCCTGCTGAATATGCAGGCGTATAAATATGCAAAAAAGGAAGGAAGCATGTATGAAAAAAAATTTTTCAGTTGCAATTGCCGGCGGCGGGAGTACCTATACTCCTGATATGCTGGAGATGCTTTGTCTGGTACGAGAGGATTTTCCTCTCCGGAAAGTCGTTCTCTATGACATTGATGCCGACAGACAGGAACATATAGGAAAATTTGGTGAGATCCTGTTTCGGGAATATTATCCGGAAGCTGAGTTTTCCTATACAACGGACCCTCAGAAAGCGTTTGAAGATATTGATTTTGTGCTGGTACAGATTCGTGCAGGCGGATTGAAAATGAGGGAACTGGATGAAAAGATTCCGCTTAAATATGGAGTGATTGGGCAGGAGACCTGCGGACCTGGAGGCTTTGCCTATGGAATGCGTTCTGTTCCGGCAATGATTGAACTTGTAAAAACCATCCGGCGCTATTCACCTGAAGCATGGATACTTAATTATTCCAATCCGGCTGCGATCGTGGCAGAGGCAACTAAACGGGTATTTCCGGATGATTATCGTTTGATCAATATCTGCGATATGCCGATTTCCATTATGGATATCTTCTGTCCGCTGGCAGGAGGAAGAAAGCGGACAGATGTGGAACCACGTTATTATGGACTGAACCATTTTGGCTGGTTTACCCATATGTATGACAAAAAGACCGGTGAAGATGTCCTTCCCGAGATGTTGGAAAAATTGAAGACCGGAGATTGCGACAGAGAACTTGGATATTCTGGAAAAAATGATGATTACTGGAATTTCACGTTTCGTCATCTGGAGAAAATGGTACAGGATTTCCCTCATTCTCTCCCAAATACGTATATGCAGTATTATCTTTATCCTGACACCATGGTGAAGCACAGTGATCCAAATTATACAAGAGCGAACACAGTCATCGACGGAAGAGAACGCCGGGTGAAGGAATACTGCGATGGTGTGGCCAGTCTCAATCAGATCCGCGGCACACAATATGATCTTGACTTGAAATACAGCCGCGGATCACATCTGGATGCAGATGGAAGTTTTGCATCTGCGACGGTTGCCCACAATGATGCACATGCCACCTATATTGTGGAACTGGCCATGAGCATTGCTTATAATCAAAATGATATTTTCTTGATTATTACAGAAAATAAAGGAATTGTTCCCAATCTTTCTGAAGGCATGATGCTGGAAGTTGCCTGCAGAGTTGGTATTAACGGGGCAGAGCCGCTTCGCATCCAGGAAGCAGGTGCCTTTGAGAAGGGGCTGCTGGAAGGACAGTATGCGTATGAAAAACTGACAGTAGATGCTGCACTGGAAGGCTCTTATCAAAAAGCACTGATGGCGCTTACAGTCAGTCGTACGGTTGGCGATGCGGAACTGGCCAGAACGCTTCTTGACGAATACATTGCCGCCAATGGAGAATATTTTCCGAAATTAGTCTGATTTACGAGGGAGGAAGACATGAAACATTTATCAAAGCTGATTGAAACTTATTTAATGCCATTATCCCAGAAGCTTTCAAGCAACAAATATCTGGTTGCCCTGCGTGACGGTCTGATGCTGTCCATGCCACTTCTGATTGTTGGTTCACTTGCAATTGTTATTGGTGATTTCCCAATTCCGGCTTTTCATGAATTCATGACATCCATCGTTGGTGATGTATGGAATACCTGGTGCTGGGATATGGTAAATCCGGCAACTATGGGACTGGTTGCACTGTTTGCGGTGGTTGGAGTGTCCCATAGTCTTGCATCGGAAGAAGAGGTTGAGCCGCTTCCGGCAGTGGCAATCTCTATCAGTGCCTATTTTCTTCTGCTCCAGCAGATAGATGGAGGCGGATATGCTACATCCAGTTTTGACTCCGCAGGTCTTTTTACTGCAATGCTGACAGCGTTAATCGCAACGAAGCTGTATGCAGTTCTTCTGAAGAAAGATATTAAGATTAAAATGCCGTCTACTGTTCCGGGATTTGTGACAAGACAGTTTGAAGCACTGATTCCGGCAACCCTGATCGTGATTCTGTTTCTGATTTTGCGGTTGATTTTTGAAGCAACTCCCTATGGAACTGTATCTAACTTTATCGTTACAGTGATTCAGATGCCGCTCACCAATATAGGAACAACCTTCATAGGAACAATTTTCATTACTGTGCTGAATTCTATATTATGGTTTTTCGGTATTCATGGAACGGCGGTAATTGATTCTTTTATGGGGCCTTTGTGGTATGCAGCACGTTTTGCAAATCTGGATATTTTTCAGACCACAGCAGACGCTGTCAGACCGTATATTGCAACGCAGGATTTTGCTAATCTGATTATTTTCCTTGGCGGTACCGGTAATACAGTTTCCCTGGCTTTGATCATGGCATTTAAATGTAAATCAAAACGCCTGAAATCTCTCGGAAAACTGAGCTTTCTGCCGGGTATCTTTAATGTAAATGAACCGGTTATTTTCGGACTTCCGCTGGTTTTGAATCCGATGATGGCGATTCCTTTCTTTATTGTACCGCTTGTTACGGTAGGAATCTCTTTCGCGGCTATGTTCTTCGGACTGGTACCGTATCCTACGGGTGTCACTGTTCCGTGGACCATGCCTGCACCGTTTGGAGGATGGATGATGTGTGCTGATATCCGAGGCGGTATTCTGCAGTTGATAGTACTGGTAATCGGAGGATTGATCTATTATCCCTTTATCAACGCACTGGATCAGCAGTATCTGAAAGAGGAAAGTGCAGAAGCACAGACAGAACTGAAAGGGTAGAACGTATAATGAAATGTGGCATAGCTCCCTGATAGCGGGCTATGCCATTTTTTTGCTCTAAATGTCAACCCTACCCATCCGAGTAGTGCCATAACAGATAGATTTCAGTAAAATTAAATTATTATGTTACGGTGGAAAAGGGGTGTACATATGAAGATGCGGACGTTTCTTTATCGACTGGTGGGAGCTGTGATTGTGCTGCTGGGACTGGCATTGCTTTTTAAATTCTGGTACAGTAAATTCTTTATTTCTGTATCAACGGTGATCGTGATTATTGGAGTTGCGGTTTTTATGATGGCAAGCCCGGAATCCTATAATGCCTCGACAGATGTGGTGAAGATGATTGGCATGGGAGATACGGTACGGACCATCGAGGATTTTTACGAGGCATTTAAAAATGTACCGACGCCGCTGGGCAGCGGTTATCTGGGACATTTTTATACGATGAAGCAGCCGGCACTGATCTTTGGACCCGATTTTCAGGGCAATTATCTCTACTTCTGGCTGAATGGTTCCGGACTGAATGGTTATCTGGGTTATTCTTTTTTGGAAAGTATGATCAAAGATCGGATCAATGAGCCGCTGATTCCCATGAAGGAAGACTTTGGCGAGGATCTGGCAGGCTATATTTGTTTCCAGGCGGATGTGATGCTTTTGCAGAAATATTTATATGACAGCTTAAGTTCTTTTGCAAAGACGGGGGAGGTGCTTCCGATTCCGGCATCGGAGCCATCGGAAGTATATACTTTTACGGAAGATTTCAAGCTTGCAGGTCAGCAGTTTGATCTCTGCGATAAAGATGGAAATTTCATCTATCATATAGAAGGAACAGCACCACTTCTGAAGTTCTATGTGCGGGATGGACAGGAACGGGAAGTGTTCCGGGTGGAGAAGGAAATTCTCCATGTGCTGCCTGCCTACCGCTTCTATCTGAAGGGCGAGCTCTACGGAAAATTGGAGAAAAAACTGGAATTTATCAGAGATCATTTCACTATGGACGTAGCAGAAGGAAAGCTGGAGCTGCGGGAGTATGCCGGTTCTATCGGACGCAATTTCAGTGTGACCCTCAATGGCCGGATGCTGGGAGCTGTTATGGAGGATATGCAGTTTACCCTTCATAACATCGTTTTTGATAATTCGGTACTGATGGTTTACGACAGGGATTATCTGCCGCTTATGACCGCCATGGCCATTATGGTGGCAAGAGAGATTGCAAGAGACGAGGAGGATGAGTAAGCACATGAAGAGGTACAAAAGAAATCTGGCTCTGCTTTTGACTGCTGTGACGGCAGTTCTGTCAGCGGGGTGTGAGATTGAGGAGGTGCCAAGGGCGGCTGTGGAAGAGGAGCGTCAAGTGCTGGAAGAGGCATCCTCACTGGCCTACACAGGGGATCTGGAGGATATCACCCTTACCTCGGATCTGACGGCGGATGGTGTGATTGCCGGAAGTATCAAAGAGACCGGATTCTGGAATACGAAGTATACCGTGACAGCAGGAGGAGAAGACTGGTTCTATCTGGGTGACCCGAAGGATAACTTTATCTACAATCTGGAAGGCGTCAATTCCGGCACCACTTATGCATATTATGATATGGATGACAACTGCCTTGGCTATGCCCAGACGCGGATTATGGAGACCGATGGACTGGAACATGACTGGTATATAGTTTTTCTGGATGCGGATGGAAATATCAGGGCAGATTATCTGACCGATGAAAGATGTCATTATGTCATGGACTTTGACGGAAATGTTCTGGGCACCTGCTCTGCAACGGGGGAGACTTTTTCGGATAAGTATGAAGTAAAAGTACAGATGAATGAGGGGGAGCAGATGGATCTGATGGATAAGGTGGCCATCTGCCGCCAGCTGGCGCATTGGTATGCGTTTGATCACAGCTACTAGAGAGATTGCCACTCCTTGACAAACGCTTTTATTTTCCCTATACTTGAAAGAAGTTCTTTAATGGAAAATGGAGAATTTAAGGAGGAAGATTCAGCATATGAAGAAAATACTGGATCTGCTGAGTGCAGAAGTAGCAAAAGCGTTTGCAGCAGCAGGCTATGATGAAAAATACGCGCGTGTATCGATTTCCAACCGTCCGGACCTCTGTGAATATCAGTGTAACGGAGCCATGGCGGCAGCGAAAGAGTACCACAAAGCGCCGATTATGATTGCAAATGGAGTCGTGGAGCAGCTTGCCGGTTCCGAAGTATTTGGAGAAGTACAGGCGGTAAATCCGGGATTCATTAACATGAAGATCAATGATGCGTTCCTGAGCAGCTATTTAAATGGCATGGAAGCAGACGAGCGTCTGGGATTTGAGAAAGCAGAACATCCGAAGACCATCGTCATTGATTATGGCGGACCGAATGTGGCAAAACCGCTTCACGTAGGACATCTGCGTTCTGCCATCATCGGAGAGAGTGTAAAGAGAATCGCGCGGTTTGCAGGACATCATGTCATCGGTGATGTACATCTGGGAGACTGGGGTCTGCAGATGGGTCTGATTATTACCGAGCTTCATGAGAGAAAGCCGGAGCTGTGCTATTTTGATGAGAATTACGATGGTGCTTACCCGGAGGAAGCTCCGTTTACGATCGCAGAGCTGGAGGAGATTTATCCGACCGCCAGCAAGCGTTCCAAAGAGGATGAACCTTATAAAGAGGCTGCCATGCAGGCAACCTATGAACTGCAGCATGGAAGAAAAGGTTACCAGGCACTGCTGCAGCACATTTTAAATGTATCTGTTACCGACTTAAAGAGAAACTATGCAAACCTCAATGTCAGCTTTGACCTGTGGAAAGGTGAGTCCGACGCACAGCCATATATTCCGGACATGGTGCAGAAGATGAAAGACGATGGATTTGCTTATGTGAGCGACAATGCCCTGGTTGTTGACGTTAAGGAAGATACCGATACTAAGGAAGTACCGCCTTGTATGCTTTTGAAATCTGACGGAGCATCTCTCTATACGACTACCGATCTGGCAACCATCGTAGAGCGTATGAAGCTTTATAATCCGGATGAGATTATCTATGTAGTAGACAAGCGTCAGGAGATGCACTTTATTCAGGTATTCCGCTGTGCAAGAAAATGTGGTCTGGTGACAGATGAGACCGGTCTTAAGTTCCTTGGCTTTGGTACTATGAATGGAAAAGACGGAAAGCCCTTCAAGACCAGAGACGGCGGTGTTATGAGACTGGAATATCTTCTGAAAGATATCAATGAAGAGATGCTGAAGAAGATCGAGGCAAGTCGTCCCATGGATGAGGAAGAGGCAGAGAAGATCTCCAAGATCGTCGGTCTTTCCGCTGTTAAATACGGTGACCTGTCCAATCAGGCGTCCAAAGACTATATTTTCGATGTGGATCGTTTCACGTCTTCAGAAGGAAATACAGGTCCTTACATCCTGTATACCATCGTTCGTATTAAGTCTATTTTAAGAAAATACGAAGAGATGGGAGGCACTGCAGGTGACGGACAGATTACAGCCAGTGCCAACGAGAGTGAGAAAGCGCTTCAGCTGGAACTGACGAAATTCAACAGCATGATGGAGACTGCTTATGAGGAATCTGCGCCTCACAAGATCTGTGCGTACATCTACGATCTTGCCAATGCATTTAATAAATTCTATCATGAGACCAAGATTCTTGGTTCTGAAGATGAGGCAGCAAAGAAGAGCTGGATTGCCCTGCTTCTGCTGACCAGAAAAGTGCTGGAGACCTGCATTGACCTGCTGGGCTTTGAAGCACCGGAGAAAATGTAAATGAAAATTTATAAAGTATGGAGGGCCATGTATCCCATGGCTCTTTATGTTATCATCCAGAATGTAGTAGTCGCGGCAGGAATGGTTGTTGCAAGGCTTTTCTTTCCACATGTTCTTTCAGAAGCAACAACGTCAGTGTCTGCCTGGTCAGATTTATATGTGACATTTCTGACTGTCAGTGCAGTAATTTCCACTGTGCTTTTTGGAATGCTGTATCGAAAAGATATTCGGAAACGGGCATGGAGGATGACTTCGGATATGGATGGCGGGAAGCGCAGGATGACAGGACGGGATGCTTGTCTGATTGCAGCAGCCAGCATTGCTTTTTCTATTGCAGGTAATAACCTTGTCAATATCAGTCCTTTGCCGGAACTGTCGGACAGCTATGAGGAGACCAGTGCCATGCTTATGTCGGGAAGCCTCGTGCTGCAGCTTCTCTGTGTTTGTATGCTGGCACCCATTGTAGAAGAACTGGTGATGAGAGGTCTTCTCTATGAGAGACTCCGGGAGTTTATGAAACCGAAATGGGCCATTTTTCTAGGGGGTGTCCTGTTCGGTGTTTTTCACGGAAATCTGGTGCAGGGAATCTATGCAGCATGTTGTGGATGGTTCCTGTGCTGGCTGATGGAGACTTATCATTCCTTGAAAGCAACAGTGCTCTCTCATATGGTATCTAATCTGGCGGTAACTCTCATTGTGAGTACCAGTCTGTATGAGAATGATATGGTATTCTGGATTGTCACAGCAGCCGCGGCCGCAGTATTTGCACTGGCTATCTTCCGGCTGGCAACTCATCAGGAAGTCGACGATCAGCAAACAATCGAATAGAATATATAGAAACAAGGAAGTTTCAGAGTGATTCTGGGACTTCTTTTTCTTTTGACTAAATTGTTTCAAAATGTCCAGGCCGGTAGAGCGATACACTGTGAAAGGAACGTCCGCAGTCCCGGTACTTGATGAGAACAAGCTGTTGGCGTAGTTCGAATCTTAGTACCGCTGGATCGAGGACTTAGCGCGAGCGGTTCCGCTCACAGTGTATCGCTCTACTGGCCGGAAGCTTTTTATAACAAGCCTACTATTCCTACTAAATATATATGAAAAACTATTGACAGATAAAAAAAGCCGTAGTATAGTAAGTGACATCAAGAAACATATAATTCCTATATACAAAGTAGGAATATAACAAAGGAGGAACATTATGAAAAAACGAGCACTTACCCTGTTACTGACGGTAGCACTTTCAGCAGGACTTCTGGCAGGCTGTGGCTCTTCATCAGATAGCAGCACAGCAGCATCCGATTCACAGACCAATGCAGAAACGACAGACAGCGAGAGCGATGATATAGCAGAAGCAGCAGATACAGCTTCTGACAGCAAAGGTTCTTTAAGAGTTTTAGGATGGAACAGCATGGTTGGACATATCGATTCCGCACTTGCCTATGCAGCAGGTTATTATGCAGACGAGGGGCTGGATGTGGAGATGACCTACAATAACTCCAACCCGGATAATATACAGGCACTTCTTCAGGACAAAGCAGATCTGGTATCTGCAGGTGCAACCGCAGTCCTGAACTACATTGATCAGGGCTCTGATATTGTAATCATTGGCGGACAGATGTCAGAGGGAGCTTCCCTTTATGCTCTTCCGGATCGGGCATCCGAGTTTACTGAACTGAATGAAGAGACTCTGGCAGGAAAGAAAGTAGGTGTTACCCGGTTAAATACTGGTGATATTGCATTTCGTAAGATGCTGAAAGACAGAGGCGTGGATGTATCCAAGATCGAATTTGTGGAGCTGGATTCCCAGGCAACCGTTGTAGAGGCAGTAAAAAAAGGAGAGGTTGATCTTGGTATTGCATTCCTGACCTATCGTCAGAGTGCAGAAGCACAGGGACTGGTTCCGGTCAGCTACCTGGATGGCGAAGATGAGTGGCCTGGATTTATCTGCTGTCGTATGTTTACCACCAGAGAGAAGCTGGAGGCAAACAGAGACGCTTACGTAGCAGCACTGAAAGCGAATATCCGTGCATATGAGCTGATGCAGACGAATGAAGATGAAACAATTAAATATGCACTTCAGGAACTGGAGACCGACGAAGATACCATCAGAAGCCAGGTATATGAATATGGCCACATCGGATTCAGCCCGAACCCGGATGTAAAAGATACCGACCAGTTCTTCCAGGCAATGGTAGATATCGGATATTCTGAGGGTAATGTAGATATGAAAGATTACATTGACTCGACCGTATTTGAAGATGCACTGAACGAGCTTCTCCAGGAAGACCCGGATAATGAGGTATATCTGCAGCTTCAGGCAGAGGATCAGGCAACCAATCAGGATTGAAGAGAAGACACCAAGGCAGAGGAAAGCTGCTGCGGCTAATAACAAAGAATTATATTAAAAACGGAGATACATGGAAATGAGTAAAATAGAGTTAAAAGACATCACACTCGATTATACAGACCAGGGAAATGTCTACCATGCACTGGATGGAGTCACATTTTCTGTGGAAGAAGGTGAATTTGTGAGCCTCATCGGTTCCAGCGGATGCGGAAAAAGTACCACATTAAGCATTCTGGCAGGCCTCAACAATCCCAAGAACGGAAGCTTTCTGATCGACGGACAGGAGACAAGAGGAACCGAAAAAGACAGAGGCGTGGTATTCCAGCACTATTCTCTCTTTCCATGGATGTCCGTAAGAAAAAATATTGAATTTGGCATTAAGCAGAATTTCCCGAGACTTTCCAAAAAGGAACTGACTGCAAAAGCCATGGAATACCTGGAGAAGGTAGGACTGAAAGGCTTTGAAAACAAGTATCCATACCAGCTCTCCGGTGGTATGCAGCAGAGAGCTGCCATCGCCAGAACACTGGCCATGGAGACGGATATCCTTTTGATGGATGAGCCTTTTGGCGCCATCGACGCCAAGAACCGTGTTCTTTTACAGGATCTGCTGTTACAGATTCTGGACGCAACGGAGAAGAAAAAGACCATCGTGTTTGTCACTCATGATGTGGATGAGGCGATTCTCATGTCTGACCGGATTCTCTTTATGGAGGACAAAAAGATCGCCCATGAGGTAAAGGTTCCCTTTGCAAGACCCCGAAACCGGGAAAAACTGACCAGTGATGAAGCATATCTCAGCCTGCGAAGAAAAGTTGTGGATCTCTTTTATCACGAACAGGAACAGAAACTGGAGTTTGAAGGAGGAGAAGGAATATGATACGGAAAATACACGGGGCACTTCCCCATCTGTTATTCCTTGTACTGGTGTTCCTGATCCTTCAGCCATCAGTCGAAGGCACCAAATCCTATACGGCATTTCTGATCATTGTCATTGCCGTGGAAGCAGCGCTTCTTGCCAACAGGAAGAAAAAAGCGGCCATTGATATTGGAATTATCGTATTTGCAGCGCTGATTCTCTGGGAGTACATTACCGCCAAGGTGGGAGTAAAAGATGCCATGCTCTATCCGGCACCGGAAAATGTATTCAACATTTTTGTAACGGATTATGAAAAAATACTGGAAGGTGTGGGAAGCTCCCTGCGGCTTATGGGACTTGCGTTTGCACTGGCCCTGTTCTTCGGTGTTGGCTTGGGACTGATCGTCGGCCTGTCAGACCGCCTGAGCAGTACAGTGATGCCTATTGTCCGGGTTATCAGCCCGATTCCGCCGATTATTTATTCCCCGTACGCGGTAGCACTGCTGCCCAGTTTTCGTGCAGCGTCCATCTTCGTCATCACCATGACGATTTTCTGGTCCATCTTCATGAACATGGTATTAAGCGTGCGCCAGATTGACCGGAAGATCATGGATTCCGCGAGAACACTGAATCTGAACCAGAGTTCCATGATTCTTCATGTACTGCTTCCTTACAGTCTGCCTGGAATCATCAACAGTGTGTCTGTATCGGTATCCACTTCCTTTCTGGTACTGACAGCGGCTGAGATGATCGGAGCAACATCCGGACTTGGATGGTATATCAAATATAACGCAGATTTTGCAAACTTCACAAAAGTGATCGCAGGTATCTTTGTGATCGGTGTGGTAGTTACTGTGCTGAACGCGCTGATCAGTCTGGTGAAGAGACTGCTGATCCGCTGGAGGTAAGAACATGGAATTTAACGAACGGATTCATGCCTACATTGCGGCAAAATATTATGTACATCTGACGGAGCGTTTCGGAGAGCGCGGGAAAAAAGCATTCCTGCATGCCACCCAGTATTATGCTCTCCAGAGAGGCCGGAGAATGGCACAACGGGCCATACGGGACGGGCAGGAGCTGACCCAGGCAACGTATAACTACTATGGAGAATGGGTCAATACGGAATCGGCCAAAGAGGAAGGCATTTCCAATATCATGACACCGGATGGAAACGGTGCATTGAAAATTACCCGATGTCCCTGGTACACCCAGTTCCATGATATGGGGCTTACAGAGGCGGGAGCGGCTTACTGTAAATATCTGGACAGTTCCATTTCCAGGGGATTTAACCCGGATCTCGGTTACGAGGTAGACCAGACCCTTCATACGGCGGACTGCTGTATTCACCGGCTTTCTACCGGGAAAGATATTGCCGAAGGCAGTGGACGGGGAAAGAATCCTGCGGGAATTAAAAATTTTGAATATCACTGTGCTCATTCCTACTGGGCGTACAACGAAGTGACGGCGGCTATTTTTCAGGCAGAAGGAGAGGCAGTCAACGCGGAAGTATTGGCCGATGTGGCAGCAGAGTACGGACAGGAAGCGGCAGACACACTGATGAAATATAGAAATACGAATTTCAACGTATGTGAGTAAGGAGACGAGAAAATGAGCAAGAGCATTGGATTTATCGGCGGTGGAGCTATGGCTACCGGCATTATCAAAGGAATTCTTTCCGCAAATACTCTGACAGCAGAGGAGATCTATGTAAAAGAGCTTCTGCCGGAGCGTCAGGTATATTTAAAAGAAACCTACGGACTTCAGCTGGCAGACAGCCTGAAGGAACTGGCTGAGAAAGCAAAGGTACTGGTACTGGCAGTCCGCCCCCAGGATGCAGAGAAAGTAGCAAAAGAGCTTTCTGAAGTCATCACACAGGATCATGTACTGGTATCTATCTGTGCAGGAATCCAGATCGAGAAACTGTCAGGATGGATCGGTGAGAAAGTCACTTATGCAAGAATTATGCCGAACACCATGACCGAGATCAAACGCGGTTACAGTGCCCTGACCTTCAGTGAGAATGCTTCTGAGGAAGCAAAACAGAGCGTACAGAGAATTACCGATTCCATCGGTTCTACACTGGTAATCCCGGAAAAACAATTTGATGCATTTACCGCATTAAGCTGTGCAGGTCCGGAATGGCTTCTTCTCTTTGCAGCAGCTTTGATGGATGCAGGCGTAGAGTGCGGTATTTCCAGAGCAGATGCAAGAAAAATTGTCACTCAGAACCTGATCGGTACCGGACTTCGTCTGGAGGGTACAGACAGCCATCCGTTCCAGATTACCGACGAGATGAACACGCCGGGAGGTATTGGCATTGCAGGATATCACACTTTCGTAAGTTCAGGTCTCAATGGTATCGTGATGGATGCAGTACAGGCTGCATTTAAAAGAACCACAGAACTGGGTAAATAAATACATACGGTAAAAACATATCCCCCGGGGAGGCTTGTACCGTTTCTTTTCAACAGGTATACTGAAACGATAAATGTTGAAAAAAGAATCGGAGACAAACTATGAGTCAGACATTGGAACAGATCCGTCAGTACTGGAACAGCCGGGCGGAGGGATATACATTAAGCAACAGAGAAGAACTGGAGGACGAGCATCGCATTTTCCTGTGGGAACAGCAGATCAGACGGGCACTGAATGGACGAATCTGCCGGCATGTGCTGGATGTGGGATGTGGTCCGGGGTTCTTCTCTGTTTTGCTTGCCAGACTGGGATATGAAGTCACTGCTGTAGATTATACGGAAAATATGTTGGCAGAGGCACGGAAAAATGCGGTACATTATGGAGTGGATATTGATTTCCGCCGGATGGATGCACAGAAGCTGGATTTCGAGGACGGAATCTTTGATCTGGTGATCAGCCGAAATGTGCTCTGGAATCTGGAACAGCCGGAACAGGCTTACAGAGAGTGGCTTCGGGTTCTGAAACCGAATGGTACGGTGATGAACTTTGATGGAAATTTTTATTATTATGTGACGGATGCGGAGTATGGAGACCGAACCCGCTGGGAGCATAAGCATATGCAGGGAATTAATGCGAACTCTATTGATCGGATCGGGGAACATCTGCCTATGGCAAGAAGACTCCGACCGGAGTGGGATGTACAGGAACTCCAAAAGCTGGGAGCAAAGGAAGTCTGTTCCAATGTGACCAATGAGAAAATTCTGGAGGACGGACATCACCTGATCCTGAATTTCCAGGTAAGTGCGGTGAAAGCGCAGGTATAACAATCTGTTGGTTTTCAAAATAGCATATTGATGATAAAATGGTATCAATTGTGTGTTGATACCTTTTTTATGCAAAAACAGAATGGAGAGTGTGACAGAAGATGAGAGGATTATATTCATCCAAAACGAAGATTCGCCACGAAATTTTTACGGAAATTGCCAGAATGGCATATGAGGGCGGAGACTGCAGCCGTCTGGACGAGCTGCCCTATAAGATTGTACCGGGAGAGATAGCTTCTTATCGTGAGAGCATCTTTCTCGAGAGAGCGGTAGTCGGAGAGCGTCTGCGGGTAGCCATGGGACTTTCCCTGAGAAAGATTTCTGAACATTCCAAAATTTCTCAGGGTGTGGAGGCCAGCCTGGTGGAAGAAAAATATTATGAGCCGCCTCTGATTAATATTATCAAATTTGCCTGTCATTCCTGCCCGGAGAACCGGGTGCTGGTGACGGAAGGATGTCAGGGATGTCTGGAACATCCGTGTATGGAAGTCTGTCCGAAAGGTGCAATTTCCATGGTAAATGGGCGTTCCCATATTGATCCTGACAAATGTATCAAGTGCGGACGTTGTGTGAGTGCCTGTCCGTACAGTGCCATTATCCATCAGGAACGTCCGTGCGCGAAGGCCTGTGGCATGAATGCTATTCATTCGGATGAGCACGGAAGAGCCGATATTGATCAGGACAAGTGTGTTTCCTGCGGTATGTGTCTGGTCAGCTGCCCGTTTAGCGCAATTGTGGATAAAGGTCAGATCTTCCAGACGATTCTGACGATCAACAGCGGCGCACCGGTCTATGCTATTGTAGCACCGGCAGTAGCAGGACAGTTTGGCCCGGATATGAAACCGGAGAAAATCCGTCCGGCATTCCAGGCACTGGGCTTTAAAGATGTAGTGGAAGTGGCGGTAGGTGCAGATTTGTGTACCATTGAAGAGGCGAAAGATTTCATGGAAGAAGTGCCGGAAAAAATTCCATTTATGGGAACATCCTGCTGTCCGGCATGGTCTGTGATGGCAAAAAAATTATTCCCGGAGTATGCAGACTGTATTTCTATGGCACTGACGCCTATGGTATTGACCGCCCGCCTTCTGAAAGAGAAAGAACCGGACTGCAAGATTGTTTTTGTAGGTCCCTGCGCAGCGAAGAAACTGGAAGCCAGCAGAAAGAGCGTCCGTAGTTATGTAGATTTTGTCCTGACCTTTGAGGAAGTGCAGGGCATGTTTGATGCAAAGAACGTGAACTTTAAGGAACTTCCGGATGGAGAACCGTTAAAACAGGCAAGTTCCGACGGACGAGGCTTTGCTGTCAGCGGCGGTGTGGCTGCTGCGGTCGTGAAGGCCGTGAACCGGATGGACCCGACCAGAACCGTGAAGGTAGTCAGTGCAGAAGGCCTTGCGAACTGTAAGAAAATGATGCAGCTTGCCAAAGCAGGAAAATACAACGGCTATCTGCTGGAGGGTATGGCCTGTCCGGGCGGTTGTGTAGCCGGAGCCGGTACGATCCAGCCGATCAAAAAGACAGTCACTTCGCTGGAATTGATGAAGAAACAGGCTGAATTTGAAGAATGTATGGATACGAAATATGAGGAGATGCTTCCGAAACTGGAGCAACTATAAAAGAAAAAGCGAAGAGGGGCAGTTCAGCGATTAGTCTGAACTGCCCCTCTTCAGGATAGCAGAAATGAAACGAAAATCAGAGCTATGCAGCAGTCTTTGTGTTGAGAATGATACCGCTCTTAGATAATGTCTTTTTAATAACCAGTGCCACTACCAGTGCACCGATGATAGACAGAACATCTTTTACCAGATACGGTACGGATACCAGCAGAAATGCAGGTCCGAAACCGGTTGCTGCAATGACAGAATAGTGAAATGCACCAAGTACATGGCAGATCAAAAGTCCCACAACGCCAACCAGTACGCCCACAGCATGATTTTTCAGCTGGCTTCCCAGACCGCAGAAAAATGCAAGGAACAGGAAACCATAAAGAAATCCACCGGTGTAACCGAACAGTTTACCAATACCTGCGGTCATTCCGGTAAATACCGGGACTCCAACGAAGCCAAGAATCAGATAAAGGGCAACGCAGAGCGTTCCGTTCTTTTTGCCGAGGCAGTAGCCGCACAATGCAACGGCAAACGTCTGCAGCGTGATCGGAACTCCTGACGGCATTGGGATCTGAAGAATGGATAATACAGCCAGAACGGCGGTGAACATACCGATCATGGCAATAGACTGTGTCTTGGAAGATGTTTTCATAACAGTTAACTCCTTTTTACTTTCTGGTAACTATTATAAGCAGACAGTCAACTGGAGTCAATAGTAAAGTTGACAGATGCAGCCGGACAGATCGGTGTATTCTACAACAAAAAAGAGCCGCCCTGCAGGCAGCTCTTCTGCTTTTAGCGCGGAAGCATTTTGATCTTATCAAAGCTTTCATCGCTGATTACATGTTCCATACGGCATGCATCCTTTTTCGCGGTTTCTTCACTGACTCCGATGGAGATCAGAAACTGTGAGATTACCATATGACGTTCATATATTTTCAGGGCAATGGAAAGTCCTGAACCGGTCAGTACCAGATTGCCATGATCATCAAGCGCCACAAATCCATTTTCACGAAGACGTTTCATGGCAACGCTGATACTCGGTTTACTGTAACCGAGATAGTTTGCCACGTCAATGGAGCGGACGTTTCCGAGTTCTTTGGTAAGAACAAGAATAGCCTCGAGATAATCTTCTGGAGATTCCTGCATTTTCATGTTGTATGTCCCCCCTTTATTGCATTACAGAGAGAAAATCCCTATGCTGTCAGCATACCACATTGGTGTTTGGATTGCAATTGAAAATACGTCACAGACAGCATATAATAAGAGCAGTGTTAGAGTTCACAGGTAATGTGAGGGAAAATAAGTGGATATAAGAGACAGAAAAGAACAGCTGGCCACAGACATCTTAAAACTGACCCGGCTGCGCCTGCAGATGAAGCTGCCGGTAATGAGTGGTGCACTTTTACTGCCGGAATGGAAGTATCGGAATGATGGGAAAAGTACCGGAACGGACGGCATTTGTCTGTATTGGAATCCGGAGGAGGTGCTCCGCTGGTTTCACGATGCACCGATACAGGTGGAGAGGAGATATCTGCATCTGGTTCTTCACTGTCTGTATCTTCATCCGCTGCGGGAACCAGCCGCTGAAAAGACCATATGGAATCTGGCCTGTGATCTGATGACGGAATACCGTATTGATCAAATGGCGGTGCAGGAATTTCAAAGACCGGTGCCGGCAGAGAGAAGCCGGTGTTACAGAAAACTGCAGGAAGCTCATATTGCATTTCGTGAGCAGGCGGTGACAATATGGCTTGAAGCAGACTGTACTATGCAGGAACGAAAAGAACTGGAAACTGTATTTTCCGGAGATGATCATGCTCTCTGGAAATCCGGTGGGATGGAAAATAACCCGATAGTTCGTTATGAGCAGATGCCGGGCAGGGCAGAGCAGCTGCGAAAGCAAGTAGAAGTGATTCATCGGTGGCGGACGATATTTGAGGAACTTCCCGTCAGGGAACAGGAACATAAGCGCCAGGCTGGCGGAAGTGCCGGACAGCAGGTACAGACCATGGTACCGGGGGAAGACAGGGAGTATGATTACTGCAGATTTTTGCAGCGCTATGCCGTGTGGGGCGAAGAACTGGAGCCGGATATGGACAGCTTTGATTATCTCCCTTATTATTATAGCAGGAGCTATTATGACCGACTGCTGATGCTGGAACCGCTGGAATACAAAGATGTGCAGAAGCTGCAGGAATTTGTCATTGCCATCGATACGTCAGGCTCCTGTTCAGGGGCGTTAGTCCAGCGTTTTTTACAGGAAACGTGGACCATTTTTCAGGAACGGGAAAAATTCTTTGCGCACATGAATATTCATATCATTCAGTGCGACTGTGTGATACAGGAACATGTGAAGATTACCTGCAGAGACGAATGGCAGCAGTATCTGGAAACGATTCAGATCAAAGGGCACGGAGATACGGATTTTACACCGGTGTTCCGACTGGTGGATCAGCTTATGGAAGACGGAGAGTTCCGGCATTTGAAGGGACTTCTGTATTTTACGGACGGGGACGGAATTTATCCGGATGTGGAACCGGTATATGAGACGGCCTTTGTATTTATCAATCAGAAATTGAAAAAGGGGAAGACGCCGGACTGGGCATATGACTTAAACCTCGGACTGGAGACTGAATCAGTATGAATATACAGGAAGCAAAAGAAGAGATTATCAGAACTATAAAGGTATACACAGCGCGTGACGAAGATGGAATGTTCCGGATCCCCTCTATACAGCAACGGCCGCTTCTTCTGATGGGTCCGCCCGGTATCGGGAAGACGGCCATTGTGGAACAGGCAGCAGCAGAGTGCGGTACGGGAATGCTGTCCTATGCCATGACTCATCATACCCGCCAGAGTGCCATCGGACTTCCGGAACTGGCGACGCATCAGTATGAGGGGAAAAAATATACGGTGACGGAATATACCATGAGTGAGATTGTGGCTTCGGTCTATGTTTATATGGAGCAGACCGGATATCGGGAAGGAATCCTGTTTCTCGATGAGATCAACTGTGTATCAGAGACACTGGCGCCGGTCATGCTGCAGCTTCTACAGTTTAAAAAATTTGGAACGCATAAGGTGCCGGAAGGCTGGATTATTGTGGCAGCAGGGAATCCGCCGGAACTGAATCATGCAGTGCGTGAAATGGATATGGCTTCTTTGGATCGAGTGCGGACACTGAATATTGAGGCGGATGTAACTGTCTGGAAACAGTATGCAGCATCCAGAGGAGTTCATCCGGCTATTCTTTCCTATCTGGAGATGAAGCCGGAGGCATTTTACCGGGTGGTGGAAGAACGTAAGAAAAAAGAGTTTGTGACAGCCAGGGGCTGGGAAGATTTATCAACGGTTTTGAAAGAATATGAACGCCAGGGTCTTGACATAAACAGATATTTTGTGGAAGAATTCATAAGGAGTCCCGAAGTGGCAGCGGATTTCGATGCGTATTACCGGATGGACAGGACTTGCATGGGAGGATACCGGATATCGGAACTCTTTGCGGAGACGGTGGAACCGGAAGAAAAAAGATGTCTGCTTGACAGGCTTTCGTCTGCCGGACCGGATGTGCGGTGTATGTTTATCCGGCATTTTCTGGCAGCAGCGTCAGAAGAGATGAGCAGAGTCGGCGGGCTTTTGCGCAGGGAGACGCGGTGGGCAGAAGTGAAAAAGCATCTGTCAGAATATCTGTCTGCTCACCAGGCAGAAGGTATACAGGGATTTCTCACCGGACGGGAACGGGAACTTTCCATAAAGAAAGAGCATGGCTTGTTGAAAGGTGGAGAAGAACGGATGGAGCAGTGGATAAATCATCAGATTCTGGCACGGTTTGTTGATAACTCTGCGGAATCATGTCGGAATGGAGCTGAAGAAAAAGAAAAGCTTCAGAAACACCTTACGGCGGGTACACAGCTCATCAGGCAGCTGTACGGTGAAGGGCCGGAGCTCTGCGACTGGCTGGAAGGCATCCGGCATCATGGAGACTACAGGCTCTGCGGCTATGTCTGCCCGGAATATGGAAGCTTTTCGGAACAGAAACGTCTGGAAGAACAGTTAAAAAAACAAGTACAGGAGATGGAGGAATTATATGAAACTCGTAATTGCATCTGATATTCACGGATCTGCATATTATTGTAGAAAACTACTGGAAAGACTGGAGGAGGAAAAAGAAGACCGTCTGATTCTGCTGGGCGATGTACTATATCATGGTCCGAGAAACGATCTTCCGAAAGATTATGCACCGAAGGAAGTCATTGCCATGCTGAATCCTTTGAAGGAGAAGATTCTCTGTGTCCGCGGGAACTGCGATACGGAAGTGGACCAGATGGTACTGGAATTCCCGATCCTGGCGGATTATGGATTTTTATACGAAAAAGGACGCATGATTTTCCTGACCCACGGACATGTATTCAATGAAAAGAATCTGCCGATGCTGGGAAAAGGAGACATTTTACTTCACGGCCATACTCATGTGCCGGTATGCCGGGAACATGAGACATACACCTATCTGAATCCGGGCTCTGTCTCTATTCCGAAGGAAGAAAGCGCCCATAGTTATATGACCTATGAGGACGGACTGTTCCAGTGGAAGAATCTGGATGGACAGGTCTATATGGAATATCGGATCTAAAATATTTATATTTATTCACAAAAAGGCTTGCAATCGTGAATAAATGCATTATAATTAGTCAATGATAAAAGTTTATGATACTTTTTATGAGGAGGAAACTATTATGAAAAAGAAAATCGTAAGCGTAATGCTGACAGCAGCTATGGCAGCTACTCTTCTTGCAGGATGCGGAAGCAGCAGTGCAACAACTGATACTGCAGCAGAGGAGACCACTGAGGCAGCTGATGAGACCGCAGAGGACGCAGAAGCAGCTGATGAGACTGCAGAAGATGCAGAAGCAGCTGAGGATACCGAGGCAGCAGCAGAAGATGCAGCAGAAGTAACGACTGTAGAGCCGGGTGTTCTGACCATGGGTACTAACGCAGCATTCCCGCCGTATGAGTACAAAGATGGAGATGACATCGTAGGTATTGATGCCGAGATCGCACAGGCAATGGCTGACAAACTTGGTCTGAAGCTTGAGATCGTTGATATGGACTTTGACTCTCTGATCGCTTCTATCCAGTCCGGCAAGATTGACATGAGCCTTGCTGGTATGACTGTAACCGAGGAGAGAAAACAGAACGTAGATTTTACTGATTCTTATGCAACAGGTGTTCAGGTTATCATCGTAAAAGATGATTCTGACATCGCTTCCGTAGATGATCTGCAGGATAAACTGATCGGTGTTCAGCAGGGAACTACCGGACATCTGTACTGTGCTGATGACTTTGGCGAGGATCATGTAAATGCACTTCCGAATGGTGCTACTGCTGTACAGGCACTGCTTCAGGGCAAGGTTGACTGTGTAGTTATCGACCAGGAGCCGGCAAAAGCATTTGTAGAGGCTAATGAGGGACTGAAGATTCTTGATACTGCATACACCACAGAGGATTATGCAGCAGCAGTTTCCAAAGACAACCCGGAACTGACTGCAGCACTGAACAAAGCGCTTCAGGAGCTGAAGGATGATGGAACCATTCAGGAAATTCTTGATAAATACATCAAAGCAGAATAAATTCTGAATCTGAAAAGAACAGAGGCGGAGGTGTTCCGTATTGAACACCTCCGTTTTTCCTGTATAGAAGCCTAAAACATCCGGGCAAAAACCGCATGGATATATAAGAAGCAATCTAAGACTTGCTTTTTATATATCCATACTGTAAAATGAATGCATATTTATGCGTAAGAGCAAAGCTTATTTGCACAAAGATACGAAACGAGGGAAATGAAAGGAGCCATAATTATGTGGGAAAGTCTTAAGATGGGATTCTATCAGACATTTATACTGGAAGACAACTACCAGTATTTCGTAAAAGGTCTGGGAACCACACTAACGGTAACTATTTTTGCATTGATCATCGGTGTGATCATCGGTGTACTGGTGGCAATCATCCGTTCTGCATATGACCAGCAGCCGGAGAGAAAGAAAGGACTGCCGCTTAAAATTCTCAATGGAATCTGTAAAGTGTATTTGACGGTAATCCGTGGAACGCCTATGATGGTACAGCTTCTGATTATGTGGTTTGTAGTGTGGGCAAGCGCCAGATCCACAGACAGCAATATGATGAAATGTGCGATTCTGGCATTTGGAATTAACTCAGGCGCATATGTGGCTGAGATCTTCCGTTCCGGCATCATGTCCATCGACAAAGGGCAGATGGAGGCAGGCCGTTCCGTTGGTCTGACTTATGCATCGACCATGCGTTATATCATTATTCCGCAGGCATTCAAAAATGTACTGCCGGCACTGGGCAATGAGCTGATTACCCTTGTAAAGGAAACATCCGTTGTAACCGTTATCGGTCTTCGCGATCTGACCAAAGGAGCTATGATCGTCCAGTCTAAGACTTATCAGGCGCTGGTTCCCTACGTTGCGATTGCAGCAATCTATCTGGTGATAGTAATGTTCCTGACATGGATCATGGGAAAAATGGAAAGGAGACTGAGACAGAGTGATTTACGTTAAAGGATTATCCAAATCATATGGTGACAATCAGGTTATCAAAAATATTGACATGCATATTGCTCCCGGGGAGAAAGTCGTTATCATCGGACCGTCGGGTTCCGGAAAATCTACCTTCCTGCGCTGCCTGAATCTTCTGGAGCAGCCGACCTCCGGAAGTATTGTATTTGACGGACAGGAGATTACCGATCCGAAAGCGGACATTAATGAGATCCGCCGTCATATGGGAATGGTATTCCAGCATTTTAATCTGTTCAACAACCTGACGGTTCTGGACAATATTACACTGGCTCCTATCAAATTAAAGATCATGACGAAGAAAGAGGCAGAGGCAGAGGCCATGCGTCTCTTAAAGCTGGTCAATCTGGAAGAAAAAGCAAGTGCTTACCCGGCACAGCTGTCCGGTGGACAGAAACAGCGTATTGCCATTGTACGTTCCCTTGCCATGAAGCCGAAGGTAATGCTCTTTGATGAGCCGACTTCCGCGCTGGATCCGGAGATGGTTGGTGAGGTTCTGGATCTGATGAAGAAACTGGCTGACGACGGTATGACCATGGCAGTGGTCACCCATGAGATGGGATTTGCAAGAGAAGTGGCTACCAGAGTGGTATTTATGGATGAAGGTATTATTATGGAAGAAAACAATCCGAAGGATTTCTTCGGCAATCCGCAGAATGAACGATTGAAAAGTTTTCTTGCAAAAGTGTTGTGATTTCTGGAATTATATGATAAGATGTATCTGTTTGACACGTAGGAGGTGTAAAAATGGAGATTTTAAGATATATCCTCATGGGGATTTTCGTGTTATTATGTATCGTAGCTACCGTGCTGGTACTGCTTCAGGAGGGCAAATCCCAGGGTCTCGGTGCCATCGCAGGTGGATCTGAGAGTTATTGGGGTAGAAATAAAGGACGTTCCATGGAAGGAAATCTGGAAAAATGGACGAAAATTCTGATGGTTGTATTTTTCGTTCTGGCAATCGTTCTGAATCTGAGTATTTTCTAAGATATTAATATCAGAAGAAACTGGGCACTCTTGTTATAAGGCAGGAGTGCTCATTTTGTTTTTATAAAGAATTTACAGACCATTTTTGAATCCGGGAGGTGACGATATGACGGAAGAACAGATGAAAGAGAGAAAGAAGATGCTCTGTGATCTTATGGACAATGACCTTTATGTACCCATGAAGATCAAGGAGTTGGCAATCCTTCTTGATATTCCCAAAGAAAAGCGGTCTGATCTGCAGAAAGTGCTGGATCAGCTCATGCTGGAGGGAAAGGTGGAAGTTTCCCAGAAGGGTAAATACAGTAAAGGCAAAGGAAAGCTTCTGGCAGGCGTATTTACGGCTCATGCCAAGGGCTTTGGATTTGTGACTGTAGAAGGCATGGAGGAGGATATCTTTATTGGAGAGGATAATACCCATGGGGCCATGCATCAGGACACGGTGCAGGTAATGGTGAAGCCGGGCATCAGCGGAAAGCGCCGGGAGGGCGTGGTGACGAAGATTCTGTCCCGAGGTACAGTGAAGCTGGTGGGAATTTATCAGGAAAGTAAGAATTACGGTTTTGTGATTCCTGATAATGAACGGTTTATCCGGGATATTTTTATTCCGAAGGAACAGTCAAAAGGTGCCATGAACGGTCATAAAGTAGTAGTGGAACTGACAGATTATGGCACGGAGCGGAAGAACCCGGAAGGAAAAGTGGTGGAGATCTTAGGCCATATCAGTGACCCGGGTACGGATATCCTGTCCATCGTAAAAGGCTATGATCTGCCTACAGAATTTCCGGAGAAGGTGATGAATCAGGCGGAGAAGGTGCCGGATGCCATCAGTGAGGCGGATATGGCAGGCCGGATGGATTTAAGAAACCTGCAGATGGTGACCATCGACGGTGAAGATGCCAAAGATCTGGATGATGCGGTTTCGCTGACAAAAGAAGGTGAAAACTATGTACTGGGTGTACACATTGCGGATGTAGCCAACTATGTGCAGGAGAGAAGTGCTCTTGACCGGGAAGCTTTGAACCGCGGTACCAGTGTCTATCTGGTAGACCGGGTGATTCCTATGCTTCCAAGAAGATTATCCAATGGAATCTGCTCCCTGAATGCAGGAGAAGACCGTCTGGCCATGAGCTGCATCATGACAGTGGATAAAAAAGGAACAGTGATAGATCATGTGATCACCGAATCTGTCATCCATGTGGATCAACGGATGAGTTACACCGGCGTACAGAAGATTCTGGATGGAGATGAGGATGCACTGGCAGAATACGAAGTACTGATCCCCATGATCCGTGATATGAAAGAACTGGCGGATCTCCTGCGTGCAAAGAGAAAGAAGAGGGGTTCCATCGACTTTGATTTCCCGGAGACGAAGGTGATCCTGGATGAGCAGGGCAAACCGGTAGATATCCGCCCCTATGACCGGAATGCAGCAACAAAAATTATCGAGGATTTCATGCTCATTGCCAATGAGACTGTGGCAGAGGATTATTTCTGGCAGGAAGTTCCCTTTCTTTACCGGACCCATGACAATCCGGATCCGGATCGGATGCGGAAACTTGCCACTTTTATCAATAACTTCGGTTACAGCATCCGTCTGAAAGATGATGAAGTCCATCCGAAGGAGCTGCAGAAACTGCTGGCAAAGCTTGACGGCACGCCTGAAGAAGATCTTATCAGTCGGCTGACCTTACGTTCCATGAAGAGGGCAAGATATACGACAGACTGTACCGGACATTTTGGACTGGCAGCCAAGTATTACTGCCACTTTACTTCGCCTATCCGCCGGTATCCGGATCTTCAGATTCACCGGATCATCAAGGACTGTCTCCGCGGACGGATGAACGAGGAAAAACGGCAGCATTATGAAGCTATACTGACAGAGGTGGCGAAGCAGTCCAGTGAGCGGGAACGGAAAGCTGATGAAGCGGAGCGGGAGACCATTAAGCTCAAGAAGGTAGAGTATATGAGCCAGCATCTGTGGGAAGTGTACGAAGGTGTTATTTCCGGTGTCACTGCCTGGGGTATCTACGTGGAACTGCCGAATACCGTCGAAGGTCTGGTGCGCGCTGCCTCTTTACAGGGGGATTATTTTGAGTATAATGAAAATGAGTATGCCATGGTCGGAACCCATACCGGAAAAGCTTACAAATTAGGTGAGAAAGTCCGGGTGCAGGTCGTGGCAGCAGATAAAATGACCAGAACCATTGACTTTGAACTGGCAGAAGACGAAGAAGAGTGAGGACGACATGGCAAAGGATAGTATTAAACTTATTGCAAATAATAAGAAAGCATATCATGACTATTTTATAGAAGAGACTTATGAAGCAGGCATTTCTCTTCATGGAACGGAAGTAAAATCCCTTCGTATGGGGAAATGCAGTATCAAAGAATCCTTCGTCCGTATCGAGAAAGGCGAAGTTTTCATCTATGGCATGCATGTAAGTCCCTATGAGAAGGGAAATATTTTCAACCGTGATCCCCTGAGAGTGAAGAAACTTCTCCTTCACAAAGGCGAGATTAACAAGCTGGTGGGAAAGATAGCGGAGAAAGGTTTTACGTTGGTTCCTTTGAAAGTGTATTTTAAGGGAAGTCTCGTGAAAGTAGAGATCGGTCTTGCCAAAGGTAAGAAACTCTATGATAAGCGTGCGGATATTGCAAAGAAAGATATGCGGCGTGAGGCGGAGAAAGAATTCAAGGTGAGAAACCTGTAATTAGTGCTTTACAAATATCTGAGGGTATGGTAAAGTAATCGAGTATGAGTTTAGCCGTCATTCAGAGCCCGGACGACTCCGACCGACCCTTAATGACAGGCGATTAATAGAACAGGAGGAAATATCATGATTTCAAAGGAAAAGAAACAGGCAATTATCGCTGAGTACGGACGCTGTGAGGGAGACACCGGTTCACCGGAGGTTCAGGTAGCTATCCTGACCGCAAGAATCCAGGAGCTCACTGAGCATCTGAAAGAGAACCAGAAGGATCATCATTCCAGAAGAGGTCTGCTGAAAATGGTTGGACAGAGACGTGGAATGCTTGCATACCTGAAAGAAAAAGATATCGAGAGATATCGTGCTCTGATCGCAAAATTAGGTCTGAGAAAATAATCAACCATCATAGGGCGGAGATTTCTCCGCCCTGTTTTTGAAGATGGGCACTTGCCTGGTAGTGGAAGATAAGTTCCGAGACCACTGAAAAGGACAGAAAAAATGAGACAAGGGTCTGTATTTTTCAGTAGTTTCGGTATCTTCCGCTATGAAACTTATGTAAGAAATGGAAAGGAGATACAAGAGTATGTACAAAAGTTATACCATGGAGCTTGCCGGCAGAACCTTAAGAGTAGATGTAGGCCGCGTGGCAGCTCAGGCAAATGGTGCAGCATTTATGCACTACGGAGACACCGTTGTTCTCTCCACTGCAACTGCATCTGACAAACCGCGTGATGGAATTGATTTCTTCCCGCTGAGTGTTGAGTATGAAGAAAAATTATATTCTGTAGGAAAAATCCCGGGAGGATTCAATAAGAGAGAGGGAAAAGCATCTGAGAATGCCATCCTGACTTCCCGTGTTATTGACCGTCCGATGCGTCCGCTGTTCCCGAAGGATTACAGAAATGACGTTACCCTGAACAATATGGTTATGAGCGTAGATCCGACCTGCCGACCGGAGCTTGTTGCCATGCTTGGTGCTGCAATCGCAACCAGCATTTCTGACATTCCCTTTGCAGGACCCTGTGCCATGACTCAGGTGGGCATGATTGATGGAGAGTTTATCATCAACCCGACCCAGGAGCAGTGGAAGAAAGGTGATCTGAACCTGACCGTTGCTTCTACCCGTGAGAAAGTGATCATGATTGAGGCCGGAGCAAATGAGATTCCGGAAGCAAAAATGATTGAGGCTATTTACAAAGCTCATGAAGTAAACCAGACCATCATCAAATTTATCGATGAGATCGTAGCAGAGGTTGGCAAAGAGAAACATGCTTACACCAGCTGTGCAGTTCCGGAAGAGCTGTTTGCAGCCATCAAAGAGATCATTCCGCAGGAAGAGATGGAGAAGGCTGTATTTACCGATGACAAGCAGACCCGAGAGGAGAATATCCGTGTCCTGACTGAGAAGCTGGAAGAGGCTTTTGCAGAAAATGAGGAGTGGCTTGCTGTTCTTGGTGAAGCTGTATATCAGTATGAGAAGAAGACTGTCCGCAAGATGATCCTGAAAGATCACAAACGTCCGGATGGACGTGAGATCACCCAGATTCGTCCGCTGGCAGCTGAAGTAGATATTATCCCGAGAGTACATGGTTCTGCTATGTTCACCCGTGGACAGACTCAGATCTGTGACGTATGTACGTTGGCTCCGCTGTCTGAGCAGCAGAAGCTGGATGGACTGGATGAGCATGAAGTAAGCAAGAGATACATGCATCATTACAACTTCCCGAGCTACTCTGTAGGAGAGACCAAACCGTCCAGAGGACCGGGACGTCGTGAGATCGGTCATGGTGCACTGGCTGAGAGAGCTCTGGTTCCGGTACTGCCGAGTGAGGAAGAGTTCCCTTATACGATCCGCTGTGTATCCGAGACCTTTGAGTCCAACGGTTCCACTTCCATGGCTTCTACCTGTGCATCCTGTATGTCCCTGATGGCAGCAGGTGTGCCGATCAAGAAGATGGTAGCAGGTATTTCCTGCGGTCTGGTAACTGGTGAGACTGACGATGATTTCGTACTTCTGACCGATATCCAGGGTCTGGAAGACTTCTTCGGCGACATGGACTTCAAGGTAACCGGTACGACTGACGGTATCACGGCGATCCAGATGGATATCAAGATCCATGGACTGACCAGACCGATCGTAGAGGGTGCTATTGCAAGATGCCGTGAGGCAAGACTCTTCATCATGGATAACTGCATGAAGCCGTGTATCGCTGAGCCGAGAAAAGAGGTAGGCGAGTACGCTCCGAAGATCATCCAGATGAGCATTGACCCGCAGAAGATCGGTGATGTAGTTGGTCAGAGAGGTAAGACCATCAACGCAATCATCGAGCAGACCGGCGTGAAGATCGATATTACCGATGACGGTTCCGTATCTATCTGCGGTACTGATAAGGCAATGATGGACAAGGCTAAAGAGCTGATTAATATCATTGTAAGCGAGTTCGAAGAGGGACAGGTTTACGTAGGTAAGGTTGTCAGCATCA
This sequence comes from Hominiventricola filiformis, assembly GCF_020686965.1. Taxonomy (NCBI): domain Bacteria; kingdom Bacillati; phylum Bacillota; class Clostridia; order Lachnospirales; family Lachnospiraceae; genus Hominiventricola; species Hominiventricola filiformis. The sequence goes on along the minus strand of NZ_JAJEPS010000002.1, from coordinate 119,077 downwards.
AAGAGTTTGGTGCATTCCTTGAGTTTGCTCCGGGTAAAGAAGGTATGGTTCATATCTCAAAGATCGCAAAAGAGCGGATCAATCATGTAGAAGATGTTCTGACTCTCGGTGATGTTGTGAAAGTTGTTTGCCTTGGCAAAGACAAGATGGGACGAATCAGTTTCTCTATCAAAGATGTGAAAGAAGATTAAGCAGTTATCTTCTAAAAAATAGGAAATAAAGTGACTCTGCAGATGAGTAATCATCTGCGGAGTCTTTTTTTTCGACATTTCTAAAAACTGACAAATTTTGATATCCCGTTTGTGTTACTCTGTTTCCACTGAAAAATGTTATCAAAAAACTGTAAGGCTGGGAATACATAATGTTAAGATAACAGTTCATCCTAACATAACAGGAATGATACAAAATCAGAAGAGAGGGACAAATATATGGATCATATCATCAGGATGACATTATTGGATACATTTAAAAGGGAGTTAATCAATGAAGAAAAGAGTGATCTGACGATTGAAAAATATATCAGGGATGTAGGTGCATTTTTTCGCACTATGGAAGAGGGGACTGTAGTGACGAAAGAAAAGGTGATTCAGTACAAACGTAAGTTGATGGAGCAATATACACCGTCCAGTGTAAACTCCATGCTTGCATCCATTAACCGTTTCTTTAAGATGATGGAGTGGTACGACTGTACTGTCCGCAGCCTGAAGATCCAGAGGAGTAGTTTCCGGTCGGAAAAACAGGAGCTGACCATTGGAGAGTACAAAAAGCTTTTGAAAACAGCAAAAGATCATAAGGATGAGAGAATGTATCTTTTGATCGAAACGCTGGGGGCAACCGGAATCCGGATCAGTGAGCTGCCGTTTATTACAGTGGAAGCTGTGATGCAGGGAAGGGCTACTGTGTCACTGAAAGGAAAGACAAGAATGGTATTGCTTCCGATGGAATTGCGAAGAAAACTGCGCGCATATGCCCGTCAGAAGAAGATCAGTACAGGAAGTCTTTTTGTTACACGGTCCGGGAGACAGATGGATCGCAGTAATATATTGCATGCAATGAAGAAGCTGGCTTTAGAGGCAGGCGTTGCACCGGAGAAAGTCTATCCCCATAATCTCAGGCATCTCTTTGCGTGCACATATTATCAGAAAGAAAAAGACCTGTCCCATCTGGCGGACCTGCTGGGACATTCCAATATTAATACCACACGAATCTACACATGTATCAGTGGGGAAGCACAGGAGGTGAAGCTGAAAAATCTTGGACTGGTCATATAGACAGAAAATAAAAATACCACATAATATCCATTATGCGGTAAAACATTCATTGACTACATAGAAATTGCTATCATTTGGTAATAACATAGCACATTTTTCTGATAATTACAATATCTATTGCTGTTAAAATTTCGACAAGAAATGTTAGTATGCACTCTTTTTAAAAGTGGGCACACAAAACTGACGAACCAGCTGTTTAAAAGCTGTTTCGCCTGTTTTGTGTGCTTTTTAATTCGGAAAATTGTGGAAATTCAGAACCTTTTTATGCATCCCGATACCTCATAATGGATATTATGTGGTATTGCAATTTGGCTGATATTGCAATCATGGAGGCTACAATATACTCCAAATAAGAAAAAGGATGGGAGAATGCGGGATGAAAAGGAAAGTGAAAGCATTACTGGCACTGGCACTGACGTTGGCACTTGTCTCCACGACGCTTGGGGACAACTGGCTCTACGTATCCGCAGAGAATGCAGCAGAGGCAGAAGAACAGACTGATGAGCCGGCAGCTGCAGCAGAAGAGGAGACAGAAGAGAAGCCAGCAGCTGCAGTAGAAGATGAGCCAGCAGCGCCTGAAGAGACAGCATCAGTGGAGGAGGCAGCTGCAGTCGAAGAAGAGACAGCTCCGGCAGAAACTCCGGTTATGGAAGATGATCAGAAGCAGCCAGCAGAGGCTCCGACTGAGCAGCCAGCAGACAACCCTGCCCCGGCAGATGAACAGAAGCAGGCAGCAGAAAGCCCTGCCCCGGCAAATGATCAGAAGCAGCCGGCAGATGCAGCAGCACCTGCAGCCCCGGCAGAGACTCCTGCAGCAGATGCAGAAGTGAAAGAGGCAGAGAAGACTCCGGAAGTAGAAGTACCGGGAGTGGATGAAAAAGATATTGAGACAGTGGAGGAAGAAACCGGCCTGACAGAACAGACGATAGAAGCTTCTGTGGACACGGAGGAAAAAGATGTCGTCATTACCCTGACGGGTGAAATGCCGGAAGAAGCAACGGCAAGTGCCTGTCCAGTGGATATTACCATGGATGGTGTGAATATCATCTCTGCTTATGATATCACCATCTATGATGCAGATGGCCAGGAATTCCAGCCGTCTGAGGAGAAACCGCTTCAGGTGAAGATTGAAGATGACGCTGTACGGAAAGCTCTGGAAGAAAAGGCAGAACTGGAAGTATATCATCTTGAGGATGCCGAGGCAGAACCCGAGCAGGTACAGGAAGTAAATCTTGAATCAGCAGCAGTTGAGTTTCAGGCAGAGAGCTTTTCCATCTATGCAGTAGTAACACCAGAACAGCATTTTACACATACGTATCAGTTTATGGATGAGGATGGAAGTCCAATAGTGGGAATTCAGGAACAGATCTTATCTGCAAATGAGACACTTACAGAACCGAAAAGTCCGACAAAAGATCATGCGGTATTTGAAGGCTGGTATACGGCACAGAATGGCGGAGAGAAATTTAACAAATTCGGGCAGCAAGAGCCGGAATTGAAAGCAAGCGTAACAACAACGTTATATGCACGGTTTACCACGGTGTATTACGTGTACTATAAAGCTGGAAGTCAGGCAGACAGTAAAGTATTGTTTACACAGACATATCATGACGGAGCAGCTACGATAGTTACCGGTGATATTCCATTTACTCCGGAGAGTACGGAAGAGGCCTTAGTTGGATGGACGACTGTAGCAGGAGGGACGGAGCCGGAAACTTCTCTTGTTATAAAGGATGATGATGTAACTCTTTATCCTGTTGTAAAAAAAGCACATTGGCTGAATTATCATTCTATGGGTGGAACATCTGTAGAACCTGTATATGTATTGGCAGGAAATCCGACGCAGGATGACAAGGTCCCAGAAAGAAAGGGATATACGTTTGATGGATGGTATATAGATCAGTCGTATAGTCAGAAGTTTGGATTTGGTAAAATTCTTGGTCAGGATCAGGATCTTTATGCAAAATGGAATCCTGCAATGGTAGAGTATACTGTCGCGTACTGGCAGGAGAATGCAGATAATGATGACTATAGTTATGTGGAATTCGAAAAGAGGCAAGGACTGACCGGAACGGAAGCAGGTTATGATAAGGTGGAGAAGTATCATAATTTCTCTCTGGACACTGCAAAAACGGATACAGAGAAGGTTATTATTTCCGCAGATGGAAGCAGTATTAAAAATGTATATTACAAGAGAAATATTTATACGATCAATTTTGTAAAAGAAAGCAGTAATAGACCTACATGTGGAAAAGAAGAGCATACCCATACACATGGATTTTTGGGAATTGGAAGCTGTTATGACAGATCCGGAAATTTGAAGTGCGGAAAAGAAGAGCATAAACATGACGCCAGCTGTTATGCGGGAGGAGCTATTTTAACAATTAGCCAGAAGTATGATTCTGATATTAGTAAATATTGGGAAGAAGATCCTATTAAGGCGTTGTTAGATGAGGGGTATGTCTGGAAATCAAGTTTGACAGGAAAATATTATACATTTCTGCAAAAAATGCCAGAAAATAATATTATCATGACACAAACTAAATGGAGTGGGCAGAAATATACGTGGTATTACTATTTGGAAGCTCTGGATGGCAAGGCACCAAATGGAGAGAAAATAAGAAAAGATGGCGGAAAAACGTATTATTTGTATCATACTACTTCAGTTTATGGAACTAATATAAGCCTGACATATGATGAAGATTATTATCCACTCACTGGATTTAAACAAAGGAACGAGAATGTACCTAAATTTACGTGGAATATAAGAAAAAATTGTTATGAAGCTTCACTATATTATCTAAGAGAAGCTTATGAAATTGATTTCCACACCAATGACATGGACAGCCGTGTAATAAATGAGAAAGGTATTTTATATGAATCTGATTTATCCAATATTGCACCGAAAGAGTATGTGATTGGTGAAACAACAAAAATTTTGAATGGTGTGACCTATTATTTTGATGGATGGTATGACAATCAATATCTTCAGGGCAACGCTTATGATTTTACTGGCAAAAAGATGCCGGCAAAGAATCTTGCATATTATGCAAAGTGGAGCAGCAGAAAGGTAACTCTTTCTTTTGATAGTACAGGGGGTACTGAAATTAAAAGTCAGATTCTTGATCAGGGAGCAGCAGGAGTAAAACCTGAGAATCCTGTCAGGAATGGATTTAAGTTTGCAGGCTGGGTAAAAGAGGATGGAACACCGTTCAGTTTTGCAACTGTGATTATGAAAGATACCACGATTTATGCAAAATGGATCAGTAACAGCCAGTATATGCTTACTTACGACCCTGGTGCAGGATCTGGTGATACAGTCACAGATCCGACTGGTTATGTAAATGGTGCAGAAGTGAAGTTGGGAGAAGTACCGGAAGGTTTCCAGCCACCTAAGGAGCATTATGGATTTGTCTGCTGGAATACGGCAGAAGATGGAAGCGGAACGGATTATTACCCGGGTGCAGGATATGTTATGCCTGAGGAAGATGTCACATTGTATGCAAAGTGGGCACCAATTCGTAAAACGATACTGAGTTATGATTATACTGGCGGTATGTTTGGTGGCAAAGAAAGATCAGATGCCATTGAAATTGCAATTCCTAATTCAGAATATGAAATTGATGATAGAATGCCGACAAGAGAAGGGTATGAATTCCTTGGCTGGAGTATTACAAAAGAGATTGCGGCAGGAGGAGCCCTCTTGACTAAGGGTGACAAGATCCAGGTAGACACTTTGGCTGAGGAATCCAATGTAATCTATGCACAGTGGAGAAAGCTGAAAGAAGTTACCTTCACAGTAGAAAAATTAGTGGATGGTAATATGGGAGACCACAACCGGGAATTTGAGTTTAAGTACTCTATTATCGACAAAGAGGGTGCTGTAAAAGACAGTGATACATTTAAACTGAAATCGAGCGTTAGTACGGAACTTCCAAAAGTAGCAGAGGGTTACACTATTGTAATTCAGGAAACTTCGGTAACAGGATATACAACAACGATTGATGCCACCGTAGATAATGCTTCTTCGGAGGCAGGAAAATTCAGTTATACGGTAACCAAAGATAGTTCAGATGCTATTAAAGTTACGTATACGAACAGTAAGACAATGGTTACTCCGACTGGAGTTACTACAAACGGGATGACCTCTATTCTGATGCTTCTGGCAGGCCTTGGTATGGCAGTGGTGATGCTGTTCCCAGGAAAACGCAGAAAGATCTGATCATAAAGAATGAAGGCTGAGAAAAAGAAATGGACGAAGAAGGCGGCTATGGCAGAGGTCAGATTATTTCTGACACGCCTGACTGCCATGGTACTTCTGTTGTGGGTACTGTTCGGACTGATCTTCGGTATCTGTCCTATGAAAAATGAGGATATGATGCCGAGAATCAGTTCCGGTGACCTGCTTCTCTACTATCGATTACAGCAAAGCTTTGTATCAGGTGATGTAATTGTCTTACAGAAAGACGGAAAACGATATGTGGGAAGAGTGGCAGCTCATGGCGGAGATACCGTAGAGATCACAGAGGATGCACAGCTCTCCGTAAATGGAAGTACTGTGATCGAAAATGATATTTATTATTCCACACCCAGGTATGAGAGCGGAATTGTCTATCCGGTGACTTTGGCAGAAGATGAAGTTTTTGTATTATGTGATTACCGGGAAGGCGCAAAGGACAGCCGGTATTTCGGACCAGTAAGTAAGTCCGAGATCAAAGGTAAAGTGATTACGATTGTCCGGCGGTCCAATCTTTAAGTGGTATATTACGGAAACAAAGGACGGGGGAGGCGTGACTGGATGAACATAGAAACATAGACCGTCATAGTTCCGTGATATAGACTGTGCCGAAAGTGCAGCCAGATTATATAACAAAGTCAGGGGAGAGAATCCCGGGAAAGAGAGGTTCATATTATGAAATTTAACAAAATCTCAAAGAAATTGGCAGCCTGTTCACTGGCAGGAGTCATGATGGTATCAATGCTTGGAATGACCGCATTTGCAAAGACTGGTGATACAGAAGCGGTTACTTTCACAAAAACATTGGATATGTCTGAGGCAGAAGGGGCAAGCGTACCGGATGTAGAGTTTGCATATGAGATCGCTCTTGGTGCTCATCTTGAAGCAACAGAAGCTTCACCGGAGATTTTAGCTGGAATTCCAGGAGCGAAGATTGATAATGTAGCATTTAGTCATGATAATGCTGTTGATTCAAACAAAGAAGTTGTAAAGACAGTAACTGTAGATTTCAGTAAAGTAAAATGGACAGCACCTGGTATCTATCGTTATACCATTACTGAGAAGGATAGTGGAAATGCTGATATCACCAATGATGCAGTTACTATCAGAACTTTAGATGTGTACGTAGTAAATGATGGTGAAGGTGGATACAAAATTGCGTCCCAGGCTATGATCAAAGGCACTGATGCACCGACAACTGAAGGAGCATATAATTCTGAGAGTAAGAGTGATGGATTTACAAATTCTTATAAAACCTATGCACTTAGCCTGAAAAAAGTAGTAGATGGCACGATGGGTGACAAGGGAAGAACTTATAACTTTACAATTAATTTTGAAGGTCCGGCATATGCTTCTTTTAACATGAATGGAGAGCAAATTACGTTAGATGATAAAGGAAAAGGCAGCGCAAATATTGCATTGACAAATAACAGTCTGAAAACTATCAAAGGTATCCCGTCTACTGTTAAATACACTGTAGTTGAGAATATTGATAAGAAAGATGGATACACAGTCAGCTATACTGTAAACGATACCGATAAAACCAGTGATACTTATGCAACATCTAATGAGAATACAATGGGTAAGATGAATAATGCAGTTGTATGTACTAACCTGAAGAACGCAGTTACTCCGACCGGTATTGCTATGACTGTAGCTCCGTACATTCTGATGGTAGCAGTTGCTGGTATCTTTGCAATCCTGTTCCTTCGCAGAAGACACGAAGAAGCTTAATCAGTGAAGTAAAAGCTTCCCCCGGAGACAGCGTTTTCATGAATGAAGGCGTTCTCCGGGAAACAAAGAAGCTTTAAAGGAAAGTCTGACTGGGCAGAGAGCTAATTTTGGGCATATGCGTGGAATATGCTTCAAAAGCGCCAAAATGTACAGAAGTGTAGCCAGAATGGGAATTTGTTGGGCGGATATGGGCATATGGAGCAACTATTTCCTCAAAAGTCCAAAAAGAGAGTTGGTTTTGGGCAGAAAAGCTATGGAAGATTTTCATACGCCCAATACCTATCAGAAAAGCCAGAAAATCCGGCAGATTACATGTAAAATCAGCAATTGGGAGACTTGTCGTGGGCGGAGATGAGGCACAACAAGCTATATGCCCAATGAAGTCCCCAGAGAGCGGTTTTTCCGGCAGCCGGGCAGTAAAATGGCCCAACAAAGCCCCGAGCCAGTGCGATTTTCGGCAGCTGGGGTGTGAAATGGTCTCATAAAGCTTCCCCCGGAGACAGCGTTTTCATGAATGAAGGCGTTCTCCGGGAAACAAAGAAGTTTTCAAAAGGAGGAACCCGTCATGGAGATTGCTGGCACATTAGCCAGGCTGGGAAATCGAATATTGAGCATGATTGCAGCAATTATGATTCTGCTCATGCTGCTCTATGGCGGATATTCTCTCTGGGATACGGTGATGGTGTATCGGGGAGCATTTCTCTCCAGTGACCTTCTGCAGTTCAAACCGGCGGAGGATGCGGTGGAAAGTCCGACGCTTCTGGAGCTGCAGGCTATCAATCCGGATGTACAGGGCTGGCTTACCATAGACGATACACACATAGATTACCCGGTCGTGCAGGGGGAGAATGACATGGAATACGTCAACAAAGATGTTTATGGAGAATTTGCACTGTCCGGAGCAATCTTTCTGTCCAGTCTCGACAATCTGGAATTTGATGAGGGATACCATCTGCTGTATGGGCATCATATGGATAACGGCGGAATGTTCGGGGATATCGTGGAATTTCCGCAGGAATCTTATTTTGACAGCCATACATCCGGTGTGTTTTATCTGCCGGATGCAGCCTATGATATTACACTGTTTGCCTGCCTGGAGGTAGACGCTTATGATCCGGTAGTCTACGACTGTGATTCAGGGGCAGACAGGAAAAAACTGTTAGATTATATTAAGAAAAATGCTGTTCAGTACCGGGAGATCGGAGTGACAGCAGAAGATTCGGTCATTGGTTTCTCAACCTGTGCCGAAGCGGAGACAAACGGCCGTGTTGTTGTGTTCGGGCGGCTTACCAAAAGAAGCTAAACACAAGAAGGAGGTTATGAAGCGATGACAAGTAGAAAGAAAGGCCTTCCCGGCGGATTGCTGATTCTGCCGTTGCTGTTCCTGTTTCTGATGATGCCCGGACAGGTAAAGGCAGCACAGAACAGCTGCGAGGTGACAATTCCGGTGCAGATTGAAGTATCCGGTGATAAGATCCCGGATGGAGAGACCTATCAGATTACGATGGAAGCAGTGACAAAGGATGCACCCATGCCGGCACAGAATGTTCAGGAACGGAAAAATGCAGGAAGTATTTCCTTTGGACCGATGACATATACAGTGCCCGGAGATTATCAGTATAAAATCTCCCAGACTGTAGGAAAGACAGATCGTTTTACCTATGATACCAGTACGTATCTCGTGACTGTCAGAGTAGTAAATGCAGAAAATGGTACATTGAAATCAGAAATGTGGGCAGTAAAAGATGGATCAGAGACAAAATCTGGAACCATCTCTTTTGGAAATCATTATGATACCCCGAAATCCGGAGGTTCCAAGAAGCATCATCACTCCAGTAAAACGGAAGAGACTACGGTGACTCCGGTAACTGTGCAGACTCTTCAGACACTGGCTTCACCGAAGACAGATGACAGTGCAAACGTACTTCTCTGGGGTGCATTTGCGGCAGCAGCGCTGCTTGGTGTTGCAGTTATGATTTTGATCACTGTGCGAAACGGAAGACGGAACGAAGAATAGCTGTAAAACAGAAATGGAGCATGAGAATGACTGAGAGACTGCGTCCGGGTGCGAGAGTATTCGGACGCAGTTTTTGAAGTGTTGTTTTAGGCGGATGCGAAGTGATACAGAGGGGATGGTACAAAGATGGCAAGGACGGGAAGAGATCTTACCGGGCAGAAGTTTGGAAAGCTGACAGTGCTTGGGTTTGGCGGCTATGAACAGAATACGAGACAGCGTGTGGCGATGTGGAACTGTCATTGTGACTGCGGAAATGATTGTCAGGTGGAAGGATATTTGCTGGCCAGCGGACGGAGGAAAAGCTGCGGCTGTATCCGGCGGGCAGCAGGGCAGATGGAAGGAGAACGCTTTGGAAAACTGGTGGTTCTGGGAGAAGATCCTGACAATCAGACCACATTGAAGAAAGTACTTTGCCGCTGCGACTGTGGAAATATAAGAAGTGTGGCAACAAGAGATTTGAAAAGCGGAAAAATAACGAGTTGTGGATGTGATGAACCACTCAGACACAATCCGTCGGATTTTTTGGAACGGCAGTATGATGTGGAACTGGAAAGCCTGAGACAGGCATTCCGGCAGGGAAACTTTACGCAGATTCACACATTAAAAGAATGGGTTTATGTGTGGATCAGGGAAGTGTTGCAGGGAGTCGTAAAACCGACTACCATACGTATGTATGCAGAGACTATGGAGCATCATATTTTTCCGGCTCTTGGTGAGGAGCAGCTTCAGGAACTGTCCGGAGAGCAGCTGGAAGACTGGCTTGAATTATTGAGCAGACAATCAGTGACAGGCACCAGAACCGGAAAGATGACAGAGGGAACGGTCAGAAACGTATTGTCAGTCTTAAGCGGAAGTCTCAGGGATGCACAGAAATATGGTCTCATTGACAGTAATCCATGCCTGGACGTGCATTTCTTTGAGAAAAAGGATCAGAGTAGTGATTGCAGGTCATGGCTTCAACCGGAACAGATCCGACAGCTGGAACCGGTACTTGTCTCTTATAAGGATGAAGATGGCTATCCGCTGGGATTGGGATTCCAGCTGGTGCTTTATACAGGGATTACCTTGAGTGAAGCTGCAGCCCTCAGGTGGAAAGATGTGGATTTTCAGGAGAAGATTTTGAATATCCGTTATTTTGTGGCAATGAAAAGAACCCGCCTGGAAGACGAACGGGTATATGACCTGGAAAAGCTGACAGGCCGTAAAAACAGAAAAGTACCAGTTCCGGATTTTATGGTGCAGATGCTTAAAAGCATAAAGGAGAGATATCAGGGCAATCTGGAGGATTTTGTATTAGGTAATCAGGCACAGGAACCGGTACGTGTAGACCGGATGCGGGCAGCCCTGCAGCGCCGTTCCCATATGTGCGGCATGGATACAGTAACGCCCCGTATGCTTCGGGATACCTATGCCATGCGAGCAGTGCAGGCAGGAGCCACTTCTGATTTGATCGCACAATTAATGGGATTTGCCTCCTCTCAGCAAGTGATCAGGCGGTATATGCCTGCAAATAAAATGAACGAGAGGGAACTTTTGGACCGCATGTTTGGAAACAGAACCTCTTGATTTTTTCTCTGAAACTGATCAAATTGTAAGGGGCTGTTGTAAAATGGATGAGTACTCATCTGTTTTACAACAGCCCCTTTCTGCTGTAAGCCTATAAACCTTAAGGAACTTTTTCGTAGTCAGAGTCTGTTGGGTCCCTTAACCGCCTGGACAACCCCTAATTTTGCCCCAAAAGTGGAACTTTCACACAAGAAATTAAATATAGACCCATGCACACCCAAAATAGACTGCCCCACGCAGCTGAAAGAGTTCTCCCGCGGCATTAGTGTCCCCAGGTGTAAACCTTTTCCGCGAACTTGCTTTGGGTGGAGCAGACAGGATATATTCCATATGTCCAGCACTGCCGTCAGGAAAAGTGCCGCTCAATCACCTATTCCGGTGATTTTGCGACACTCCCTTCTTTTTACGCATAAAACCTGTCCCGGCTCATATATTTTGATAAGGGGTTGGGACAATGAAGTGCAATGAAATCATAGAGCTGTTTCCGGATATTTTGAAAAATCCGCTGCAGGCGGCGAAGGTGGATCTGTGGGAGACGGAAGAAATCCGGGTACGGGCAGGGCAGTGTCTTTCCGTTCGGGTGCGGGGCAGAGAATGGAGACTGGAAGTTCGTTATACGGTGGAAGAGATCCGGCAGATCCTTTCTTATCTGGCCAATTATTCTCTCTATGCTTATGAGGGAGAGATCCGCCAGGGATATCTTACGCTTCCGGGAGGACATCGGCTGGGACTGGTAGGAAGAGCGGTGCTGGAGGGAGACCGGATCACATCGTTGACGGAGATCTCTGCCCTTAATCTCCGGCTGGCCCATGAGAAGAAGGGCTGCGCGGATTCGGTGATTTCCTGTTTATGGGAGCAAGACAACCTGTGTGATACGCTGGTGGTGTCACCGCCTGGCGGCGGCAAGACGACCCTTCTCAGAGACTGTATCCGTCAGATTTCCAATGGGACAAAAGAACATCGTGGAAGAACGGTAGGGGTCGTGGATGAACGGTCGGAGATTGCAGGATGCTGCAGGGGTGTGCCGGAAAACGATGTGGGGATGAGGACCGATGTGCTGGACGGCTGTCCGAAAACCCTGGGGATGCGGATGTTACTTCGTTCCATGGCACCGGAAGTATTGGCCGTGGATGAGATTGGAAGTGAGGAAGATGTGCGGGAAATTCAGTATGCGGCAAACTGTGGATGTACGGTTTTTGCCACCGTCCATGGAGACAGCCCGGATGCGCTGCAGAATCAGCCGAATCTTCGGAAATTACTGGAAACAGGAGCATTTCAGAGGTTACTGTTTCTGGAGGGGCGGGATGCACCGGGCAGAATCCGGCAGGTGACGGATCACAGAGGAACCGTGTTATGCTAAAATTTCTGGGCATTGGCCTCCTGCTATCAGGCACGGCTGGAATTGGATTTGGAAAGGCAAGAGAACTGGATCAGCGTGTGGAAGAGCTGCGAATGCTTCGGCAGTTGATCATGCTGCTGGAAGGAGAGATCCGCTGTACCCATCGGCCGCTTCCGGAGCTGTTGATTTCTCTGGGAGAGCGGTCGAGGCCTCCTTTTCAGTCTTTTTTGTTGGAGACCGGCAAGGAGCTGGAGGCTCATAAGAGTCTTACAGTGCAGGAGGTATGGAAGGAACAGCTGACCCTTGGCAGAAAGAAATTTCATCTGAACAGACAGGAGTATGAAGAACTGTTGGAATTTGGCGGAATGCTGGGATATCTGGATATTCAGATGCAGACGGAACTGTGTCTTTGGTATGAAGAGCGGCTGAAAATATCGGTGCAGACTGCCATGGCAGAGGCAGGAGAAAAACGGCGGCTGTATCGGTGTCTTGGAATTTTAAGCGGCGTTGTGCTGGCGGTATTTATCATATAGGACAGGTGGAATCAAAGTATGAGCGTGACACTGATTTTTAAAATTGCCGCAGTCGGAATCCTGGTATCGGTTCTCTCCCAGGTTCTGAAGCACAGCGGCAGGGAGGAGCAGGCATTTCTTACAAGTCTGGCGGGTCTTCTGCTGGTCCTTTTCTGGATTATTCCTTATGTGTATGAGCTCTTTGTTACGATGGAGAAACTGTTCACACTGTAAGAAAGAGGGGAAACCATGATAAAAATTGCCCTGATCGGTATTGTGGGAATTCTTCTGGCACTTCAGATAAAAGCGGTAAAATCGGAATATGCCGTGTATCTGTGTATGGGTGTCAGTCTGCTCATTTTTATGGGAGTGACTGAGCAGCTTCAGATCATTGTGGATGCCATACAGGCCATCGAAACTTACCTGCCGTTAGATCAGAGGTATATAAAAATTCTTCTGAAAATCGTGGGGATTACCTATATTGCGGAATTTTCCTCGGATCTTTGTAAGGATGCGGGATATCAGACCATTGCCGGACAGATTCAGATCTTTGGGAAACTGTCTGTACTGGCAGTCAGTATGCCAGTGCTTCTGGCTCTTTTAGATGTGATTCAGAACTTTCTGGGAGCGTGAGCAGATGGGGGAAATTGATTATGGGGAAATTCAGCAGGTGCTGGATGACCTGCTGGGGCAGAATGTGGATTTTCAGAATATGGCCGAGCAGGGAGCATCCGGAAACAGTCCCATTTCTTTTCAGAATCTGCTTAAGATGGCGGAAGGACTTTTTTTCCGGGAACTGATGGAACAGAAAGAACTGTGGGTGCACATCCTGATACTGGCAATAGCAGCTGCGGTACTGCTTCATTTTGCCGATGTATTTCAGAATAAGGGTGTGTCCAGGATCAGTTTCTGCATGATCTATATGATGTTATTTTTACTGCTCATTACTTCTTTTCAGGGAAGCATGGAAATAACGACAAATGTGCTGGATGCAATGAAAGACTTTATGACGGTACTGGCTCCGGCTTTTTTTCTTGCCATGACGCTGACATCTTACATCAGTTCTGCGGGAATTTATTATGAATTTACGTTATTTCTGATTTCCGGGGTGAGGTGGCTGACCAGTGTATTTTTGCTTCCTTGTATCGAAATCTATATTCTGCTGGTGCTGGTCAATCATCTGTCGGGAGAAAAGCGGCTGGGACATCTGGCGGAACTGCTGTCTATGCTGGTGGGATGGAGTCTGAAAGCGCTGCTGGCGTTGGTGTGTGGTTTTCATATGGTCCAGGGGCTCATTTCGCCGGCAGCGGATGCTTTTCGTACCATGTCGGTGAGCAGAGGGATAGAGGCAATTCCAGGTGTGGGGGATGCAGGAAGCTCTGCCACGGAGCTGGTACTCGGCTCTGCCATGCTCATAAAAAACGGTATCGGTGCGGCGGCTTTGATGGTACTGATTCTGCTTTGCATGGTGCCGCTTATCAAGCTGGCAGTGATTATGCTGGTATATTATGTGCTGGCGGCAATTCTGCAGCCTGTGTCGGATGAACGGATTACGGAATGTCTGCTTGGCATGGGGAATGGTGTGAAGCTTCTGTTTCAAGCGGCATTTACGGTGCTGGCATTATTTTTGCTGACCATTGCACTGACGACGGCAGTGACGGGATGAGGAACAGACAGGGGGAATAAGATGCAGGCAATTCTGGATATGGTGCGGATGATTGCGGTCTTCTATTTATTGGAACAGATGGTATTGCAGCTGATTCCCGGAGAGCGGTATGAGCGGTATGTGCGGTTTTATCTTGGACTGCTGCTGGTATTGCTTTTACTGCAGCCGGTCTTTCAGATTTTCAGATTGTCGGAGCAGCTGGATCAGAAAGTATTTCTGCAGGAAAGGGAGATGGAGGAGATGCCGGAATGAAGGAAAAATGGGAAGCACTGCGAAAAAAATACTGGCCCCCAGGAAAGGATCAGTTCCTGATTATGGCGCTGTGTGGACTTTTACTGGCAGTGATTGCTGTTCCGGTGGATTCCGGAAAAGAGAAAGGAACACAGGAGAACAATGGGCAGAAAACAGAGATCCCGCAGGAGACAGATAGCTACGAAGAGCAGATGGAAAAGAAACTGGAAGATTTGCTTTCAAGAGTGGAGGGCGTCGGACAGGTCCGGGTTATGCTTACCTTTGAAGGAAGCGGGGAGCGGAAAGTAGAGAAGGATAAGCAGGTGGGGACGGGCGGAACAGAGGAGGAGACCGTATATGAGGAGTCAGGGAGCTCAAGCCGCAGGCCTTACGTAACGTCGGAAAGCAATCCGCAGGTGGAGGGAGTTCTGGTCATTGCAGAAGGGGGTGATAAGAGCAGCGTCAAAGAAGAAATTATCGGAGCCGCTCAGGCATTATTTGGCATTGAACCTCATAAAATTAAAATAATGAAAATGGAGGTGGAGGAAACAAAGTGAAGAAGCTTGTGAAAAAGCCTGTATTTAAGAAAAATCAGATGATTATCACTGCGCTGGCGGGCATGATTGCCATAGCAGGATATCTGAACTATGCGGGAACGGATGTAAATCCTTCCCTGCTGAGTGTGGACAGTGAGGCGGTAGAAGATGTGGCTGAGACAGATCTGGCGCAGGATATTTCCGCAGAAGATACCTACGCTTTGACGGGAGAGGTGGATGAAGGAAGTCAGGATATTGCGAGTCTTGATGAAAATGAGGACGGAGATGTGGCAGTCGAAGAAGGTACGGATGCCGGGCAGACCGTGATGGCCAGTACCACTGTGGGTGTCGGACTGGTATCCGAGGCAAAGGTGACCCGGGAACAGAACCGCTCCAGAAATAAAGAAATTCTCATGGAACTTATCAACAGCACTCATATTACAGACGAACAGAAGCAAAGTGCCATTGATGAGATGGTAGCCATGACAGATGCGGCAGAAAAGGAGCTGGCAGCAGAAACCCTCCTGACGGCCCAGGGGTTTGATGAGGTAGTGGTGAGTATCAATGATGCCTGCGCTGACGTGGTGGTGAGCAGCTCGCAGGTCAGTGATGCAGAACGGGCACAGATTGAGGATGTGGTAAAGAGGAAGACAGGAATCGAGGCGGCGAATATCACGATCACACCAGTCACGGCTGAATAATGAATGCTCATAGCAGCAGGGACAGGATAAAAAACCTCTGGCTTTTATCCTGTCCCTGATTAGAATTATTTATTCGAGCTGTCAGCATCAATGACTGATTGAATCTGTTTCATCAGAGCATCATAGTTGTCCTGATTGTCAATTCCTCCAAGGAGGGGATCTCCCACAATATTGCCGTTTCTGTCGACCAGTATAGTGGTAGGAAATGCCATAATGTCGGAGGCATATTTACCTGCATCGGAAGCAGAGTCGATGGAAAGGTTGCGGTATTTGGCACCCTGACTTTCAAGAATCGCGGATGCTTCCTGAATGGCGGCTTCATTTCCGTCAAAGGTTTCTGTATTGATGCCGACTACCTCGCCACCCATTGATTTGATTGCATCGTTCAATTCATTAAGCTTAGGCAACTCGGCAACGCAGGGCTTGCATCCGGTAAACCAGAAATTGAGGACAGTGACAGCATTTCCGGAAAAGAGACTTTCATCAACAGGATTTCCATCAAAATCCAGACCGGAAAAATTTTTAAAGGGAGATACATTTTCAGCATTATTTTCCTGACCGGTGGTATCTGATGCCGCATTTTCATTTTCCATTTCTGCTATCTGCTCCTCAAGATTTCGTATCGTTTCTATATCATCCGTCAGTGTTTTCAGCTCCTCATCCGTAAAAGCCTCTTTGCCTGATTCGATGGTGTCAGCCAGATAATCCGCATAATTTCCATTGGGATCGGCAGTGCTTTTATCCATCATGCCAAATACTTTGTTCCATACATCTTCATGATCTGCAAAGACCTGGTTCTCCTGCTGATACAGGTCATCCAGGCTGGTGGCGGAATTGTCCGCAGATTTTTTTGTGCTGCATGCCGTAAGCAATGCCATGCTAAGTATCATAACAGCAATCAATGTTCTTTTGGTTTTCATAAATAATAGCTCCTTTCACTATTTCGTTTTCGATGATTTTCCCATAAACTGGTAGTGGATTGCATCTTTAGGACAAGCTTTGATACAGGCCCCGCATCGGATGCATTCCGGATGATTTGGAGTTTTGCACACATCCACATCCATTTTACATGCCTTTGTACATTGGTTACAACCGACACATTTGTCGGTTTCAATCTTTATATGAAGAAGGCTGACCTTGTTAAACAATGAATAAATTGCACCAAGAGGACAAATCCATTTACAGAAGGGTCTGTAAAATAAAATGCTTAACACCACAACGGTAATTAAAATAAAGCATTTAAAAGAAAACAGCGTTCCCAGTGCGGACCTTATAGATGCATTTCCAAGGGAAAGTGGGATAGCACCCTCTAAAACACCCTGGGGACAAATATATTTACAGAAGAAGGGGTCGCCCATTCCGACTGAGTTCGTTACAAGCATTGGCAGAAGGATAACAAAAACGATAAGAATGAGATATTTCAGATATCTTAGCGGTTTCAGTCTGGCGGTGGAAAGTTTTTTTCCGGGGATTTTATGAAGTAAATCCTGAAACCATCCAAAGGGACACAGGAAACCACAAATAAATCTTCCAAGGGTCACGCCGAGCAGAATAAAAAAACCGGTTATGTAGTAGGAAAATTTAAAGCGGGACGATCCGACAACCGCCTGAAAGGCTCCAATAGGGCATGCTCCCGAGGCGGCGGGACAGGAATAACAGTTTAATCCTGGTACACAGATTGCTTTCGCCTTGCCTTGATATATTTTGCCTTTCCATAAATTAGGAATATGAATATTGGTCAGCAACGTTGCGGCTGCCTGTATCCACCCGCGTAGTTGAGCTGTTTTTTCTGATAGTAATTTCTTTTTCTTATCCAATTCCGACACACTCCAGACATAATTTGATTGCTTTACCAAGCACGACAGCCGCTTCTCCTCTGATTACACCATAGCCCATCATGGTAATACCTGCGAGGAGCAGGACGGTCGGAACGATTTTTCCGCACTTCAAGATAGGGTCATTCCTTTCGTTTGTTCTATTTATTGACCAGCTGACTTAGGTATTATACAATAACGGTTGTAAAATCTTTGTTAAGAAACAGGTGAAATCATTTTGAGATTATTAATTGTTGAAGATGAGAAACAAATATGTGACACAGTTGCGAAAAGTCTGTATGGTGCCGGGTACGAGGTGGACACCTGTTATGATGGAGAAGAGGCGCTGGAATGTATTCTGGCGGAGAATTATGATCTGATTGTCCTGGATCTGAATCTGCCCGGTATGGATGGTATGGAGATACTGAAGGAACTCAGACAGAGAAATGAAGAGACAAAGGTTCTTATATTATCGGCAAGAGGCCAGATTGCGGATAAGGTGGAAGGACTGGATGCAGGGGCAAATGATTATATGGAAAAACCATTCCATCTGCAGGAACTTGAGGCACGGATCAGAAGCCTGACAAGAAGAAAATTTGTGCAGAAGGATGTATGTCTGGAAAGTGGCGGGATAAAGTTCGATACGATCAAACGGGAGGCATATGCAAAGGGAAAAAAAGTTTCCCTGACAAGAAAAGAAAATGGGATTCTGGAATATTTGCTTCTTAATTTAGGCCGACCGGTGAGCCAGGAGGAATTGATGGAACATGTCTGGGATGCATCTGCGGACAGCTTTAGTGGAGCCATCAGAGTACATATGTCTTCCCTCAGAAAAAAGCTTAAGGCTGTGCTTGGATATGATCCGATTTTGAACAAAGTGGGAGAGGGATATCAAATACGGGAGGTATCCGACAGATGAAAAAAATATCACTGCAGTGGAGACTTACCTGTATCATTACCATCTATATTGCGGTTATATGTGGATGTCTGACGATGTTTGTCTATAAAAACGGGGTATATTACATGGATACTCTGCAGGAAAGGGTGGATGCCCAGGGAGATGACAACGCGGAGGATGCAGACGAAATATACATCAGCATTCCGGATGATAAGTGGGATGAGTTTGCAACGGATTTTTCGATTCAGGTATACAATAATAAGGCAGACTACAAAAAAAACAGTCTGCTTATCTCAGCTTTTCTTGCTCTTCTTGGCGGGGTAGCCACATATTTTATAAGCGGACATGCACTCAGACCAATCAAAGAATTTTCTGATAAAATTGAAAAGGTGCAGGCACAAAATCTGGCAGACTCACGAATAGAAGAAAATCAGGTGAAAGAACTGAACCAGCTTAGTATTTCCTATAATAAGATGCTGGGACGTCTTTCTCATGCATTTGAGACCCAGAGACAATTTACTGCCAATGCGGCACATGAGCTTCGAACCCCATTAGCTTTAATGCAGGTACAGCTTGATCTATATAATTCCACCCGTCATCCGGACAATGATGCAGAGACTTTGCAGACGATAAAGATGGTCACGGAACAGAACGACAGGCTTGGCAAAATGGTAAAGACGCTTCTCGATATGAGTGAGTTTCAGACGGTAAGCCGGGATGAAAAAATTATAGTGGATGCCCTTGTTGATGAGGTGCTGGCAGACTTGGAACCTCTTGCCCAGGAAAAAGATATCACACTTATTGGAAAATGTGAGAGTATTACGATGATGGGAAGTGATGTTCTTATTTACCGACTGGTGTACAATCTCGTTGAAAATGCTATAAGATATAATCATCTGGGAGGTCAGGTTACCGTAACTGCCTGCCGGAAGGAACAAAAGGTGTGTCTGTCGGTATCTGATACGGGAAGCGGAATTCCTGAGAATCTCAGGGAGCGGGTGTTTGAACCCTTCTTCCGTGTGGATAAATCCAGAAGCCGGGAGCTTGGTGGTGTAGGACTTGGACTTGCTCTGGCTCGTGAAATTGTGAGGGTGCATGAGGGCAGTATTACGGTCAGACCGAACCCATCAGGAGGAACGATTTTTGATGTGACCTTCACCCAGGGATCAATTTAACTATTATCATAAAGAGGAGACTTACATGGAATATACGATTTATGAACTGTTGTTTTTCTTATTTTGCTACTCGTTTATTGGATGGTGCGGAGAAACGCTTTTTGTTGCCGTGCGCAGAGGCCATTTTCATAATCGCGGTGTGTTTGGTGTTCCCTTCAGCCTTTCTTACGGTATTATGATGGATCTTCTGATTCTGGTACTGCCGACATTGAAAGACCGGTATCTTCTGCAGGTAGTGGCATATATGGTCATTACCTCTGCATGCGCCCAGCTGGCAGGAGAGTTTTCGAACCGGATGACCAAAGCCGTGCTGTGGGAGCAGGAGGAACATTCGGTCTATGCTGGTAAAGGAAGAGGATTCTTGGATGTGCTGGGCATGAGCGCAGTGGCAGTGGTGGCAATGCTGCTGATTCAGCCTATGCTCTTCTTCCTGACTCAGATCATTCCAGTGCTGGTCCTGAAAATCATTGTATTTGTGCTGATGGCGGTGGTTATTCTTGATTTTATCGCTGTGGAATATGCGGTTCACAGAAAGCCTCTTCCGGAGAAAATGAAGAATCTGGAGCGCGGTATCTGGGAGCGGAAAGTAGGAATTGGTACCTGGATCGCCGATCGGTTCTGGCGGCGTATTCAGCTGGCATATCCAAACCTGAAGGCAGGCGAAGAACCAGTGTCAGAGGCAGAGAAGCAGTATACCTTTGCCAGGGGACTGTGCCTTGATAAAATTATCTGGGTATTTTTTATCTGTGCTCTGGGCGGTGATATCATCGAGACCTTTTATGTGCATTTCACCGCAGGTATCTGGATGAGCCGTTCCAGTGTGCTCTACGGCCCTTTCAGTATTGTGTGGGGATTTGGAGCAGCACTTCTGACCATGCTTTTATATCGTCTTGCAAAGTTGGAAGACCGATATATTTTCCTTGGAGGATTCTTCCTTGGAGGTACTTATGAATACATGTGCAGTGTCATTTCAGAGAAAGTATTTGGCACAGTATTCTGGGACTACAGCAACATGCCTTTCAATATTGGCGGAAGAACAAACCTTCTGTTCTGCATTTTCTGGGGAATTTTGGCCCTGATCTGGGTGAAAATCATTTATCCGCCCCTCAGCCGTCTGATCGAGAAAATTCCGCCCATTGCAGGAAAAATCATCACCTGGGTGTGTGTGGCGCTGATGGTCTGTGACCTGGCATTATCGGCTTTTGCCATGATGCGGTATGTGGAGCGAAAAGGTGGTGTCCCCGCAGAGAATGCAGTGGAAAGCTTCCTGGATGAACAGTATCCCGACGCGTTTGTGGAATTTGTGTGGCCGAATATGAAGATTACGAAATAGAAAGTGAGAGAACCCGATGGCATATGAGTGACCATCGGGTTCTTTTTTTGCATGGAATTATAGTCTGGCTTTGATTTCTGCAAAATTGATTTTCAGATTTTCCTGATAGATCTGAACAGGGATAATATCATTAAAAGTGTATAACTGCGGATAGTCTTCCGTTTCGAAGAAATAACAGAGTATCGTTTCACGTTTGGGATCGACGATCCAGTATTCCCGCACACCGGCACTCATATATTTATCAACTTTCTTTGAATAATCTCGCTTGCGGCTGGAGGGTGAGACAATCTCGATACAGAAATCGGGTGCGCCGTAAACACCTTTTTCTACGATTCTCTCCTTCTGACAGATCACAGAGATATCAGGCTGGATCATGGTACGGTTATCACAGTCCAGCTGAACATCAAGTGGAGCAGGAAGAACCTTACAGGGACCTTTATTGTTTCGAATATAATTTCCGATATCTAATAACAATTCTGTAATAAGTTCCTGATGAATAGATGAAGGCGCTTCCAGAAAGATCAGTTCTCCGTCGATCAACTCTGCCCGGACATCATCAGGAAGTGCATAGTAATCATCCAGTGTGTAGTCACCCTGCTTTTTAGGAGCAACTGCATACGCAGGAAGAGCTTCTCCGATTCGATCAGCAGTTGAATAATTGCTGTCCGGGATGGAAAGAACATGATTTAAGGCGTTTAAAGTATCATATCGGGGAGATTTTGTTTCACCATTTAAAATTTTATTGATGGTACCGACAGGGACACCAGACAGTCGTGAAAGCTGTTCCGTTGTTATACCGAGTTCGGATTTCTTCTTTTTCAATTCTTCATATAATGCTGCCATACGTTCATCCTCCTGTTGGTTTTAATTACTTAAATAGATACTTATAGTATATATTTTGAATGCGTAAAAGTCAATAAAAATATCCGCAAAGTAGTAAATAACCGAAAACGGATATATTTATACAGGAAAGGGTATATCCATTTAATTTTCAAATTTTTACCCATCTTTTTGCGGAAATATTTCTTGCACAAACGGTAAAGATTAGGTACTCTTATAGGGAATCATTTTGAAAACAACGGAGGATTTATCATGGACAACCTGACAGGACGCAATGTAGGCAAGACCTGCCGTACTCATTACAGAGGAACTTTTAACGATGGAACCCAGTTCGACTCATCCTATGACCGCGGCGAACCGCTGGAGTTTGTATGCGGTGCAGGTCAGATGATCAAAGGTTACGATGCTGCAGTGGCAGATATGGAAGTTGGCGAGGTGAAAGAGATTCACCTGATGCCGGAAGAAGCATATGGAATGCCGAATCCGGATGCCATCTTTGAGATGGAGATCGCAAAGCTTCCGGGCTCCGAAGATCTGGAAGTAGGCCAGCAGGTATATCTGACCAATCAGATGGGCCAGCCGTTCCCGGTAAAAGTAACCGCAAAGGATGAGGTAAACATTACTTTTGATGCCAATCATGAGATGGCCGGAAAAGAGCTGAATTTCAAGATTGAGCTGGTAGAAGTGAAATAAGAGACTTCTCAGAAAGAGATCATTTCAGGAGGAGCAAGACCATGAAAACACAGGAAGAGGTGACACGCATCGGCAATCCGCGCAAGCCGGAGGGCACGGAAGGCGAGGAAATGCTGGAGCGCATGAACCAGAGCCATTATGAGGTGACCGGCTGGGCCCTTTCCTACTGGGAGATTCAGGAGGATGACAGGGTTCTTGATATTGGCTGCGGCGGTGGAGCAACGCTTCACCGGATGGCGGAAAAGGTAACCTCCGGTCATGTGACAGGTGTGGATTATTCGGACGTATCCGTGGAAACTTCCAGGAGGAATAACGAGAAGAATATCAAGAGCGGTAAGATGGATGTACTGGAAGGTTCGGTGGAAAATCTTCCCTTTGCAGATGATTCCTTTGATAAAATCATCACCGTGGAGAGTTTTTATTTCTGGCCGGATCCACAGGAAAACCTGAAAGAAGTACGGCGTGTGCTGAAAGCAGGCGGAACCTTCCTTCTGGTGGCAGATATTTACCAGAATGGAAATCTGACGGATCGGGAAAAAGAGAATATCCGGAATTATCATCTCTTTAATCCGACGAAAGAAGAATTTGAGCAGCTGTTCATAAATGCCGGATTCACAGATATTCAGATTCATACCAGGAAGGGCGAGAACTGGATCTGCGTCGAAGGTGGAAAAAGAGCATAAGATAAGAAAAACGAAACCCTGCCGGAAACTAAAAATTCCAGGCAGGGTCGTTTTCGTTTAGAAGGAAGTCTGTACATCTGTACATGGTTCAGCACCATAGTAGGGAAGTCTGCCTTCGCTGTATCCATACGCAAAGTAATGATTCAGAAGTCCTACAGCATCCGGTCCGATGACAGCGGCTACATCCGGATAGTTATTGTAGTAGTAGATCGGGTCGAATTTCGGAAGGTCGGAATTGGCATTCTCCGGATTGGGGGATGGGATCTGCATCATGAAAGCGGTTCGTTCTTCCTGAGTGGCCACATATCCGGCAGCAGCTTTCCACTCGGATTCCCGGTTCGGAAAACGGCCTTCCTGCATGCCGGCCGTCTGATAATGGTTGAACAGGGCCTGGGTATCGAAGCCGTATTCATTTGCTACATCCACGTATTTCTCAAAATAGTAGCTGGGATCAAAAGCGGTCTTCGCCTCAGAAGGAAATGCCCCAAAGATGGATGCAAGGAACACGGCAGATACTGCACATAAAACAGTTTTCATTTTTGTAAATTTCAATCTGGTCACCTCCGTAGATACGATTATTCTTACAAATAGCTTATCATTAAAATTGTCAAATTTCAACAAAAATTGTCAGAAAAATAAAAAACATGCTGATCATAAAAAAATGAGAAGTCTTGAATTACAATTATAATTTATCGTAAAACGATAAAAATGTATTGACAAATATCTTTATACCAACTATACTGCACCTATAAACAAACATAAAGGAGCGAAGTGGTATGGAGCAGCACAGACTGATTAAATGGTTAAAATTTCTGGTGATTTTCGCAGCGGGATGCGGAATGGTGATGGATCTGGGAGTCCTGCCGGGAGTAGGAAGCTGGATGGTGGATCTGGCACCGGAGTTTGGCGGATATTTTTGGCCATGGCTCATATTTTTATGGATTCTGTCCGTGCCCTGTTATATGGCATTATGGATGGCGTGGAAGATTTTTACAGATATTGAGAAGGACAAAGCATTTACCATGGAGAATGCAAAACGTATGGGGAACGTTTCCTTTCTGGCAGCGGCGGATGCGGTACTTCTGGTTGTTGGAAATGTAGTTTATCTGATTCTCCATATGAATCATCCGGGGGTGTTGCTGGCTTCATTTCTTATTGCATTGGTGGGAACTGCCATTGCCATCGCGGCGGCCATGCTGTCCCATCTCATCCGGAAAGCGGCGAGGCTGCAGGATGAGAGCGACTGGACCATATAGGAGGATGCGATCATGTCAATTATTATCAATATCGATGTCATGCTGGCGAAACGGAAGATGAGTGTGACAGAGCTCTCTGAACGGGTCGGTATTACCATGGCAAATATTTCCGTGCTGAAAAATGGCAAGGCGAAAGCTGTTAAGATCAGCACTTTGAACAGTATTTGTAAGGCCCTTGACTGTCAGCCGGGGGATATTCTGGAATATGTGGAAGACGGAGATGATGAAAACGATGAAAACGAAAGATCTTAATCAGATCATGTCAGTTCTTTACCTGGGGCTTGGCTATGGGTTTGTTTATCTGTGGTCTTCCTGGACATCGGAATGGAGACTGACTTTATTTACGGCTGCTTATGCAATCGCAGTGCTGGGGTATTGCTATGGAAGCGGCAGAAAACCGGCCCGTGAGAGCTGGTTCTGGCTGACAGTCCTGTTCGCCATTGCCATACCTATGAATTTCTATCTGACATTTGGTATTTTGCAGATACTGGCGCTTATGATGGCAGCGGCCTACTGGACGGAGTCGGTAGGCGGAAGCCTCCTGGATCACGGAAAGACGTCCCATTTTATTGCATTTGACCTGTGGAATGTATTTGTCCAGGTGCCGTTTCGGAATTTTTCAGCCCAGATCCTGGTGTGGTTCTCGGAAAAAGAAAACGAACAGGAAGAGGGAACAGAGCAGAAGAAAATGAAGATGAGCGGTGTAATGGCAGTAGTTTGCGGGCTGGTGCTGGTCATTCCGGTTCTCTGTATGATTCTTCCCCTTCTGTCCCGGGCAGATGCAGGATTTGCAAGGGCGACGGAAGAAATCACAGAGTATTTGCAGTGGCATTTGGCAACTGTGCTGATGAGGCTTCTGTTTGCCATTCCGGTATCTCTTTATCTGTTTGGACTGGTATACGGGAGTATTTACAAAGTTCACACGGACGACATCAAAGTGGAACAGCTCCGGAAAATGTCTGTACAGGTGAAGAGATTACCGCAGGTGACAGTCTGTACGGTGCTTCTGGTGATCTGTGGGGTCTATGGTTTTTTTATGGGAATTCAGGGAAATTATCTCTTTTCCGCTATTGCTGGGAGATTGCCGGAGACATTTACCTATGCAGAATATGCGAGAAGGGGATTTTTTGAACTGTGCCAGATTGGTATCTGGACGCTGGGCATTCTGTTTCTGGCCAATATGTTTGCCGGACAGACTGCGAAAGCATTGAAATGCTGCAATATACTGCTGGCAGGAGAGACGCTTTTATTACTTATCACGGCAGCCAGTAAAATGTTTCTCTATATAAGAAGCTACGGACTTACCATCAACCGGATTCTTCCCATGGTGTTTATGATCTGGATGGGAATGGTGCTCATAAGTTTTGTTCTGCGGCAGAGAAAACGGTTTCCCATGGTGCGGATCTGCGTACTGGCCGGAGCAGTGCTGTTTTGTATGCTCTGTGTGCTTCCGGTGCAGCATTTGACCGAACTGTATAATACATGGGCGAGAATGAGAGGACTTATTCCGTAAAAAGATTCATAAAGAGAGCGGCATCAGATACTGGTTGAAAAACGTTAAAAATTAAAATTCTTCACAGAATTGTCATATTCATTTGTTATACTATGAAATCATGAGAAAAATAGATGGAGGCTTGCAGTATGGAAAAGCTGAAAATTTTAGTCGTAGATGATGAGAGCCGTATGCGGAAACTGGTTCGTGATTTCCTGGTAAAACAGAACTTTGATGTGCTGGAAGCAGGAGACGGAGAGGAAGCAGTTGATATTTTCTTTAAGGAGAAGGACATTGCATTAATCATTCTGGATGTGATGATGCCGAAGATGGACGGCTGGCAGGTTTGTCGGGAGATCCGAAAATACTCCAAAGTGCCGATTATCATGCTGACGGCCAAAGGAGACGAGCGGGACGAACTCCAGGGATTTGACCTGGGGGTGGATGAATATATCACCAAGCCCTTCAGTCCGAAGATTCTGGTGGCGAGAGTGGAAGCGATTTTGAGAAGATCGAACCTTCTGACCAACGATGATGTGATTTCAGCAGGAGGTATTGAACTCGATAAAGCAGCGCATCAGGTAAAGATTGATGGACAGGAGATTGAATTAAGCTATAAGGAATTTGAATTGCTGGCATATTTTCTGGAAAATCAGGGCATTGCTCTTTCCAGAGAGAAAATTCTTAACAACGTATGGAATTATGATTATTTCGGAGATGCCAGAACCATTGATACCCATGTGAAGAAGTTAAGGAGTAAGCTTGGTGAAAAAGGTGAGATGATCAAGACCATCTGGGGTATGGGCTATAAATTTGAAGTATAGGAATTTACGAAAAATACCGTTTTTTATTGCGTCTGAACTATGCATATGTTACAATAAATACGTTGGAATAAGACATTACATTCATAGAGTGTAGTGTCTTTTTTGCTGTAGTGATGAGGCAGCAAAAATACAAACGAGAAAGCGAAGGTGATAAGAATGAAAGAAAAGAAGAAACTGTCCCTTGCAGCGCAGATATTTATTGCGTTGGTACTTGCTATTATTGCAGGTCTTTTAATGCAGAATTATGCAGATTTTGCAAATTCCTACATTAAACCATTCGGAACTATTTTCCTGAATCTGGTGAAGTTTATTGTTGTACCGATTGTATTATTTTCCATCATGTGTGGTATCATTTCCATGAGTGATATCAGAAAAGTAGGATCCATTGGTCTGAAAACAGTTGTCTATTATCTCTGTACCACTGCATTTGCGATTGCCTTTGGCCTTTGCGTTGGAAATCTGTTCAAAGGAATGTTCCCGGTAGTTGCAACGACGGATCTGGTATATGAAGCTTCTGAACCGGTTTCCTTTATGGACACGATTGTTAATATTTTCCCGTCCAATTTCTTTGATCCGATGGTAAATGCCAATATGCTGCAGGTCATTGTCATGGCAATTCTCCTTGGATTTGCCATTATCCTGGTTGGAGAAGAAAAGAACAGCCGTGTGATTCAGGGATTTCAGGATCTGAATGACATTTTCATGAAATGTATGGAGCTGATTTTAAGACTTTCTCCTATCGGTGTATTCTGTCTGCTGTGTCCGGTCATTGCAGCCAATGGTCCGGCAATTATCGGTTCACTGGCCATGGTGCTTCTGGCTGCTTATATTTGCTACATCATTCATATGGCAGTGGTATATTCTCTGACGGTAAAAGCAATCGGCGGTCTGAGTCCGCTTGATTTCTTTAAAAATATGTTCCCGGCCATGATTTTTGCATTTTCCAGTTCTTCTTCTGTAGGAACACTTCCCATCAATATGGAGTGTGTGGAGAAGATGGGAGTATCCAAGGAAGTATCTTCTTTTGTACTTCCCCTGGGAGCAACCATTAATATGGATGGAACTGCGATTTATCAGGGTGTCTGTGCCATTTTCATTGCATCCTGTTATGGTATTCAGCTGACACTGCCGCAGATGCTGACCATTATTCTGACTGCAACGCTGGCATCCATCGGTACTGCAGGTGTTCCGGGAGCCGGAATGGTGATGTTGGCCATGGTGCTGACTTCTGTCGGACTTCCGGTGGATGGTATTGCCCTGGTAGCAGGTGTGGACCGTATTTTTGATATGGGACGTACCGTTGTAAATATTACCGGTGACGCTTCCTGCTGTGTAGTTGTACATAACCTGGAAAAGAAAAAAGAAATGAAAAATAATTAGTTTTATGTTATGATTCCTTTATTGAATGAAATTTGAAAGATAGAGGAGCAGATGTAACATGCCAGTATTTGATTTTAACGACGTATCCGATGAGAGAAATCATGCGGAGTGTACGTATACAACCTTCCGTTCCGATGCAGGAGAGGCAACTCCGGAACAGCCGATCCTTCTTCTGGATAACCACAGCAGACAGTGGAAGCATCATTCTATCGGTGTCTTTACCAACCCGGTGAAACGTTCTTCCTTTGAATTTGAAGAGGAAGACGGCAAGTTCAGCGCAGATATTCTGGAGATTGATGCCAGATTTGTAAGCCTTTTACGCTGGCTTGGCGAGAACCACATCAATGTGCGTCTGTCCGGTAAGAATCGGGAGGATGGATATGCTGTTTACAAGATTCGTGAGATTGCATTTGGCGGCGGCACCAAGTTATCTGCAGAGGATGGATTTCTGCAGTTTATGATGGAACGTCTCTTTGCCAGCCATGCTCCGGAGGAGATTGAAGAGGATGAGGATTACGAGGAAGTAGGAGATGAGATGAAACTCACCAGCCTGCAGAGCATCACAGATTTCATGACCTGCGCCGGAAATACCATGCCAGAAAATATCCGCCTGTGGGCCAGAAGAAACCTGGCTGTGGCCCGTTCCCACGAGGTGTCCCCGGAAGAGAGAAGACATGCACAGAGAGCACTGTCCATTATGATGAATGTACAGTGGAAAAATAATTATTTTGAAGCCATTGATCCGGAAGAAGCCAGAAGAATTCTGGATGAAGAATTATACGGTATGGAGCGGGTAAAACAGCGAATTATCGAGACCATTATTCAGATCAACCGCACCCATACTCTTCCGGCTTATGGGCTTCTGCTGGTGGGACCGGCGGGAACCGGAAAATCCCAGATTGCCTATGCGGTAGCCCGGATTCTGAAACTGCCGTGGACGACCCTGGATATGAGTTCCATCAATGATCCGGAGCAGCTGACCGGAAGCTCCCGTATTTATTCCAATGCAAAGCCAGGTATTATTATGGAAGCCTTTTCAGCAGCAGGAGAGTCCAATCTGGTCTTCATTATCAACGAGCTTGACAAAGCTGCATCAGGAAAAGGCAATGGAAATCCGGCTGATGTACTTTTGACACTTCTTGATAACCTTGGATTTACGGATAATTATATGGAATGTATGGTGCCGACAGTCGGTGTGTACCCGATTGCGACTGCCAATGATAAATCCCAGATCAGTGCGCCTCTCATGTCCCGTTTTGCAGTGATCGATATTCCGGATTATACGAAGGAAGAGAAGAAGATTATTTTCTCCAGATTTGCACTGCCGAAGGTACTGAAGCGGATGAGCCTGAAGAAAGAGGAGTGTATTGTCACGGAGGAAGGACTGGAAGCGGTAATGGACATTTTCGCCCATACATCTGGTATTCGGGATCTGGAGCAGGCAGCAGAGCATATTGCAGCGAATGCGCTCTATCAGATCGAAGTAAATCATGTAGCTTCTGTCTCCTTTGACGGAACCATGGTAAGAGAATTACTGGCACAGTAAGGAACTGGAAAGGTAAAGACAGATGTTCACAGAAATTCGAAAAGAAAACCCCTTTCAGGAAATTATTGATCAGATTCTTGAAAATGTGCAGTCAGGAAAGCTTCATAAGGGAGATGCGCTCCCGGCAGAGCGGGTCATGGCAGAGTCTCTTGGAATCTCAAGACCTATGCTGCGGGAGGTGCTGCGGGCGCTGAATATTCTCGGTGTGATTACAACGGTACATGGCGGAGCCAATTATATTTCCGAGAATCTGGAAAACAGCATGATCCGGCCCCTCTCTATTCTGTTTCGGCTGAATAACAGCAGCGTTTATCAGAATCAGCAGCTGCGTGCTGCGCTGGAAGTAGAATGTGCCATATTGGCAGCCAGGAACTGTTCTCCGGTGGATGCAGCGGAATTGCAGCTGATTATTGCAAAGCTGGATGCTTCCCAGGATGAAAGTGAGCGGGCAGATCTTGACCGACAGCTTCATATCAAGATCGGAGAGATGGCGAAAAATCCCATGATTTTCGGAGTCATGAGTGCTTCTGCCCAGTTGACGGAAAATATTATCACCGGCATCCGGGCTTATATCATGCAGAAGCAGCAGTCGGTGGCTCATGTGGATGAGCAGCACCGGAATCTGGTCAGTGCCATCATCAGCCATGATGAAGAGCTGGCAGAGAACTGTATGAAAGAGCATATGCGGACCATAGAAAATTATATCAAAGAAATCTCTGGTATGTAGAAAATGAGAAAGAGAATGATTTGCGGAGTATAAAGATTCCGTAAATTATTCTTTTTTTTATTGTATTTTTACATATGAAGTGGTATAATCTGTTCATAAATTGGTAATACCAAAAAGGAGAACGAGTATGGGGTATGTAAAATGGAGTTATCAGGTATTAGAGAAATTTTGTTATGAAGCATTTCGCGCTTTCGGGTTCAGTGACGAAGAAAGCAAGGATATTGAAGATGTACTTCTGATGGCGGATCTTTATGGAATTGAGAGTCACGGTATGCAGCGTATGGTGCGCTATCACAAGGGAATTGAAAAAGGAACCATCCATCCTCAGGCAAAGCCGGAGGTGGTATTTGAAACACCAGTATCCGCAGTGATCGACGGACACAATGGCATGGGACAGCTTATTTCCATCTTTGCCATGAAGAAGGCCATTGAGAAGGCGAAAACTACCGGTATTGGCATGGTAACTGTTCGGGAATCCAACCATTTTGGCATTGCGGGGTATTATGCAAAGATGGCAAGTGATGAAGGCCTTCTTGGAATGGCATGTACCAACTCAGAAGCAATTATGGTACCGACCTTTGGCAAGAAAGCCATGCTTGGCTCCAATCCAATTGCAGTCGCTATGCCTGCAGAACCTTATCCGTTCCTTTTTGACTGTTCCACTACGGTGGTAACCAGAGGAAAGCTGGAGATGTACAACAAGATGGGCAAAGAGCTGCCTCACGGATGGGCACTGGGAAGCGACGGACAGGAAAGTACCAGCGCACCGGATGTGCTGGCAAATATCGTCGGCAAGAAGGGCGGTGGAATCATGCCTCTTGGCGGCGACAGGGAAGTGAGCGGAGGCCATAAAGGTTATGGTTACGGTATGCTCTGTGAGCTGTTCAGTTCTATCCTTTCCATGGGAGTAACTTCTGATAAATGCTGTACCTTCCCGGACAAAACCGGTATCTGTCATGGATTTATCGCAGTGAATCCGGCAGTCTTCGGTGATCCGGAAGCGATCAAAAAGCATTTTTCAGATTATCTGGAAGCATTACGGGAGAGCCCGAAAGCAGACGGAGCAGAGAAAATCTATACTCACGGAGAAAAAGAGGTTCTGGCTCAGAAAGATCGTATGGAACATGGCATTCAGGTCAATGATAATACTATGGCAGAGCTGGCAAATCTCTGCGATTACCTGAAACTTGATTTTTCTTCTTATTTTAAGGATTATCAGCTGCAGCGCGACAGCAAGTTTTTTACCGGAAATTATTAAGCTGCAGAGTTAATCATAAATCCGCAGGAATGCGTGGAAACACGCAGACCTGCGGTTTTTTTATTTTTTTGCCACAACAGCCATGAAAAATATCTGTTTAAGGTTTACGAATTAATCCATAGACCGTAATCAGAATCGCAACTGGGCACATGATCTGCAGCACCGGAAGGGACATAGTAAGAATAAAGTTCAGTCCGGCACTGGAAATGACGAAGCTGGACACTGCAAAAATGATCAGCCATGCCACATAAGAAATCTTCGGAAGCAGCTCATGGAAGAAAGTGGCACAGCAGCAGAGAAGTCCTACGCATACGTTAAAACAGGCGATGAAGAAAATAGCTCCGATGATCAGCTGCCCATAGATGCCGTAGCATGCTTTGACAGCCCAGGTCAGGATTTCTGCACCGTTCTGTGCGCCCGGAAAATCCACACTGCACACGGCTCCAATGTAGGAAGTGGCACCGTAGACGATGATCAGCATGACACCGGCCATGATGCCGGCGCGAATTGTCTCGGAAGCGACTGCTTTTTTATCTGTAATGCCAAAGGACCCAATGTTCATGGAGATAACTGTGCCGAAGTTGTAGGCGGCCAGAATGTCCATAGTCTGGTAGCCGGTGATAAATCCGCTGCGGATGGGGTGCCCTGCATAGTAGGCATTGGGTGCGGCAAAAAGTGCCGGCAGTTTTACAAGGACGCCGAAAAAGGTTACGGCAATCAACACCAACAGGACCGGCGTCATGATCTTCCCGAGCAGGTCTTTTAAATGGGTCGGTTTCAGCGCAATCATGATAGCTGCTGTGAAAAATACAAAGGAGTAAACGCAGCGGATCAGGAATAAAGTCTGATCACTGTTGTGAAGAAACGGAGCCACCGCCATCTCAAAGCTGGTGGATGCGGTTCGCGGAATAGCCACGCAGGGTCCGATCATCAGATGAACAAAGACGGCGAACAGGACAGCCAGTACCGGATGAATACTGCCGACCAGATTGGTGAGTCCATCGTGCCGGGCCACAGCCATGACAGACAGGATCGGCAGCAGGACAGCTGTCAGACCTAATCCTGCCATGGCAATAAGGGTGTCTCTTCCCGCCTGTGCCCCCAACAGAGGCGGGAAAATCAGGTTCCCGGCACCAAAAAACATGGAAAATAATGTAAATCCAATGATGCACCGATGTTTCATGGATAAGTTCTGCATAAAATCTCCCTCTTTTCCAATATGTTTCTTTCCAGTATAAACAGAAAATGAAAATAATTCAAGCTGCAATATTTATAAATGAGCTGAATTAATATTGTGTAAGATGCACAGGTATGCGTATAATAGGAGCCATGGAGGAAGAGACATGCTGGATAGAGAAATGTTATATGAGGCTCTTCATAAAGAAATTCCGATTCTGACTACACAGATCAGGAAACTTTATGCAGAGTTGGATCAAAAATTCCATCTGGAAGGGGCGAAGGTGCCGATGACGTTCGGAATGGACCGAGATTGCCTTGGCTCTTATACACAGGCAGGAGGCGGAGAACGGGAACATTTTCATTTTTCCCTGCTGTTTGTGGGATATTCCGTGGAACATCCATTAAGCCGGGACGACCGGATGGATTTATATAAACATGAATATGCCCATTATATGCAGGCACATATGAAGATTCCGGAGAAGTACCAGTGGCAGACGGGAAAGCACGGAAGCGCCTGGAAATACTGCTGTTCTCTGGTTGGAGCGGCGCCGACGCCTTATTATAAAGCCGGGGAAGCGCTTATGAACCATGACTATGACAAGGTGCTGAAATCGAAGATTCACGACCACACGGTTCCTATGCGGGATCATTACCGTCGGGAGCAGGAATATAAGAAAACCAGAGACAGCAAGGTGCAGTATCAGGTGGGCGACAGTGTGGAACATCCGAAATTCGGAGCTGGAAGCATCGAGAAAGTGGAGCAGCGGGCCGGTGGTGTCCATCTGCATATCCGGTTTGAGGATGGAGTACGAAAGATGGATCAGAAATGGGTGCTGCAGACCACCCGTTATCGGAAAGCAGGTGACAGATGATGAAACAGAAAATGGTGATGTGCCTGCTGACGGGCGTACTGGTGCTGGGAATAGGCGGCTGCGGGACGCAGGAGGTGGAGGTGCCGGAAGTGGAAAATGTAGAGACTGCGGAGGAAGAACCTGTGCCGGAGGAGACAGCAGAAGAAGAAGGTGACGAACAGGAGAAGATTGATGCAGAAGATCAGTTGAAAGAAGTCCCAACGGTGGATGATGCAGCAGAATCGGGAAAAACCGAACCGGAAGAAACCGAAGCGGCATCTGCCTCGGTGGTTTATGAGGATGGCGGTCAGATCACCCTTGATCCCTCCTGGACTTACGCGGACCACTCGAAGATCAATTCCGGTGCGGCAGTGCTTTATAAAGCTGCGGAGAACCGAAAAGAAATCGTGGTAGGTGTCAATGCCGGACATGGCACTTCTGGCGGTACAAAGGTGAAGACTCTGTGCCATCCGGACGGTTCCGCCAAAGTGACCGGAGGCACCACCGCAGCCGGAGCGACAGAGGCTGTCGCTGTATCTTCTGGCATGACGTTCAACGATGGCACACCGGAGAGCAGCGTCACTCTGCGGATGGCGCAGATCTTAAAAGAGAAGCTGCTGGCAGCAGGATATGATGTTCTCATGCTTCGTGACGGGGATGATGTACAGCTTGATAATGTGGCACGTACGGTTATCTGCAACAATGCAGCAGACTGCCATATTGCCCTTCACTGGGATGGGGACGGGCTTAATTATGACAAAGGCTGTTTCTACATCTCCGTACCGGACGGTCTCAAATCTATGGAGCCGGTGGCCTCCCACTGGAGCGAACACAATGCACTGGGTTCAGCCCTTGTAGAAGGTCTGCGGGCACAGGGAACAAAGATCCATGGTGGCGGAAGTATGAGCATTGATCTGACCCAGACTTCCTACAGTACGATACCGTCCGTGGACATGGAGCTTGGAAATGCCTGCTCTGACCATTCGGACAGCGTGCTGGACCTTTTAGGCAATGGACTGGTACAGGGTGTGAACAGTTATTTTGGACAATCGTAATTTCACTCTTGTATTCAAAAATAAATAATCCTATAATAACAGTTAAAAAGGTCAAATTAACCAAGCCAAAGAGGAAAGGAAAAAGTTATGAATGAGTCCAATGATGTAATTCGCGATGCCAGACAACTGGGTGTGCCTAAAATGCTCATCCTTGGCCTTCAGCACATGTTTGCCATGTTCGGAGCCACCATCCTGGTGCCGATTCTGGTCAACAGCTATTTTGTGGGTGCCTGCGGAGAGGGACCAACCCGTGGTCTGACCGTAGCAGTCACTCTGTTCTGTGCCGGATTTGGTACGTTATTGTTCCACGTGTGTGCAAAATTTAAAGTTCCCGCATTTCTGGGTTCTTCCTTTGCATTTTTAAGTGGATTTTCCACCGTTGCCCATCTGGATACCGGCATGTATGCGGGAATGAGTGCGAACGACAAGGCTGCCTATGCCTGCGGAGGTGTGGTAGTGGCAGGTCTTTTGTATCTGGTACTGTCATTGATTATCCGTATGGTAGGTGTAAAACGTGTCATGAGATATCTCCCGCCGGTAGTCACCGGACCGGTTATCATCTGCATCGGTTTAAGCCTTGCATCCTCTGCCATCAACAATGCATCCAACAACTGGTTCCTTGCTTTTGTGGCACTGGCCGTGATTATTGTATTTAATAT
Source organism: Hominiventricola filiformis (assembly GCF_020686965.1). Classification (NCBI taxonomy): domain Bacteria; kingdom Bacillati; phylum Bacillota; class Clostridia; order Lachnospirales; family Lachnospiraceae; genus Hominiventricola; species Hominiventricola filiformis. The sequence goes on along the minus strand of NZ_JAJEPS010000002.1, from coordinate 83,604 downwards.
CTGGGGAAAAGGAATGTTCAAAATCATCCCGATTCTTATGGGTGTTGTCATTTCCTATGCAGTAGCACTGTTTATGAACATGATCGGCATCACCAATCCGGACGGTTCTGCTATCCTTGATTTCTCTGCCATTGCCTCTGCAGGTATTGTGGGAATTCCGCCTATTCAGATCTGCAAATTTGACGTGACGGCCATCTTAGTTATGGCACCGATTGCCATCGCAACGATGATGGAGCATGTAGGTGATATGTCCGCAATCTCAGCAACTGTTGGAGAAAACTATCTGGCAGATCCGGGTCTTCACAGAACCCTGCTTGGTGACGGACTTGCGACCTCTGTTGCCGGATTCCTTGGCGGACCTGCCAATACCACTTACGGTGAGAATACCGGCGTTCTGGAGCTGAGCCGTGTGCATGACCCAAGAGTTATCCGAATTGCTGCGGTATTTGCAATTATCATCAGCTTTATTCCGAAGGTATCTGCCATTATCAGTACCATGCCGGCTTCCATCATCGGAGGCGTCAGCTTTATGCTCTATGGTATGATTTCTGCGATCGGTGTCCGCAACGTGGTAGAAAATAAAGTTGATCTGACGAAATCCAGAAACCTGATTATTGCAGGAGTTATCTTTGTGTGTGGTCTTGGATTCAGCAGCGGACTGACCTTCACCATCGGTGGAACTTCCATCACCCTGACTGCTCTGGCTATTGCAGCCATCGCAGGTATTGTTCTGAACATCATTCTTCCGGGTAATGATTATGAATTCGGTGTGAATACTTCCGGTGATGAGAACAGAGGTATTCACGCATAACTTATTTATAAGAAAAACTAATGAACGTTAAGTAGGAAAAATAAGGAAACATGCCATTGACCAGGCCTCCGGAACTTCGTAAAATATTAGTCGGTTTAATATTTTACGAAAGTTTTGGAGGCTTTATTTTATGAAAAAAAATTCTACCCCTTATGATTTCGAAGGAAGAATTCCACTTTCACAGGCCATTCCGCTGGGATTACAGCATGTAATGGCTATGTTTATTGGAAATCTGACCCCGCTGATTATTGTGATGGGTCTCTGCGGACTGACTGCGGATGCCGGATTTGGTGATCTCCGTACCGCTTTGCTGCAGAATGCCATGGTTATGGCAGGTATCGTAACCCTGGTACAGCTCTTTTCTATCGGACCGGTAGGTGGTAAAGTGCCGATTGTTATGGGAACTTCTTCCGGATTCCTCGGGGTGCTGAATAATACAGTGGCTGCCTGTGGAGGCGGAATCCTTGCATACGGTGCTATTATGGGAGCCTGTATTGTGGGCGGTATTTTCGAGGGCGTTCTCGGAATGTTTTTAAAACCGCTTCGCAAATTTTTCCCGGCCATTGTAACCGGCTCTGTTGTCATTGCCATCGGTCTTTCCCTTCTGGGGGTGGGGATTAACTACTTCTGTGGTGGAAGCGGAAAAGCAGATTATGGCTCTCTGCAGAACCTGTTTCTTGGATTTGTAGTACTGATTGTCATTATTCTGCTGAAGCATTTTGCACCGCAGGACAGCGTGCTTTCTTCTGCAGCCATTCTGTTCGGTATTCTGGCAGGCTATGCAGTGGCAGTCGTTATGACACTGGTACTTCCGACCGTAGGTATCAATGCAGATGGTGCAGAGTATACCTATTCCTGGGTTGTTAATTTTGAGCAGATTAAGAATGCAGCATGGATTGCAGTGCCGAGTTTTATTGGATTCGGTGCCCTGTCTGATCTGCATGTGGTTTTTCAGGCAAATGCCATTATCCCCATTGGCATTATGTTTATTGTAACAGCTATCGAGACGGTAGGTGATATTTCTGCCTGCATCGAGGGTGGTATGGCGCGCGAGGCAACAGATACGGAGTTATCCGGTGGTGTGATCTGCGATGGACTTGGTTCTTCATTTGCGGCACTGTTCGGTGTATTGCCGAATACCTCTTTCTCACAGAACGTAGGTCTGGTATCCATGACGAAGGTTGTCAATCGTTTTGCGATTTCCATGGGCGCTATTTTCCTGATCCTTTGTGGTTTCTGTCCGAAAATCGGAGCCATCATGTCTGTGATGCCCCAGTCTGTACTTGGTGGTGCTGCTGTTATGATGTTTGCATCCATCCTGATCTCCGGTATCCAGCTGATCACTAAGGAACCCATTGGAAGCCGTGAGATTACGATTATTTCGGTAGCCATCGGTCTGGGATATGGTCTGGGTGCAACCAATGGAGCAACCTCCCAGCTGCCCTATTATATTCAGCTGGTATTTGGCGGCTCCGGTATTGTACCCTGTTCTCTGGCAGCTATTCTGTTAAACATTGTTCTGCCGAAGAATTCAAAACCAGTCCGCAAGATGTGGGATATTGAAGATGAAGAATAAAAAGATTGCAGTTGTTGGTGCGGGTGGGAAAACCACCCTCATCCATCGGCTGGCTGAAGAATATCGCAGGAAAGGTGCTTCCGTGCTGGTAACGACGACCACACATATGCTGGTGGAATCGGACACGGATCTTTCCTGCGATTCTTTTGCTATAAGGGAAAAAATAAAAAGAACCGGATACTGCATGGCGGGAAGTCTGTGTCCTGGGCAGAAGCAGAAAATAGGTTCTTTGCCGGAACCTGTGTTTCGTGACTTGCTGATCGCTGCCGATTATGTTTTAATAGAAGCAGATGGTGCGAAACATTATTCTTTGAAATACCCGGCAGAGCACGAGCCGGTCATTCCGGCAGAAGCGACAGATGTGATTCTGGTGCTTGGAATCTGGGATTTGGGAAAGTCCTGTCAGGATGTAATCTTCCGATTTGATAGGATGGCAGAGCTTACCGGAATTTCCGGTAAAAAAACAGTCGGAATTGCAGAACTTCGTCTGATTCGGAAGGCCTATGAGGAAAAACTCCGGGAAATGAACTTTTCCGGAGAATTTCATGTGCTGCTGTCAGAGAAAACAGAGCAGGAGTTTTTGTTTCGCACCTGGCAGGAGGCAGTGGGGGATTATGAATAAAAAAATTTTGATTATCTGCAGGGGAGGCGGAGACCTGGCCACAGGCATTGTGCATCGGCTGTTTCGGGCCGGATTCCCGGTGCTGGTGCTGGAAACCGACAGTCCTGCGGCTATTCGACGGCAGGTATCCTTTTCCGAGGCAGTCTATGATGGAACGGCGACGGTGGAAGGTGTGACGGCAGAGCGGATTGCTTCAGCGGACAGAGCCTCTGTAAACCATGTGCTGGAAGAGGGACGTGTACCCCTCCTGGTGGATCCGGAGGGCAGTTCCATCCCATTGTTGAAACCGGATATTGTGGTGGACGCCATTATTGCAAAGAAAAATTTGGGGACTGCAAAAGAGATGGCACCGCTGGTTATTGGAGTTGGTCCCGGATTTACCGCAGGTGAGGATGTGGATCTGGTGGTGGAATCCATGCGGGGCCATAATCTGGCGCGCATTTTTACGACCGGGTCGGCATTACCCAATACCGGAATTCCCGGTAACATCGGCGGTTTTACGAAAGAGAGGGTTCTCCATGCGGAGACAGCCGGTTATATGAAAAATATCTGTCAGATCGGAGATATCGTGGAAAAGGGTGAGGAGATTGCCCGGATTTATGAGAAAATGACAGAGGACGGCACATTTTCCGGTTCTTATGTGTCAGTGGAGGCATCTATTTCAGGCATTATCCGGGGACTCATCCGGGAAGGCTATCATTTTCAGAAAGGATTCAAGATCGCGGACATTGATCCGAGAGAGAGCGAGCTTGCCAACTGCTTTACCATCTCGGATAAAGCGCGGAGCATTGGCGGCAGCGTGCTGGAAGCGGTCTGTGGATATGTAAATGGATAGAACAGATCATTTTTATGCCTCTGTCGGGGCATGGAACAGAGAGAAAGAAGCGTTTCTTGCTACGGTGACAGAGGGATCGGCTGCAGGCGGGAAAGTGTTTGTGGAAAACGGTACGATGCAAAGCCGAAAGGGTGCATTTTTTACAGAGTCCCGCATCCGGCAGTTGTGTGGAAAAGGACTTCAGCGGATAGACGGGCAGGAAGTATTTGTGCAGCCCCTGGGAAAGCAGGCAAAGCTTGTGATCTGCGGAGCCGGGCATGTGGCGACTGCGCTGATCCGCATGGCAAAGCTTCTGAATTTTGAAATTGTGGTGTTGGAAGACCGGCCTCTTTTTGCGGAGAGCGCCAGAAGAGAAGGCGCTGATCAGGTGTTCTGTGGCGACTATGCAGAACTTCTGCGGCAGATGACGGGCAGCAGGGATCACTATTTTGTGTGCATGACCAGAGGACATCGGTTTGATCAGGAATGCCTGCTGGAAATTTTTAAGAAATCCCATGCGTATATCGGTATGATGGGATCGAAGAAACGGTCTTTCCTTATGAAAAAAGACTTGGTGGAAGCCGGATTTGCACCGGAGCTGGTGGAGTCCCTTCATGCACCCATCGGATTGTCTATCGGAGCACAGACACCGGCAGAGATTGCCTTGTCGGTGATGAGTGAAATCGTAAAAGTGAGAAGTGAGCATGCCAAAGAGACAGCCCTTGATGAGCAGGTGCTGGAAGAACTGACAAAAGCGCCGGAGGATGGTGAGCAGAAAATGCTCTGTACCATTATTGAAAAACACGGAAGTGCACCGCGAAGCGCAGGCACCCAGATGGTGGTGACTTCTTTGGGACGTGTGGTGGGAACCATCGGTGGAGGATGTGCGGAAGCGGAAGTGATCATGGCATGCAGGAAACATTTTTATAAGATAAGGGAAGGAGTTCCCCATCCGGCCTGTGAAAAAATCAGAATCCGTATGACTACGGATAATGCGGAAGAAGAAGGCATGGTCTGCGGTGGAACGATTCTGGTTTTGCTGGAGGAAACAGATGATCTATCTTGATAATGCGGCGACCACCCTGCGGAAGCCGGAAGCGGTGATCGAAGCGGTGGCAGATGCCATGAAAAATATGGGAAACTCCGGCAGAGGATCAGGAAGCACATCCCTTCGGGCATCCAGGGTGATCTATGAAGCAAGACGGACTCTGACAGAATTTTTCGGTGGAACAGATCCGTCGAGGCTTGTTTTTACCTCTAATTCTACCGAAGGGCTGAACATGGCAATTCGCGGAATCTTTGTACCGGGAGACCATGTGATCACTACGGAACTGGAACATAATTCCGTGCTTCGCCCCCTGTATGGGGAACAGGAACAAAATGGAATCTCTCTTACCATTGTGAAAAGCGGGAAACAGGGAACCGTCGATTATGAGGGGATCGAAGCCGCCATCCGGCCGGAGACAAGGGCTGTCATCTGTACCCATGCCTCCAATCTTACCGGAAATGTGGTGGATCTGTATCGTATGGGACAGATTGCGAAACGGAATGGCCTCCTATTTGTGGTAGATGCGTCCCAGACGGCGGGAGTGCTGCCCATTGATATAGAGAGAATGCAGATCGACGTACTCTGCTTTACCGGACATAAGAGCCTCATGGGTCCCCAGGGAACAGGCGGACTTTACGTGAGAGAAGAGGTAGAGATCCGTCCCTTTAAAAGCGGTGGTACCGGAGTCCACAGTTTTCTGAAAAAGCAGCCCGATGACTATCCGGAACATCTGGAGGCCGGCACACTGAACGGACACGGCATCGCTGGACTGTTGGCAGCGGTGCGGGAGATTCAGAACATTGGTTTGTCCGCTATTTATGAGAAAGAACACCGATTCATGCAGCAATTTTACGATGGGGTCCGGGAAATTCCGGGTATAAAAATCTACGGTGATTTTTCCGATCCGGCGGCAGTCCGCTGCCCTGTCGTCTCATTGAATATCGGTGATATGGACGCATCCGAAGTCAGTGACTGGCTCCAGGAAGAGTTTGGTATCATTACCAGAGCGGGTGCCCACTGCGCACCTCTCATGCATCAATATTTTCAAACGGAAAAACAGGGGATGGTAAGATTCAGCTTTTCCTATTATAATAAAGAGGAAGAAGTGCTTGCGGCAGTCCGTGGGGTGAAGAACATTGCAGCAGCACAGCAGTAGTTTGAGATTTTGACTATGAAGGAGGAACGAGTGGCGGAAGAAATTGTATTTTGTAAAGGCGGTGGCTGCACCGCGAAGCTTGGTCCGGATCTTTTAAGTCATGTACTGGATAAACTTCCAAGAGGAGAGAAAGATCCCAACCTGCTCATCGGATATGACAGCAAAGATGACGCGGCGGTGTACCGTGTCTCTGACGAGGTGGCAGTGGTACAGACTTTGGACTTCTTTCCGCCCATGCTGGATGATCCCTATCTCTTTGGGCAGATTGCAGCGACGAATGCCTTGAGTGATATTTATGCCATGGGCGGAACAGTGAAGACAGCCCTTAATATTGTCTGTTTTCCGGAACAAATGGATCTGAATATCCTGGGAAAGATTATGCAGGGCGGTGCAGAGAAAGTGATTGAAGCAGGAGGCACGCTGGCAGGAGGACATTCCATCATGGACAACGATGTAAAGTATGGACTGTCTGTGACGGGGGTAGTGCATCCGGATCATATTTACGGAAATAATCAGGGACAGCCATCGGATGTGCTGATTCTTACGAAAAAACTGGGAGTGGGACTGGTGTGTAATGCAAATCGCGTGGGACTGGCCCCGGAAGGAGCTATGGAGGAAGCGGCGGCATCCATGACCACTCTGAATAGAAAAGCAGCGGAAATCAGCCATCACTATGAGATCCATGCCTGCACGGATGTGACAGGATTCGGATTTCTGGGGCATTTAAGTGAGATGATCAACGAGGAGATTTCTGCTGAGATTGATTCCATTTCCATTCCGGTAATCCGGGGCGCCATCCACTGTGCGGAAGAATTTCTTCTGACGGCGGCAGCCCAGAGAAACCGGAACCATGTGGGAGACCGGGTGGAATTTTCCAGCTGGATTCCATTTTCCATGGAAGAATTATTATTTGATCCGCAGACCTCCGGCGGACTTCTGTTCGCAGTAAAACCGGAGCAGGCGGGGGCATTTTTAAAAGAATTACAGGGTGCGGGACTTCCGGCGGCAATGGTCGGCAGGTTCGTATCCAAAAAAGAAAGAGACATTTATGTAAGATAGGAGAAAATGAGCGATGATGACAGTCAATGCTATGGGGGATGCATGCCCGATTCCGGTGGTGAAGACGAAGAAAGCCATGGAGACTTTAAAGGCAGGCGATGTGGTGGAAACTTATGTAGACAATGAAATTGCGGTGGAAAACCTGACCAAGATGGCAAAACAGACTGGATGTGCAGTGACAAGCCAGAAGCTGGACGAAGGAAAATACAGCGTACAGATTACGGTGTCAGAAGCAGCAAGAGAAGCCGGAAATATGCCGGAAGTGAACTGTGGCCCAACACTGGCATCCAACAAAGTCGTGGTCATCCGCAGCTCGGTTATGGGTGAGGGGGATCCGGAACTTGGAAAAGTGCTGATCAAAGGATTTATCTATGCCCTGTCCCAGCAGGAGGATCTGCCGAAAGCCATATTGTTCTACAATGGCGGGGCCTATCTGACCTGCGAAGGTTCTGCATCTCTTGATGATTTAAAAGAGTTGGAGTTAAGAGGGGTCAGAATTCTTACTTGTGGAACCTGCCTTAATTTCTACGGACTTTCTGAAAAACTGAAAGTCGGAGAAGTAACGAATATGTATGAAATCGCAGAGACCATGTCAAAAGCGTCTCTGATCGTGAGTCCGTAAGATGCGGACCAGACATCTGCAGCTGGTGGTGACCTTTGCGACAACCACCGCTGCCATGGAAATGGAGCGAAAAGCAGAGGAAGAACAGATACCGGGAAGGCTCATTCCCCTACCGTCGGAGATTTCTGCCGGATGTGGATTGGCCTGGAAGACGGAGCTTTCAGAAAAAGAGAGTCTGATACCATTTCTGGAACAGGCGAAGCTTCGGTGGGAAGCCATGTATGAGTGCAGTCTGTTCTGAAAAATACAAAAAAGATAAGAAGAAAGGGAGCCATGCTTTATTATAATCAGTATGTGAGGGCGGAAAGTCTCGAAGAGGCTTACGATCTGTATCAGAAAAAGAATAATTTCATTCTGGCCGGTATGCTCTGGCAGAAAATGAGAAATAAGACGATGGGAACTGCCATTGATCTGTGCGGCCTCGGCCTTGATAAAATTGAGGAAACTGAGGAGGCGTTCCGCATTGGCGCATATGTTTCCTTACGTGATCTGGAGACAGATGAAGCATTAAATACTTATACGGGAGGTGCATTCCGGGAATCTGTGCGTCATATTGTAGGTGTGCAGTTTAGAAATGTAGCAACCGTAGGCGGCAGCATCTGGGGACGCTTCGGATTTTCCGATGTGATGACCATCTTCCGCGCCCTGGGTGCGAAGGTGGAGCTTCATCATGCAGGTATGATGGATCTTAACGACTTTGTAAAACTTCCGAGAAAAACAAGAGATATTCTGGTGGCGGTTATTGTGCCGAAAAATGTGAAAGGCGTTGTCTATGTAAGTCAGCGGAACCAGTCCACGGATTTTCCGGTGCTGACCTGTGCTGTGGCAAAACGGGCAGACGGATATGCAGCGGCCATTGGTGCGACCCCTCATCTGGCGGAAGTAGTCGTGGTTCCGGAGCGGGAACTTTCGGAACTCAGTGATGAGCAGATGGATGCATTTGCCGGACAGGTATGTGATGAAATTCGATTTGGCAGCAACATGCGAGCAGGTGCGGCTTACCGTAAAACGGTCTGTCGCGTGCTGGTAAGACGTGCCATGCAGGCACTGAAAGGAGAACTCGACTGATGGATGTGAAAATAACATTAAACGGAAAAGTAGTCACCGATTCCGTAGATGCAGATATGGTTCTTCTGGACTTCTGCAGAAAACACAGATGTTATTCCGTAAAACGCGGCTGTGAGAGCGGCAACTGCGGACTCTGCACAGTTCTGCTTGACGGAAAGCCGGTGCTTTCCTGCAGTACGCCGGTGGGGCGTGCCAATGGACGGAAAGTCGATACACTGGAAGGATTACAGGAAGAAGCGAAAGCCTTTACGAATTTCTTCGCTGCTCAGGGAGCAGATCAGTGTGGATTCTGCAATCCCGGATACATTGTAAATATTGTGGCGCTGCTCAGAGAAAATCCAGATCCGACAGATGAGGAAATTCTGGAATATCTGTCCGGCAACTTATGCCGTTGTACCGGATACCAGAGTCAGCTTCGCTCTCTCAGAAATTATCTGAACAGCAAAAAAGAGGGCGCAGACCTTGATCTGGAAGCAGGCGTCTATGGAGAAGATATCGGAAAGGAGTGGAAGCATGAAGGAATTTGAACGTGACCGGAAAGATTACCATGCGGTTGGAAAATGCATTCCGAAGAAAGATTCTGAGCAGCTGCTCCTTGGAAAACCGGTATTCATGGATGATATTGTGCATGAGGACTGTCTGGTGGTGAAGATTTTGAGAAGTCCCCATGCTCACGCCCTGATCGAAGATATCAATACGGCAGCAGCAATGAAAGTACCGGGCATTGTGGCAGTTTATACATGGAAGGATGTACCGCAGAACCGATTCAGTATTGCAGGACAGACCTTCCCGGAGCCGTCCCCCTATGACCGTCTCATTCTTGACCAGAGAGTCCGGAGTGTAGGTGATGCAGTGGCAATTGTAGCCGGAGAAACAGAAAAAGCAGTGGACAAAGCACTTCGTGTCATCAAAGTTAAATATCAGGTGTTGGAACCGGTGCTGGATTTCCGCAAGGCCCTTGACAATCCGGTGCTGGTGCATCCGGAGGATAACTGGATGTCCCATGGAAATACCGGTGATGTGAAGAAAAATCTCATTCATCATGAGGAGGATGCTCATGGTGATGTGGAAGCAGTGCTCGCTGACTGCGAAGAAGTCATTGAGCATACGTACCGGATTAAAGCTGCTCAGCAGGGGTATATGGAGACGATCCGTGCTTACTGTGAAATTGACCGTTACGGACGACTTCACTGCATTAGTTCTACCCAGATTGTCTTCCATCTGCGCCGTATCCTTGCCACGGCTCTTGGCATTCCCAAATCCAAGGTCCGTGCTGAAAAACCGCGGATCGGTGGTGGGTTTGGTGCCAAGCAGACGGCAGTCTGTGAGGTGTATCCGGCGTTTGTCACCTGGATGACCAAACGACCCAGCAAGATTATTTACAGCAGAAGAGAATGCCAGACCATTGCGTCACCCCGTCATGAGATGGAGGTAACCGTTCGTCTGGGCGCTATGAAGGACGGACGTATCCGTGCCATTGATCTTTATACACTGTCCAATGGAGGCGCTTATGGAGAACACAGCACGACGACGGTAGGACTGTCAGGTCACAAAGCAATTCCTCTCTATACGGGTGGCTGTGAGGCAACCCGATTTTCCTGTGATGTGGTCTACACCAATGTGCAGGCGGCAGGTGCGTACCGTGGTTACGGTGCGACCCAGGGAATTTTCGCACTGGAGTCCACGGTCAATGAACTGGCAGAGAAGCTTCATATGGATCCGGTAGAACTTCGAATGAAAAATATTGTGCGGGAAGGCATGTTTATGCCGGCATATTTTGGAGAGACAGCCAATGCCTGCGCACTGGACCGCTGTATCGAACATTGTGCTGACAATTTCCACTGGAAAGAAAAATATCCGGTGAGAGATATGGGCAACGGTAAAGTGCGGGCATCCGGTATGGCCATTGCCATGCAGGGCTCCTGTATTTCTAATGTAGATGTTGGGTCCTGTACACTGAAGCTTTCCGATGAAGGAACTTATAATATGATGATCGGTGCAGCAGATATGGGTACCGGATGTGATACGATTCTGGCGCAGATGGCAGCAGAAGTACTGGACTGTGAGCCGGATCAGATCGTAGTCTTCGGTGCAGATACGGATGCGTCTCCTTATGATTCCGGTTCCTATGCCTCCTCCACAACCTATATTACCGGTATGGCAACGCAGAATGCGGCTATGGAACTGCGGGGAAATATTATGAAGATTGGAGCCCAGCTTCTTGAATGCCTGCCGGAAGAGGTGGAATTTGACGGTGAAAAAGTCTATCTCGTAAATGGGGATAAATCTGTCAGCCTGGCAGATATTGCCACCAAATCCCAGGTCAATAACCTGATTCCGGTAGATGTGACCGCAACCTATTCTTCACCGGTCTCTCCGCCTCCCTATATGGTCGGCATGGTGGAAATTGAACTCGACAAAGAAACCGGAAGCGTGGAAATCCTTGATTATGAAGCTGTCGTGGACTGCGGTATCCCGGTCAATCCGAATCTGGCGAGAGTCCAGACAGAAGGCGGCATTGGACAGGGGATCGGTATGGCACTCTATGAAAATGTCAGCTACAATGCCAATGGAAAAATCGCAGAAGGCGATTTCATGCAGTATAAGATTCCTACCCGTCAGGATGTGGGAAATATTCATGTGGAATTTGAGACCAGCTATGAACCGTCGGGACCCTTCGGTGTCAAATCTATCGGTGAGATCGTTATTAATACGCCGGCTCCGGCACTGGCCCATGCCATCTACCGTGCAACCGGTGTGTGGCACAGAACTGTACCGTTCACCCCGGAAAAAATTCTTATGGGTATGATTGATCCGGAATGGAAAGAGACCGATCACCGGGTAAAAGAATAGATGATACATGTGATTTATATGGCGGCTGGAAACAGCCGCCGTTTTGGAAGTAATAAGCTGTTATATCTGTATGAAGGTAAGCCTTTGTACCGGCATGGCCTGGAGTTGTTGCTGAAATTGAAGCAGGAGATGGGAGAGAAGCTGACCGTCACTGTTGTGACCCAGTATGCGGAGATTTTAGAGGAAGTACAGGATATCTTTGAAAGATGCGGGATGGCAGGCATGCAGGCAGTGTTCTGCGAGGAGAGCAGGCTGGGAACATCTTATACGGTCCGGGCAGGAATTGAGGCGGTCATCTCACAGGATCCGGCCTCTGGACAGCCGAAAGAAGGGCAGTCCATGATCGGAGAGAAGGACTATCTCATGTTTATGGTAGCAGACCAGCCCCATCTTACCTTGGACAGTGTCCGAAAACTGGTTGAGGCAGCAGTCAGCTGTGAGCAGTCAGCTTTCTCCGGGCCACTGGCAGAGGAATGTTCCCGATGGGAGACCCTGTCTCTCCGCTGCGGCAGCACCCCCGGCAATCCCTGTATGTTCCGCGCAGATCTTATCCCGGAGCTTATGTCCCTCACCGGCGACCAGGGAGGCCGGAAAGTGTTGAAGCGGTATGCCTGTAAATATGTAGATATTCTTGATGAGAGAGAACTGGAAGATGTGGATGAGATGTTGCAGGTTACGGAAAATCTGGGAGAGAAGTGACATTCTGTGAAAGGAACGTCCGCAGTCCCAGTACTTCATGAGAACGAGTCAGAGACGATGTTCGAATGTTAGTACTGTTGGATCGAGGACTTAGCGCGAGCGGTTCCGCTCACAGAATGTCACTTCGGTTGGTCAGTTTGTTCGTGATCTGCAACATTGCTCCCGGGTTTTTCAAAAAAATTTAAAGAAAGGGTTGCTCTTTTCTAATAACCGTGGTAGCATAGCAGAAAAAGAAAACGTAAAAATGATAGAGGCGCGGGCTTCATGAGTACAGACTGATACAGGTCGGAAACTGTCAGTCATGGAAAGGGAATACCGCCGAAGAGATCCGGACATTTCCGAAGAAAGGATTTCTGGTCTGCCGCAGAAGATGTGTCAGACTGTCACAGGACTGTGGAGAGCTATCATTGGTCAGACAAAATTATAAGGCCATGAACGCAGTCAAAGGAATTGTGTTCATGGCTTTTCTTGTTTCTGGATCTATCATGTTTACAAAAGAAGGGAGAACTTTTCGTTATGGATTATGTACCTGCTATGTACGCCACATTTTGGGCGCTTGTACCGCCGGTTGTGGCAATCGCGCTCGCACTGATCACCAAGGAAGTGTATTCCTCACTGTTCCTTGGAATTTTAGTTGGAGGCCTGTTCTATTCAGGCTTTAGTTTTGAAGGAACTATCGTTCACATTTTCCAGGACGGTGTTGTAAGTGTGCTGTCTGACAGTTACAACGTCGGCATTCTGATTTTCCTGGTTATCCTAGGAGCAATCGTGTGTCTGATGAATAAGGCAGGCGGTTCTGCTGCATTCGGACGCTGGGCCAGCGAACATATCAAGACCCGCACCGGAGCACAGCTGGCTACCGTTGCACTTGGTGTTCTGATTTTTATTGATGACTATTTTAACTGTCTGACGGTAGGAAGTGTTATGCGTCCGGTCACTGATAAGCACAATATCTCACGTGCAAAACTGGCTTATCTGATTGATGCAACCGCAGCTCCGATCTGCATTATTGCACCGATCTCTTCCTGGGCAGCAGCAGTTACCGGATTTGTAGAGGGGGAAGACGGACTGGCATTGTTCATCAGTGCTATTCCTTATAACTTCTATGCATTGCTGACGATTGTTATGATGGTGACTATTGCAATTCTGAACATTGACTTCGGTTCTATGAAAGTGCATGAAGACAATGCAAAAAATGGTGATCTGTTCACTACACCGGATCGTCCATATGGTGACGGTAATGATGAAGTGACTGTTGGAAATGGAGGCGTAAAAGACCTGGTAATTCCGATTCTGTCTCTGATTGTCTGCTGTGTCATTGGAATGATCTGGACCGGTGGATTTTTTGCAGGTGAGAATTTTGTAACTGCATTCTCCAACAGTGATGCATCCGTAGGTCTGGCTGTAGGAAGTGTATTTGCACTGGTAATAACGATTGCACTGTATGTGAGCCGTAAAGTGCTTGGATTCAAAGAGTGCATGGACTGCATCCCGGAGGGCTTCAAAGCCATGGTACCGGCTATTATGATCCTGACCTTTGCATGGACCTTGAAAGCCATGACTGACAGCCTGGGTGCTGCAGAGTTTGTGGCTGCGATCATCAAAGGAGGCGCATCTGGAATTGTAAATCTGCTTCCGGCAATCATCTTCCTGGTAGGCTGTTTCCTGGCATTTGCAACCGGAACTTCCTGGGGTACCTTTGGTATTCTGATTCCGATTGTTGTAGACGCATTCCAGGCAACCAACCCGACCCTGATGACCATCGCTATCTCCGCCTGCATGGCAGGAGCTGTCTGCGGTGACCATTGCTCCCCGATCTCCGATACAACGATCATGGCATCTGCCGGAGCCCAGTGCAACCACGTAAACCATGTATCCACACAACTGCCTTACGCAGTCAGCGTGGCTGCCATTTCCTTTATTACCTATATCGTTGCAGGCTTTGTCCAGTCTGCATGGATCTCCCTTCCGGTCGGCATTGTGCTGACACTGGGATATCTGATAGTGATGAAGAAAAGAAGCGAAGCATAATATCAAAAATAGAAGATAGAATATGGAAAAGGAGAACCGCTCGGTGGTTCTCCTTTTCTTTGTTGCAAATTCTTGCAAAGGATGCCAGAGATTTTTTGTCGCGCAGCTGATCTTTGCTGAAGTTTGGGCATATAGAGATTTCCTTTTGAATTTTGCCCTCACGAGCTTGCACGGATGATGATTTTTGCCGTTTTTCTGACATTTCCGCGAGCTTTTTTCTGGCTGTTGGGCAGATTGTCGTTGAGGCTCTCGTTACATCCAACTTGCTTTTCAATTTTGGGTATCAGAGCTATTGAAAAGTTGTATATAGCCAAATGATCTGCTCCAACCGCGAAAAATCAAGAAAATTGATTGCATGACAGATCAAAATGGGTGTCAGCAGAGATTAAAACTGCATATGCCAAAACTCTGGAAAAAATATTGAAAAACTGCGAATAGCTACAGAATTAGAGACGAATTGACATGGACTGACAACTGATTCTATAATAGAAAAAGTAATCATCCAGAGTCATGTGTATGGCTCCGAAAATGATAGGAAATGAAAGGACGGGAGACTTTATATTCATGACCTGGCAGGAGTTTGAACAGCAATTTTCCATTCAATTAAATGAGCAGCAAAAAAGTGCCGTGCAGAGTGTGGATGGGCCAGTGCTTCTTCTGGCGGTGCCGGGATCGGGTAAAACGACAGTGCTGGTGACGAGGCTGGGTTACATGATCTATTGTAAAGGAATGAATCCGGGAAAAATTCTGACAGTCACCTACACGGTGGCGGCAACGAAGGATATGGCAGATCGGTTTGCGGTAAAATTCGGACAGGAGATGGCAGAACGACTGGAATTTCGGACCATTAATGGTATCTGTGCCCGGGTGATTCAGTACTATAGCTGGAAGACGGGCAGGATGGCATTTCAACTTCTCACGGATGAAAAACGCATTACTGCCATGCTGTCTGGCATTTATCAGCAGACGGAGCGGGTATACCCAACAGAAGGTGATCTGAAAAATGTCCGGACATTGATTACTTACATAAAAAACCGGATGCTGAATGAAAAAGAAATCCAGAAGCTGGAAGAAGAAGCGGAGATTCATCTGGCAGCGATCTACAAAGAGTACTGCAGACAGCTCCGGAAACAGCAGCTTATGGATTACGATGACCAGATGGTCTATGCCTATAATATGCTTCGGAAAATTCCGGAACTTCTTGCATATTTTCAGGAGAAATACCCTTATATTTGCGTGGATGAGGCACAGGATACATCGAAAATCCAGCATGCCATCATTGCACTGCTGGCATCGAAATCCGAAAATCTTTTTATGGTGGGAGATGAAGATCAGAGCATTTATGGATTCCGTGCCGCTTACCCGGAGGCATTGCTGGAATTTGAGCATCATTATCCGGGAGCGAAAGTGCTGCTCATGGAAGAAAATTTCCGTTCCGATGGAAACATTGTTTTGGCAGCAGACCGGTTTATCCAGAAAAATACCCTGCGTCATGAGAAACATATGCGTCCCTCCAAAGAAAGAAAACAGGATGTGACGGAAATCTCCGTTGGTACCAGAAAAGCGCAGTATTCCTATCTGGTGAAAGTGGCAGAGGGATGCACAACGCAGACGGCAGTGCTTTACCCGGAGCATGAATGTGTACTTCCACTCATTGATCTGTTGGAGCGAAGAGGAATTCCTTATCGTATGCGAAACGTAGAGTTGACCTTTTTTACCCATCGGGTGGTGCAGGATATCAGTAACATTGTTAAACTGGCAGCTGATCCGAAAAATACAGATCTATTTCTGTTGATTTATTATAAACTCAATACTTATATCCGGAAACAGGACGCACTTCAGATTGCAGAACTAAGCAGGGGAAAAAATCTATCCGTATGGGAGACAGCTCTTTCTTATGAGGGACTGGATGGATATGCCAAAGGAAACATCAAATCAGTAGCAACACATATGGAACATTTATTGACAGAACCGGCATCCAGAGCAATCCATCGGATTGTGCAGTTCATGGGTTATCAGGATTATTTGAAAAGAAGCGAGATCAAAGACACGAAGCTCGACACTTTGAAAATGCTGGCTTCATTGGAGGAGACTCCACTTCGGCTGGTGGAACGGTTGAATGAACTCAGGAAGCTTATCGAGAAAAAAGAACAGGACCAGACCTGTCCATTTATATTATCTACGATTCATGCCAGCAAGGGACTGGAATATGATACGGTCTATCTTCTCGATGTAGTAGACGGCATTCTGCCGGATCAGATTCCGGTCAATCTAAAGACGGCACCGAGAGAAGAACTGGAGACCTACGAAGAAGAGCGGCGGTTGTTCTACGTAGGAGCCACAAGGGCGAAGAACCGGCTCTTTTTATTTACCATGAAGCAGACCTCCAGCTTCTGCGATGAATTACTGGGAAAGGCAGCGCCGAAGAAACGTGTCATCCAAGCAACAGCTGGAAACATTCATCTGCCAGAAGCGGATACAAAAGCAGCAGCTCCAAAAGCATTGTCAGATAGTGAATTTCAGAAATTTATGGAACAGCTGGCAGAAGGAGTGATGGTGACACATAAGATATTTGGACAGGGTGTGGTGGTGGAACTAAACGAGAAGAAGATACGAATTGACTTTGATGGAGAAGTAAAAACATTCAGCAGCCGGGTGTTGGCCGGAAGCGGGATGCTGAGATTATAAGAAACTGAGAGAGACATCATAAGAAAGAAGGAACAGAATATGCAGATCAGTTTACTATTAATGGAAGAAATTATAAAGCTTTTTGTGATCATGTTTATGGGGTATGCCGTGGTGAAAGCGGGACTGATGAAATCTTCGGAAAGCAAAAGCGTATCCGTAATTCTCGTCTATCTGGTCATTCCATGTGTAATTATCAAAGCATTTCAGGTGGATTATACACCAGATGTACAAAAAGGTCTATTTCTAGCCATTGCTGCAGCGGTTGCTGTTCACATTTTATTTTTGCTGATCACCATACCACTGAAGAAAATATTCCAGATGGATGTGATAGAACAAGCTACCAGCATTTATTCAAATGCCGGAATTCTGGTCATCCCGCTGGTGCAGGAATTATTAGGTCAGGATTATGTGATTTATTCCAGTGCTTATATTGCAGTGCAGTTGATTTTGCTGTGGACGCAGGGAAAAAATATGCTGTGTGAAGAGGAAAAGCTGGAATGGAAAAAAATATTTCTGAATGTCAATATTATCTCTATCATTGCAGGAATTGTACTGTTTCTGTTCCGTATCAAACTTCCGGCTGGAGTTCAGGATGTACTTGGTATGATGAATAATATGATAGGGCCTCTTGGAATGCTGCTTGCAGGAATGGCTATTGCAGAAGTGCCGTTAAAGTCGATATTTACAAAAAAAAGAAATTATCTGTCGGTTGCGTTGCGGCTGCTCTTGTATCCGGTACTTGGATTATTTCTGATGAAAGCAATTCAGATTGTTGTGAATCTGGAAAATTCCAGCCAGATTCTTTTGACAGTATATCTTGCCTGTGTAACACCGGCCTGTGCGTCTGTGACTTCTATGGCACAACTCTATGATAAAGATGCCGCATATGCCAGTTCGTTGTATGTGCTGACAACATTATTGTCGATTGTGACTATGCCGGTGATGGTGTATTTGTATGAGATGATGATGTGAGGAAATGATTAATGGAAATGCGGCAGCATAAAACGGGCGCCCCAATCAGGGCGCCCATTCCTTTTTCTACTATTTCAAAAATTCTTCTACAACGGCCACGAATACAGCGGCACCTTCCCAGAGGACATCTTCATCCACATTGAATTTTGGATTATGATGAGCCACATCTGTTCCTTTGGCCGGGTTAGAGGAGCTTAAGAACATGAAAGCACCCGGCAGTTCTTCCAGATAGTAGGCGAAATCTTCGCCGCCCATGTTCGGAGCCGGAAGTTCAGTGATCACGTTATCTTCACCGAGGACTTTCTTTGCAGCTTTTGCAGCCAGAGCAGCCATATTGTTATCGTTAATAACGGGCGGTGCTCCCCAGATCATTTCATAATCGACGCTGCCGCCGAAGACAGCTGCAGTTGCCTGGGAGATTTCACCGATGCGTTTTGCAGCAAACTGGCGAACTTCCTCTTCCAGAGTACGGATAGTTCCCTCGATGACAACCTCGTCTGGGATGATATTGTACTGGCTGCCTCCCTGAATCTTACCGATGGTGAGTACCAATGGTTTGGTAGCATTTAACTCTCTGGTGGTGATGGCCTGAAGTGCAAGCACAATATGAGCTGCAATATTTACCGGGTCAATGCCCTTTTCAGGAGCGGAGCCATGGACGCCTTTTCCCTTTACTTTAATAACAAATTTGTCAAAGGCGGCCATACAGCAGCCGGATGGAATAATAAAGGTTCCGGCGGGAATCGCTTTGTCAACAAGAGTTCCGATATGTGTGCCGAAAACTGCATCAGCGTCTTTGACTGCACCATTTTCAATCATGATTTCCGCACCGCGGGACTGCTCCTCAGAAGTCTGGAATAACAGACGTACCGTACCGGCGATTTCCTGACGGTGTGCCCAGAGTACTTTTCCGGTTGCCAGAAGCATGGCAGTATGGGTATCATGGCCGCAGGCATGCATACAGCCCTCATGTCTGGAAGAGAAGGGAAGACCGGTTGCTTCCGTGACCGGAAGTGCATCCATATCCGCTCTTAAACAGACAGTTTTACCGGCTTTGTCGCCCTCGATGGTAGCGATAATACTGCTGTCCTTTTCGGAACATACATAAGGAATGCCGATTTTGTCCAGTTCTGCGGTGACATAAGCCTGTGTCTCCGGCAGATCAAATCCTACTTCAGGAATCTGATGAAGATCCCTTCTTAAACCTACGATATACTCCTGTAAATCTTTACATTCTTCCCACATCATTATGCATTCTCCTCACTATTATTTTCTTTTTTCTGATCGCTGTTATAAAACAGACGGGCAATTCCAAGTGTACCGAATACGGCACATACGATGATCATCCATGCCGGAACCGGAATGAATAATTTCAGAACTGTAGGAATTAAGAGACCAAATACAGCAATCTTTGGATATTTGACTGCAAAGTTTCCAAAGGTTCCGCCAAAGATGGCTGCGGCTGCATAATTCTTCAAGGCAGCATCCAGAAAAGCCGGAAGGATTGCTACTACTGCGGAACCAACTAAAACGGCGCTGGTGGTAGCAATCAGGTTGGTAATAATGGAACCGCAGATAGCCATGGTGGACACAACCTCTGCCTGTATGGTTCCGCTTTCGCTCTCGGTGACATCCAGTGCCAGAGCAGCACAGGGAACACGCATGTTTCCGATATTACCGGACAGGAAGCCAAGATAAGTACCGCTCATACCGAGGGCTGCGTAATAGGAAATCGGCTCTACGATGTAAAAAGCACCAAAGGACAGAGCGGTAAGAGCCCAGGCTGATAATACAACTTCCAGACTTGGCCAGCAGTTATAGCGGCTGCACAGATAGAGAACCGGAATAAAAGCGGTGAAGGCAGCCAGAATACAGGTTGGTGCACCGATGCGGATGCTGTTTCGTTTCCATTCAGTCATATATTTATTTTCCATAAGTATGTTCCTCCTATGCAATTGACAGATCATAGATGACTGCAAAGACCATACCAATGATCATTGCAATACCCAGAGAATATTCTGCTAATTTCGGATATTTTGGTACAACGAATTTCATAAGTGCCACCATACCAAGTGCACCTGCCAGACAGGCAATGGTATTTCCCCATCCTTTTTTGATCTCGTTTGCATTCAGGTAACCGAAGATACCAAGGGAACAGGCACCGGATAAAACTGCCAGCCATTTGGTATCACCACCGCTTAACTTGCCTCTCAGCTTTTCCAGTGCCGGTGTTACCGTGCCGCTGACTAAGAGCCATCCTGCACCGTTCAATGCCATTGCGAACCAGGACACTGCCATAACCGTGAGAGTATAACCCTGACCGCCGAATTCCACACCTGCCGCCTGTGCACCCATAGAAGCTGCGGATAGCTCCGTTGCAGCAGCACCGATAATGGAGAGACGAAGCCATGCCATAGGTCCACCGATGGAAGCCATGAGGCCTACCATTACGATAAATACACCACAGGCAGGCCCGATTGCTGAGATGAGACCAATCTTAAAAGCCTTATTTGCCAGTCCTTTTTCCAGATTTACCTCTACGGCCGCTTTTTTTGCCTGCCGCATAAATAACAATGCCTGCGCCAGAGAAATCAGAACCGTAATTCCGCATAATCCCCAGAACACGGGTGAATTTGCAATTGTTAAGTAATCCATAACACTCCTCCTTGGTAGTTCGTTCAATTTGTTTGTTGGAGACATTATAACATTTAAAAAACTGTATTTCATTGTCTCTGAAAGCCAATAATTCAAAAAGATAGTTGTTATTTGTTTCTTGTATTGTGTATAATGGATAGTAATAGAGGATAAATATTTGTACTATGAGAACAATGAGGTGAATGACCATGACCATATCTGATTTTTTGAATCTGCCGAATTTTTCTGATCTGAATCTGCTGGCCGGTGAAAATGGACTTGACAGAGAACTGACCAATGTAACGGTTGTTGACACGCCGGATGGAACCAACTGGCTGAATGGCGGTGAATTTGTCATTACGACAGCCTATATGCTCCATGAAGAGAAGGATCTCCTGGAATTTCTGCAGGTTCTTCATGAAAAACAGGCGGCAGGTGTGGGGATCAAAGAAAACCGGTACATCACCACGATCCCGGAGGCAGCTCTGAAAATGGCCGATGAGCTGAATCTGCCATTGATTTCCGTCCCGGAAGCCTATCCATTTGTGGATATTATCAATCCGGTACTGACCCAGATCATCAGTCGTCAGTCTTTGCTTTTGACTCAGGCAAATAAGATTCACAAAGAATTTCTGGGATTAGCCATAAATAATAACAGCGTTCCGGAGATCCTGAAGACGCTGAGCAGCATTATCCGAATTCCCTGCGCGTTCATAGATACTCATTTCCGAAATATCTTTTTTTCAGATGAATCATCTTCCCTGATGCAGAAGCTTCAGGATGCAGATATGGAAAGCATTACCAGTGAATTTCTGGAACAGTACGACTATTATACAGTGGCGAATAAGAATGAGCAGTTTGGTTTCCTTCTATTTGAAAAGGGATGCCTGCAGATGCAGGAAAATGGAAATATGCAAACGGCACTGGAATATGCCAGCATTGTCCTGATCCTTCACATTCAGGTACAGATTGCCAACCAGCAGATGGCGGAGAAATATAAGGCATCTTTTCTGGAAGATCTTTTGACCAATAATGTAAAGACGGATGTGGAGATCCACAATCGTGCAAGACTTTATGGCTGGGATTTTACGAATGGTGGTCTGGCCGCGGTCGTAGACATTAATAACATTAAGAAATATTTCACCGATCACCTGGATTCCAACACCAACCGCATGTTGGAAGAAGCGACGGAAATCATTTTCCGCCATTCTATTCAGGAAATGCATCAGATGTTCCCCCAGTCCAAATATTTTCGACAGAGTGACCTGATCGTATTTATCATCTCTATGCCGGAGGACAGCAGGGAAGGGCTGCCGGAACAGCTGGAGCAGACCTTCAGGCGCCTGCAGAGCCGCCTGAAAATGGTCAGCCCATTTACCATTACGCTTGGTATCGGACAATATTATGAAAATATTCGTGATATTTCCAAAAGTTACTCCGAAGCCAGAGTTGCCATCAATCTGGGATATTCTCTCCAATGGTTTGACCGGATTCTCTTCTATAACCGGCTGGGTCTTTACCGGCTTCTGGCTCCGGTTATGAACAGTCCGGAATCAGAGGAACTGTGTATACAATATATTCAGCCGCTGGAGGATTACGATCGGAAATATCACGGAGAACTTCTGCCCACCCTGCAGGAAATCCTGCAGAATGGCTGGAATCTGAAAGAATCCGCTGCAGGACTTTATATTCACTATAATTCCATCAAATATCGATACTCCAAGATCTGTAAAGTACTGAATCTGGATCTGGCGGATCATAATAACCGGTCGCTTGTGGAAATTGCGATGAAGCTGTATCTGCTGAAGCATAAGCCGGAGAGTAACTGAAAAAGGATGCTTGCAAATTAAAAAATGCAAGCGTATAATTTCATCTGGGGATAGCATTCACTTTAGAGGGGAATGCTATTTCTTTTTTGTTATGATTATGGAGGTTATGAGAATGAGCATTACAGACAAATTTGGATCAGCAGTGGGCAATATGTCTCTGGAAAACTCGGAAAAAGCTCGAAAGCTTCTTCTGACAGGATACAGGCTGCAGGAAAAGCGGTTGTTAATCTTCCCGGACAGGGGACTTCCCGCATCAGGACAGTATGCGGCAAGACTGGTTATGCAGAGAATTATCCAAGCACTGGAAAAGCCGGAAAGTGCTGCTATGGTAAGTATTTTTGTGCCGGGTGAACTTCTGACGGCAGCAGGTCTGACTCCCTATTCGGTGGAAGCCTTGTCCTGTTTTATGGCGGGAACCAAATGTGAGCAGACATTTTTAAGAAAGACGGAAGAAGAAGGATTTCCGGAGACTATGTGCTCTTACCACAGAGTATTTCTGGGGGCTGCGCTGACAGGATTGCTGCCAAAGCCCAAATGCATGGTCTATACCAACCTGGCCTGTGATGGAAATATGATGACATTTCCATATTTGAAAGAAACTTATGACATTCCGGGATTTTATATTGATGTTCCCTATGAGAAAAATAAGGACTCTGTTGTCTATGTGGCGGAGCAGCTGCGGGAACTGAAGCATTTTCTGGAAGAAGTTACCGGAAAGAACATTTCCGAGGAGGCTGTCCAGCAGGCAGTTGCCAACAGCCGGAAAGCATCTTCCAATTATCAGCAGCAGTTGACGTTGCGGAAAGATCACGATCCGGTTACCACGATTACCAATGAGCTGTATGCGATTTTCATGTGCCATCTTCTGGCAGGGTCAGAAGCCTCTGTCAAATATACGGAAATGCTGTTAAACGATGTGAAAAAAGCGCCAAAGGGCGAAGGACTGCATGTGATCTGGATGCACATCATGCCATTTCTACAGGCCCCGGTAAAAGAGATCTTTAATTACAGCACGAAAATGCATATCCGCGCCTGTGATTTCGTGGCGGATGGATTTCAGGAGATGCATGAGGAAGATCCTTATGAGGCATTGGCGGAGAAGATGGTCTACAGCATTTATAATGGAAGCGTCAGCCAGAGAATTCAGGTAGCAGAGAAACTTGCCAGAGAAACCGAAGCCGACGGTGGCATCCTGTTCGCACACTGGGGATGCAAAGGAACTATCGGCGCATCCAGCCTGATCAAGAGTTCACTGGAAAAAGCAGGAATCCCGACCATGATTCTAGATGGTGACGGCTGCAATCCGGCCAATACCAGTGATGGACAGGTGTCCACCAGACTCCAGGCATTTGTGGAAATGCTGGAAGAAGGCAAGGAGGAGAAAGAGTTATGATACATTACGTCTGTAAATACACACCGGTAGAGCTGTTCAAAGGATTTGGCGAAGAATGTGCAGTCCTTGAGGAAATGCCGGAAAATTTTGAAATGTCCGATCAGATCGCCCATGCCAATCTGTGTGGATTTGGAAAATCCGTTATCCAGGCCGTGCTGGAAGGAAAAGCCGACGAGCTGGTCATGGTAAACTGCTGCGATTCCATGCGAAGAGTCTACGATATTGTGAAGAACACCGGGAAATGCAAATTCCTCTACATGCTGGATCTGCCTCATGAGGACAATGAGTGCGAAAAAGTAAAATTTGCCAGAGCAATCCGCAGACTGAAAGATGCTTATGCAGCATATTCCGGAAAAGATTTTAATAAGGAGGCATTTTTTCATTCCTTCCGGAAATACGAAGCGCAAAAGAAACCTTATATCGGAGTCATGGGAGTGCGTGTCAGCGGTTTGATGGAGCAGATGATCGAGGAAAATATCCGGATGGATGTGGAAAATTTCACCTGTACCTGCGGAAGAAAGCTTGCAGTAGTCCCGGAAGAAATGCAGAACCTGGACGAAGACGCCCTGTTTCTCGCCTATGCGGATGCCCTTCTCGGACAGATGCCCTGCTTCCGAATGAACAACAGCACCAGAAGAAGAGCACTGTATCTGGACCCAAACCTGAAGGGAATCATTTACCATACCATCAAATTCTGCGACTATTACGGATTTGAATATGCCAGCATTAAAAAGGAAATCAAAGTGCCGCTGCTCAAGATCGAAACAGATTTTACCAGTCAGAGTGCTGGGCAGCTACTCACTAGAATTCAGGCATTTTCAGAGACAGTAGAAGGATCGGAGAATGGAAATCCAGGAAAAGAAATCAGCGAGGAGGCAAGAGAGAAAATGAAGACAGGAGTTTATTATACAGCAGGAATTGACAGCGGGTCTACCAGTACAGACGTCGTGATTCTCGATCAGGACGGAAAGATCAAATCCACCATGATCATCCCCACCGGCGGCGGAGCTATGATGAGTGCGGAAAAGAGTCTGGATCTGGCAGTGGAAAAAGCAGGTATTCAGAAAGAAGAGATCGTCAGAATCGTCACCACCGGATACGGACGCGCCTATATCGACAGTGGCGATGACAGCGTCACAGAGATCACCTGTCATGCCAAAGGAGCTCACTACCTGAATCCCAATGTCCGTACTGTCATCGATATCGGTGGACAGGACATCAAAGCCATCAGCATTGACGAGAATGGCGCGGTGAAAAATTTCCTGATGAACGATAAATGTGCAGCCGGAACCGGTCGTTTTCTGGAAATGATGGCAAGAACCTTGGGACTTTCCCTGGAAGAAATGAGTACCAAAGGACTGGAATGGAAAGAAAATGTAGTCATTTCCAGCATGTGTACCGTCTTCGCCGAGTCAGAAGTGGTCTCTCTGGTGGCACAGAATAAAGAAGTGGCAGACATCATCCACGGCCTGAATGTGTCCGTCGCATCCAAAGTAGGCGCCCTCGCGGCCCGCCTCGGAAAAGATAACCCGGGCGAATATATGATGACCGGCGGCGTTGCCAAAAACCAGGGTATCATACAGGCACTGGAAGAAAAACTCGGCGCCAAACTCTATATCTGCGACGAAGCACAGCTCTGCGGAGCACTGGGAGCAGCGCTGTTTGCATATGAAGAGTGTAAAAATGAGCTGACAGATTAAATAAATGTGGAAGTGACAGTCTGTGAGCGGAACCGCTTGCACTTTAGTCAAGATCCAACGGTACTAACATTCGAACATCGTCTTCGACTCGTTCTCATGAAGTACCGGGACTGCGGACGTTCCTTTCACAGACAGTCACTTCCGCTTTCGTTATCTGTAAGTTTCAATAAGATACAAAAGGACGCTTGAAATGACAAGCGCCCTAGTGTATAATCAAATCAGAAAGTGAATCGGATGTGACTCCGATTTGCCCTCAGTAAAATTTGTATCAAATTTGAAATAGCATCTACTTGGGCGAGTGGGATGCTATTTCTTTTTGTCGAAATGATTGTCTATGTAAGACAGAGCCGCGAAAATTGCTAACAACAAAGTTAAGACTTCCATTGTGTTCATAGGGCATCACCCTCCTTTGGAACTAGAGGGCATCTGACATCGGAAAATCACATCCTGCTTTCTGAATGATTATACAAATAGTATAGCAAAAAACAAATATTAGTTCAATGGAAGAATTGGGTGACAATTTGCATGATATAGCAGATTATTTTTTGAAGAACTGTTATAATGTGAGCATAAATACATCCGAAAGAGGGGAGCCATCATGTCCAAAAGTTCCAATCAAAAATTAAAATTAAGTTATCTGACAAAAATCATGCTTGCCAAAACAAATCTTCAAAAATTTTGATATGGCAGCCTATGCGAAAGCAACGTTTGGCCTGTATCAGGGAAATAAAGAAAAAGTACATATTCAGTTTCCTAATAGTATGTGTGGTGTGTTTATCGATCGCTTTGGAAAAGATATTACCTTCCGACCGGTCAATGCAGAGTACAGCGAATGTGCGGTGGATGTCAATGTCAGTCCGCAGTTCTTCGGGTGGATATTCAGTCTTGGAAAAAATGTAAAAGTTACCAGACCGGTATCGGTGGTGGAACAGATGCGGAAAGCGGCAGAAGAGTTTGTGGAAAATTATTAAGGGGAATATATGGCATATAGTGAACTGGTGAAAAATTTTAATCGCATTCGTGATTATATGAGAGAATTTTATGTTTATGGATTCAAAAGCCGAGAAAAATACACCAGAAAAAGCGCGAGATCTTATGATGATGAAAAACGTAGATTGGAAAGCTGGCTCGGCAATTATATGAAGTTTCGGCAGACTGCGGAAGGAAAAAACGTTTTTATTTCGATAGACAGTCGTTTGTCCGGTCACAATCCTCTCTTTAAAGCATGGAAAGCAAAGAGTTTTACAGATGGAGATATTACGCTTCATTTTATTCTATTTGATATTCTGTCAAATCCTGACATCAGTATGTCACTGGGAGAAATTACCCGAGAGGTGGATGAGTATCTCTCACAGTTCTCAGAGCCAAGAATGTTTGATGAGTCGACAGTGCGGAAAAAACTCAAAGAATATGAAAAGGAAGGTCTTCTGACTACAGAGAGAAGAGGAAAAGCAATTTATTACAGGAGATCTGACAGCAGCATCAACGTGGATCCGGATCTGTTGGATTATTTTTCAGAAGTACTTCCATGCGGTGTGATCGGATCGTTTCTCCTTGATAAAATAGATGATCATGATAATCATTTTGCATTTAAGCATCATTACATAACAGGAACGATGGATAGTGAGATTTTGTACACCATTTTTTCTGCAATCAGTGAAAAACGTGGCATCACATTAAAAATGATAAGCAGAAACAGGGACCGTGACCTCAATATATATGTAATTCCTGTGAAAATCATGCTCAGTGTGCAGAGTGGAAGGCAATATCTTATGGCATATGAACCACAATTTAAAAGAATCCATGCATTCAGAGTGGATCATATGGTATCTGTAAACGTAGAAGAGATAAGTGAGCAGTTTGACACGGTACGAAGTAAATTTAACCATATGATTCCTCATATATGGGGCGTCAATACACAAAGCACTTCGGGTGCTCGAATGGAACATGTCGAGTTTACAATTCATTATGCGGATGATGAACAGCATATCAAAAATCGCCTGGAGCGGGAAAAACGATGTGGAACGGTTGTGCATCTGGATTCAAATACCAGTCACTTTTCTGCGGATGTATATGATTCAGCAGAGATGATTCCATGGATCAGAACTTTTATCTGCAGAATTACAGAGGTTCATTTTTCAAATCAAGAGTTAGAGAAACAGTTCAAAGCAGATTTAGAGGAAATGTATGCACTTTATGGAATCGGAGGTGATGAGTGATTGATTTTCAGTGAGTTCTATGGTGTTTATTACAATACAATTGCAGCAATACTTACGGAAGCGGTTGCACATCCCGTATTTGAGCAGGAGATGAAAAGAATCATACAGCAGTATGCATTTGAAGAGAGTAAAGTAACGATTCCGGATGCAATCAGGGATGAAAAATGGCAGTTGATAAAAAAAGATGGGACAACTCCTATAAAAAACAGACCATCCATGCCGCTATCAACCTTACAGAAAAGATGGCTAAAAGCAGTTTTCTGTGATCCGCGCGTCCGCTTATTTGGAGAAATGCAGTTTGATTTTCCAGATGTAGAACCGTTATTTCTTCCATCAGATGTGATTATATTTGATCAATATAATGATGGGGATCCTTATCAGGATCCCACATATATTGCAAATTTTCGTTTGATTCTGGATGCAATCAGAAAAAAATATTCTCTGGATATTGTGGTGCGAACCAGAAAAGGAAAAACGGCCAGATACGTGATGGCACCTCAGTATCTTGAGTATTCAGAGAAGGATGATAAATTCAGACTGATTGGAGCAGATGAACGTTTTGGGTGTACGATTAATCTGGGAAGAATCATGAGTTGTAAGCCTTGTGGTGAAACATTTGAGCCAGGGCAGGAAAAGCGAATTGTGCCAAAACCAAGAAGCGTGGTTTTTGAATTGACAGATCAGAGAAATGCACTGGAAAGAGTTCTTTTACATTTTGCACATTTTCAAAAGACAGCAGAGCAAATAGATGAAAGCCGGTATTCTGTAACGGTTTATTATGATAAAGAAGATGAGACGGAGCTTGTTATCAGGATACTTTCATTTGGCCCAATGATAAAAGTTACGGCGCCTCAGAGTTTTGTAGATCTTATAAAACAGAGATTGATCCATCAGAAAAGTTGTGAGCACTAAGTGTTCGCAACTTTTTTTCCGTGAAAAAAGAATAAAAAAAAGTAAAATAACAGTAAAGATGCTCACAGCAATGGAAAAAGAATACAATCGCTTATGTAGAAGAGCACCTGACTCAGACTCAGGCTGTTGCCCGGTGTGATCCCGGGTTTGTATTACGGAAAGCATCTTGTATCAAAGACAGCGTAGAAAAGGAGGAGTTCTGATGTTGGATTTGCTGAAACAGAAGGTGCGGATGACGGAGACAGAAAATGGTGCAGCTACATATGAAACCAGTGGATCGGAGTGTTTGGATCTGTTTGCGTCTATTGGTGCATTCAGACATGCAGGTGATGAAGAGATCATCAATTGCTTTATACGTGCATATACGGAAAATGCAGATCTGGCTATGAAGATCCTTTTCTATGCCAGAGACATAAGAGGAGGTCTGGGGGAACGCCATGTATTTCGCACCATCCTCTTATGGCTTGCGAAAAATGAAACAGAATCTGTGAAGAAAAATTTAACATATATTTCAGAATATGGCAGATTTGATGACTTGCTTACACTTCTGGATACTCCCTGTGAAAAAGAAATGTTAGATTTGCTTAAGTTGCAGTTTACGGAAGATTTGCACTGTGCATCAGCAGGAGAACATGTATCACTTCTGGCAAAATGGCTACCTTCTGTAAATACATCTAATAAGCAGGCGGTTCGAAATGCCAAAAGAATTGCACAAGCATTTGGCATGAATGATGCTGCATACCGGAAAAATGTAGTACTGCTCCGCTCCAAAATTCATATCATTGAGAATTATCTTCGCGAAAAGGACTATTCCTTTGATTATGAAAAACAGCCCTCCAGAGCAATGTATAAGTATAGAGATGCATTTGAACGAAATGATGAAGAACGGTACCATACATTTCTTTCACTGCTGTCTGAAGGAAAGGCAAAATTGCATGCAGATCATGTGTGTCCGTATGAGCTGGTGGAACCATATTTGAATGCAGATCTGAAAAATATTTCTGAAGCTGAGAAAAGAATATTGAATGCGACATGGGATTCGTTACCAGATTATGGAAACAATGAAGATGCCCTTGCTATAATTGATACTTCCGGATCAATGTACTGGTCTGGCAGACCACTGCCTGCTGCCGTGGCATTATCCCTTGGAATCTATTTGGCAGACCACAACAAAGGAAGATTCAGAAATCATTTTATTGAATTTTCAGCCCGGCCGCAGTTGATAGAAATGAAAGGGAAAACATTTGCAGACAAGCTTCGGTATATTATGACATTTAATGAAATTGCAGATACGAATCTGGAATCTGTATTTGATTTAATATTGCATACAGCTATGGAAAATCATATGTCACAGGAAGAAATGCCGTCTAAACTTGTTATTATTTCGGATATGGAATTTAATTGTTGTGTTGAAAATGCTTCTGAAACAAATTTTGAAAATGCAAGAAAAAAATATGAGGAGAATCACTACAGACTGCCACAAATTATATTCTGGAATGTCGCGGGCAGATATTGTCAGCAGCCTGTGACTATGAATGAGCAGGGAGTCGTGTTGATTTCAGGAGTAACACCAAAGCTGTTTCAGATGACAATGGGAGGACAGCTTTCGCCTTATACATATATGATGAAAATATTGGAAAGTGAGCGCTATGCGAAAATAACGGCATGACGTCAAAAACAGGGGATAGAGAGGATATAATGTTGGAGATAAAAGGGAAAGTAAATACGGCGGTTTGTTATGCAAAAACAGTAGAGGACAGTGCAATAGAGCAGATTCGCAGAATGTGTGATTACGGGCTGACAGAGGGCAGTCAGATAAGAATTATGCCAGATGTACATACAGGAAAAGGATGTACCATAGGAACTACAATGACTGTAATAGATAAAGTATGTCCTAATATTGTAGGAGTAGATATTGGTTGCGGAATGTATACGGTAAAATTAGAAGACCTACATCTTGATTTTGAAAAAATAGATGAAGTATGTCATTATATTCCATCTGGGCTGGATACCTGGGGTGGCAGAATAGAGAGGTTTGATCTTACAGGGCTTCGGTGTTATCGTGCACTGCAAAATACAAAAAGACTGGAAAGATCACTTGGAACACTTGGAGGAGGAAATCACTTTATAGAAATAGATAAAGATACAGATGGAACTTGTTATTTAATCATTCATTCTGGAAGTAGGAATCTTGGTAAGCAGGTAGCACAAATCTATCAACAGCTTGCAATCGACCTTCATTCTGGAAAAGAAGATTATTTTATAAGAAAAGATGAGATTATCCGTACCTATAAGGCTGCTGGAAGGCGTAAAGAAATTCAGACTGCTTTAGGAAATTTAGAATCGGAATATGATGTAAAGATACCAGATGTCCCGGCTGATTTATGTTGGCTTTATGGAAAATTTCTGGAGGATTATTTGCATGATATTGAGATATGTCAGAAGTTTGCATGCAGAAACAGAGAGAAGATAGCAGAAATCATCTTGGAAAGAACTGGAATACGTTCTGTTGATACATTTCATACCATTCATAACTATATTGACACTCAAAAAATGATTCTGCGTAAAGGAGCTATTTCAGCCTATGCAGGAGAGAAAGTTCTGATCCCGATTAATATGAAAGATGGTTCGATTATAGCGGTTGGAAAAGGAAATCCAGAATGGAACTATTCGGCGCCGCACGGGGCTGGAAGAGTTATGTCTCGTGCGATGGCAAAAAACACACTCAGTCTTGAAGCGTATAAAGATTCGATGGAAGGAATTTATACCACTTCTGTAAATGAGGGAACAATTGATGAGGCCCCTATGGCATACAAATCGCTGGACGATATTATGGACGCGGTGCAGGATGCAGTAGATATCGTAACAGTGATTCGCCCAGTTTATAATTTTAAAGCGTCAGGTACTTGCAAATGTAAAAACCCTAGTGTATGATCAAATCAGAAAGTAAATCGGATGTGAAGTCTGATTTGCCCTCAGTAAAAATGATTATCTATAAGAAATAGACATCCTACACTTTGGACGGTAGAGGATGTCTGTTTTTTTGTCAAAAAAGAGAATTAGTTCGTAGTTTGTATGATATACGTGTCCGATAGTATACTGACAAGTGCATGGAAAAATGTAATTCTCTGTCATGTTTATTTTGAGAAAATGAAATTTGGACTATAAGGTGAAATTTACTTTTGATTTTGAAAAAGTTCTTATATATTAACGTGGTGTTTTTAATAACTAATCAATTATTTTAGAAAAAATTTTCTTAAAAGATTGCAATGGATAGTGATTGAAAATAAATATAATTGAAATGTGGTATATAAAAGAAAAATAATTATAATATTTTCAAAATATTACTAATATTTTAGAAATATTATTGACGCATAATTGCTAGTGTGATACGCTAGGATTAAGAAGAGAGGAGGACATCCGGTGAAAAAAAAGGCCGAAGAAAGCAAACACGAAAAGTTTGTAAGATTAGCAGAAGCAAGAACAAACAAAATAATTGATACGTTGCAGTTGCTCGGAAATTGTTCAAATACATCGGTTTATGAATACTCCCAAGATGATGTAGAACAAATATTTCAAGCAATAGAGGATGAGGTTCGGGAGGCAAAAAAGAAATTCAGCAAGACGGAAACCGATAAACCTCAAAGATTTTCACTAAAGTGAAAGGGGCTATAAGGGAATGTTTAACTTAACGCAAAAATGGAATTTTCCGTCAAATAACTATGGACAAATTTTTGGAATAGCTGATTCAGGAATTGAGACCTTCAAGGGTACACCAATAAAATCTTTGGCAAGAGAAATTTGTCAGAACTCTCTTGATGCAGGAATTGAAAATGGAAAACCAGTAAAAATTGAATTTAGTACATTTGAAATCGAACCGAAGAGTATTCCAGATTTCTCAAATTTGGAATATGCTTTGGAACAGTGCCTTGATTTTTGGTCGCAGCAAAAATCAGATAAGGCAAAAACTTTTTTCAGAAAGGCATTGGGTGCAATTCATAAACCAACTATTCTGTGTTTGAGAATTAGTGACTTTAATACATCAGGTTTGACAGGTGCGCGTGAAGAATATAATTCACCATGGAGTAACCTTATAAAATCGAGTGGAGCATCAGATAAGGGTGGAAGCAATGGAGGCTCGTTTGGAATAGGAAAATTTGCACCGTATGCTTGCTCATCAATAAGAACTGTGTTTTATAGTACGAATGATATTGAAGGAGCTTCTGCATCTCAGGGAGTATCACGTTTGACTTCGTTTAAGAATAAAAAAAGTGAAATTACACAGGGAACCGGATTTTATGGAAATGATAAAAACAGTCCTACATATAAACAATATTCTCTGAATCCAGATTATCAGAGAAAAGCAGGAGATACGGGAACTGATATTTTTATTGCAGGTTTTACTGGAGAAAAGGGCTGGCAAAATCAGTTGATCGCATCTGTTCTGGATGGTTTTTTATATGCTGTTTATAAAGAGTCTCTTATTGTTGATGTAGATGGAATTACGATAAGTAAAGAAACATTACCTGAATTAATGGCAACATATAAAGAATATTTTAATGAGCATGCGGATGAGTATTACCAGACATTGACGGATGAAAAAAGAGCACGTACATTCACGAATGAAATTACTGATGATCCAGAAATTGCAGGAAAATTGACGTTGAATATGATTATTATGCCGGCGTATCATAGACGGGTTGCAATGATTAGACAAACAGGTATGAAAATCAAGGATAAGGGAAATATCAATGGGCTTATACCATTTGCCGGAACATTGTTTATTGAAGGAGATGCAATAAATGCCTATTTACGAAACCTTGAAAATCCACAACATATAGAATGGGAAGTTGAGAGAGCCGACAATAAAGCAAAAGCAACAAGGCTTTTGAAATATTTAACTCAATTTATTAAAAGATCCCTCGATGAAATGAAAAATGATGACACAGAAGATGCATTAGATCCGACAGTTGGTGAATACCTTTCTGCTAATGATGTGGAAGAAACTGAGAATGAGGAACGTGTCGAAGCTATTAGAGACTCAATCAAGGATATAAAAGTCAAAGTCACAGAAATTGCACCGAAACAGTCAGAGGTTCCGACGGGAGATTTGGGAAATACATTGGTCGATGACGAGGATGGTGAAGTCGTAGTAACGGATATACCGGGCGAAGGCGGAAGTGGTAGCCAGGGTGCCGGTGGACATGGTGGCAATGGCGGTGGAAGTAATCCTGGTGATGGGGGAGGAAATGCACCGATTGAGCATAAAAAGAAGTTATCTTCAATAGCAGCCATAAGCGTTCGGAGTATGATGAAAAATAAAAATACTGGTGAATACACTATTGTATTTACACCGAGTGTTTCAGCAACAAATGGGTTGCTGGATGTGTTCATGTCTGCAGAGTCACAAAATTATGATGCAACTATAGTAAAGGCTATATGTTCTGATTGTCCGGATTTAAGAGTTTCTGGTAATCGAATATTGAATCTTACATTTAGTGAGAAGAAACCTGTGAGAATTGATATTCAACTTGCTTATAAAGATTATTGTTCATTGGAGGTAAAAGCGTATGGAAATCAAGTATAAGTTGTATCCGTATCCAGTATTGTCTCCGTACTCTAATGACTATAAAGAAGGGATATTTCAACCGACCATAGATATTGTAAGAGATGGATACAATCTTAGAATAGATTTTGTGGCTTCTCTTACGAGTAAAAGTTTATTGGAATGTATTAGAACAGGAGTTGCAAAGTATGTTTATCATATAGAGTGTGCTCAAACAGGATTTCGTACAGTTGTGCAAACGGATAAAGTAAGTGAAGTTTATACATTGCTTAGTAAATCAGTAAACGGAAAACTTCAAATCTGTTCATTTGTTGTTGCGGTTAAAGATATTACCGGTTATAGTAGTCCAGAATTTCATGATGATTATAAAGGCCGGTCTTTTGATATTGAAGCAGGCTGTGTGATGGCAGTAGGAAAAATGTATACGGTAGATATTACAAAGGATATTGATGATCTTGCAAATACGCCGTCTATTTTTAACATTACAAGGAATCCAGATCCTAGTTGCAAGCAAATGCTGGTAGATATGTCTCAGCGAAAAATCATTATCAAGTTACCTATGAATGATTTTTACAGCTATAAAGCATTGAGTACAACGCCTCAAGCACAGGCTATCTTAAATTCACTTACAGTTGTTCCGGCACTTGTGTATGTATTGGAGGAGCTTAGGGCAATGTCACCGCAGGAAAGATCTGAAAATTCTGATACGTTATGGTATAAGGTTCTGTCAAAGGCATTGCTTACACAATTTGATTGTGATATTGAGGATGAAGCTTTTGATACGTTGAATTTTATGATTCTGGCGCAAAAATTGATAAATGATCCTTTGTCGGATGCTTTCGCATTTATGACAAGTAGCTTTGGTGTTGCTGGAGGTGATGAATAATGAAGTTACAATTTATCAGTTACGATAATATTGATTTAATCAAATCCAATTTAGATAAATGGGTAGATAACTTCAAACTGAGTTCATCTGAATGGTTACAGGATGAATTGGGAAATGCACTTTTTTCAGATACGAAATTTCAAGATATACCAGAGTTCTCACTCGATATGTCTGCAGATCCATCGAAAGCATTTCTTACAGAGGCAGAAAATGCAATTCGAGTATATAGCAACTTAAATTTCTTGAGTGATTCTCAGGCTTCAGATGAGCGGTTGTGGGCAGGACTTTGTCTTGGGTCGTTTTGGAATTATGTAAAATATAGATGGAATATAGATGGGAAATGTACAGTAAGTTCAGTTAAAGACCATTTCTTCTTTGGACAAAAATCTGGAAGAAGATCTTTGACAAGAAATGCAATGTCAAGATTATGGTGGATAGGACGACTTACATATGATGAGAAACGTACAGATCCATGGGAACTGACAAGATTTATATGTGAAAGTTCAGACTATATCATGCATGCACTTGAGAGAAATACATCGAATAATCCGGCGATAATTCGACCATTTTTAAGTGCCATCATTGATGCCAAAGCGAATGGACTGGCAATTAATACGGATCGCTTTGGAGATCTGGCTAAATATTTGAATTTATTAGGTGGTATTTATATTTTGGATTGCCTTCCAGAACAGAGAATATATGATAAAATCTATGCACGTGCAATAGAGATATGTGATAAAGTGAAAGAGGCTTAATAGAAAGCCGGGCTACCGTGTAAACGGAAAGCCCGGTTTTTTAACATTTATCCAAAATGGAGATGATGCTGTTGGCAATTGCGCGAGCAAGGAAAGGCGGAACGGCATTCCCAACTTGCTGGTACTGAGAATCTTTTGTGCCCTCAAAAATGAAAGTGTCTGGAAATGTCTGCAGTCTGGCTGCTTCTCTGATGGAAATTGCTCGATCCAGTTCGGGATGAATCCACATAGACTTTCTAACATTAACAACAGTTCCACTAGGTTCTTTATATTTCAGCCGCATGTAAATTGTATTTTGCGTTCTTGCAGCATTACTGTAGGTAGTTTTTAATGATGGATCTAAGTCATGAAAATTTTCTCCAGCTTTAAGTGCTTTGAATCGTGCCATAGCAGTTTCTCTAGTTGCTGTTGCAATATGGTTGTAAAGAAGTTTTCCTCTTAACTCTTTTTCAAGTCCAGTTGCATCAGGATGTGGTGGCAATTCAATATAATCTGCAGTCAACTCTGTAAAAGGTGTAATCTCTTGGATATCTGAAATGGCATCATATACAGTACGATAATTTCCTTCCGTATATTGAGGAGTAGGAATTTTGTATTCTGCATTTAGATTATCTTTTAATCCAACAAGAATAAAACGTTCTCTCCGCTGAGGAGCACCATAATTTATTGCATTTAACGTGTTTTCGCTCAATTTGTAATTATATGGTTCATGTTCTAAAATACCTTTGATGTAATCAAGGACGGCATAAGACTTTACAATGGCGGTTATATGTTCGTCGTTTTCCCGGTATTCAAATATATGTATGTTATTGTCTCTCAGCTCATCCATTTTCATTAGTGCACGTTGAATGGAAATGGCTTTTTCGATGGAAATAATTGTTTCGGAAAAATCCTGTTTGCAGTCCATATAATGCAATAACTGATTTGCCATATTGATATCATATTGCTGTAGAACATTTGTAAGTTCGGACTCTTCTGAAAAGCCTAAGATTTCTTTTAGCTGAAAGGCCAATTTGGCTGAATGCTTTTCTAATGAAGAATTAAACTTCGGCTGATTGATACGATATCTGTAAAGCAAATTTATTGTTTTATAAAAAGATTCTGCCCATTTATATTGGGAATCCGCAGCCGCAAGTTTAATTAAATCTTCCAAGGAGATATCACAACTTTGTTTTTGGAGAAGCTCAATTGCATCCTCTTTGAGTGTAAGCTTCAAGATTCGTTCATCCTGCAAATCGTTTTCTTCAATTAAAAAGCGATGGACTTGAGAACGAAGCATAGCGACATTTTCCATTACAAAAGCCTTGGGCTGTAGTTCACAGATAGCGCGAACATATTCTTTGACAAGTCGGTTATTCATACTAATAATTGTAGAATGCTGGCGATTGGCGTTGGAAAATCCTTGACAGGGCGGGCCACCTATAACAATATCCACTTTACCTACGCTATCTTTCAGCTCTGCATAATCAATGGTTCTTACATCAGAATATAATCGTTCAACTTCTTTGAAATTGCGTTTGTATGTTTTCCTTGCATTGGGATTGTTTTCGGCCGCAGCGACAATATTTATTCTATTTGTCTGCTTGAAACCGAGGCTGAGTCCTCCGGCTCCGGCAAAAAGATCAATTACCGTATATTTCATTCTATTCCTCCGATGATTCCGAACTTGGGTCATAATCAATTCCCCGGATTGCACAAAAGTTCTTTATTAGTGTTTTGGTTTTGAAATTGGGCTGATTTTTTCCTGATTCCCAGCGATTTACAGTAGCAAAAGAAACGCCCAGTTCTTTTGCGAAATCTTGCTGGCTTAGTAGGCATTTATGCCGAATGGATTTTATATCCTTGCTAAAACTCATACAATACCTCTATAACATAAATATTGCAATAATATAACATTTTTTGAGGCTTTTTACAAATCAAAGTTTGTAAATCACTTTTGAAGAATCCTCTATGCAATCGACAAATCCATTTTTAAGATAAAATTTTTCTGGAGTATTTTCGTTCACAGTATTTTCGGATCCAAATATACTTTGTAAAAAATTAGTTGATGAATAAGTATGGGGGACAGTCACTCCATAACTAGGATGTACAATTATAAGTGATACATTATTGTTATGTGCAATGTCTTTCGCATAATTCATTAATAATGTGCCGAGACCATGCCCTTGTAATATGGGATGAACAGCTAATCGGTCAAGATAAATTTCTTCTACGGAACAATATAATCGCATGTAAGAAATTTTGACAGAATTGGAAGGTGGTAAAATTTGAGGATCAATATTTTCAGGTGATATGGCGGATAAGGTTACCCATATATTATCAAACTGGTCTGTATACATGTGAAGGGCAAAGGGGATAGAATGGTTTATCTTTTGAAGAATACCATTTAGCTGTTTTTCAATTGTTGGTAGAGTTTGCGTGATATATGATTGGAACATATTTGTTTCTTCCTTTGCTGTAGTATTGTTATGGTACTGAATCAAGATGGTGCAATTGAAAAGGAATTATTGTTATCAGAAGAAATTATATTACAAGTAGAAGGGATTATGCAAAAAAAATTGTAAAGAGAATTCCTGTAATTTATTAAAAGCACCAATTGAATAAAAGTGAACCTCAAGGTAAGATTGAGTAAGTAATAGATGTAACAATGATTTGTGGTGTTGACAAAAGAGATAGAGTATGACAGATTTAAAATGATTTGCAGAATACTATAGGAATATGATTTTTATGAGGTGATACTATGGATAACCTTACTAAAGAGCAACGACATAAAAATATGCAACGTATTCGATCGAAAGATACTCGGATAGAGGTTATATTGCGTAAAGCATTGTGGCAGAAAGGCTACAGGTATCGTAAAAATTGTAAAGATATTCCGGGTAAACCAGATATAGCACTCACAAAGTATAAAATTGCAATATTTTGTGACGGAGAGTTCTTTCACGGAAAGGATTGGGAAGTTCTTAAGCCCAGGTTAGAGAAAAGTAATAATGCAGAATATTGGGTTAGCAAAATTTCTAAAAATAGAGAGCGTGATATTGAAGTCGATAAGAAACTTTTTGCGGAAGGATGGACAGTGATTCGTTTCTGGGGGAAAGACATTAAAAAACATACGGATGAGTGTGTTAAGGTTGTAGAAGAGACAATATTTGAATTGCTGATAGAAGCTGATGAGCAATTATTGGATTGAGATTTTTAAAAATAAGATAAATGAAAGGACTTGAAGAGTAGGTGAAAAATTTTCGATAAGCTATGTGATTTTATAAATATAACATAAAATAGATTACATTTATAAAAGTGGTGGATATGCGTACATGCAAACGAAAATAAAAGTTCTGAAGAAAAATGAATGCCAGAATAGAGCAATATAAATTAGGAAGATATTATTATTTAAATAGAGAAAATACATGGAATACGATGAATATATTAAATTAGTAGATAAATACTATAAGAATGATTGTAGAGAGTGCAATTTTCAAAATCGGATTATTATTCCTTTCCTAGAATCGATAGCAGAAGAGTTTGATGTTGTTGATGTGTCAACACTATATAGAAATTGGAAAGGAATATCGAGAGAAAAATTTGCAGATCAATATACTCCAGATGTTTTGGTTACTCGTTATTGGAAATTGGGTGAGGAGAATAAAGAAAAACCTTTATTAATCGTGGAGGTGAAAACGCCGAAAGCGA
Source organism: Hominiventricola filiformis (assembly GCF_020686965.1). Classification (NCBI taxonomy): domain Bacteria; kingdom Bacillati; phylum Bacillota; class Clostridia; order Lachnospirales; family Lachnospiraceae; genus Hominiventricola; species Hominiventricola filiformis. The sequence goes on along the minus strand of NZ_JAJEPS010000002.1, from coordinate 44,001 downwards.
GAGATCGAGTGCATGCAGAAAAGGAAATAGAAGAGTATTTAAAGAAAAGTAATGTGGTTATATTGACAAATTGTATTACTTGGGAAATTTATGACAATCGAAGGCATAAGGATTTGTATATGTTGGAAACTACATATAGTCAAGAGCATAAAGGAAAAAGGATACAATATCCCACTGATGTCTGCTGTCGTTGGGAAAATGATGAACATGATATAAAATGGAATAAAGATGCAAATAAATGGAATGATTTGAGAACAAAACTCATTAATATATTGCCTAGTAAAAACTGAATGTGTAACCGAAATTTTATCGATTTAAGATGGGCGTAAAAGCAATCGTAAAAAATTGCGATTGCTTCCAGTCGCTAAATGAATAAAAATTGGTATTATTTTATAAATGTAACATAAAAAGAGTTACATTTATAAAGAAGGATCGGAAGGATTCATTCGGAAGAAAGTCAAATGGAGTTGATATCTTTCCGAATAATATTGATATTTATCGGAAAGATATCAATATTTTGCAGAAAAAGCAGGGCTTTAGGAATATGTCATTGGACTAGCAGTCTAATGATATATTTTGAATAAGAGATATAATATATGTAAAGGTTTTCAAATTTTTGAGAAAATGGTACAGATGGCAATGAAAGATGCAGAAGGGATAAGCGGATATGAATATACAGATATTTGGTACAAGGAAATGTAATGACACGAAGAAAGCGGAACGATTTTTCAAGGAACGAGGGATTAAGTACCAGTTTATTGATATGAAGGAAAAGGGCATGAGTAAGGGAGAATTTAATTCCGTTGCTCAGGTAAATGGTGGCCTGGAAAATATGATTAACTGGGAAGGAAAGGACAAGGATTTGCTCGCGCTCATTAAATATACGGTAGAGGAAGACAAGCTTGCAAAGGTGCTGGAAAATCCACAGGTGCTGAAAACTCCGGTAGTGAGAAATGGAAAGCAGTCGACGCTGGGATATCAGCCTGATATTTGGAAAAGCTGGAATTAATCGTTTACAAACGGTCAAAAAAGCAATCGTAAATATTTGCGGTTGCTTTTTGAACACGCGATAAATAAAACAAGGCAAATAATGGACAGTTGGGATATGTGTGGAGGTGAGCAAACATTGTGAGTAATTACATAGAATGTAATGATACAGTTGTATTTCATCCGGGATATTATATTGAAGAAATCATGGAAGAAAGTGAATTAACACAGAAAGATTTCGCAGAGAGATTAGATATTACACCTGAAAATTTGAGTTTGTTGATTCATGGAAAACAGAGTCTGTCTATGGATGTTGCAATGAAGCTTTCTGAAATGATTGGTACCAGCGTAAAGTATTGGCTTAATCTTCAGAATGCTTATGATGCATTGATAGCTGAATTTAAATTACAAGAAGAACGAAATTGGAATGTACAGTCGATTAATTAAAAATGACCGCAAAAACAATCGCAAAAATTTACGATTGTTTTTGCGGCTGTTTTTATATATAATATAACCAATAAGATTTAGAAAGGAAGCAATCGGTATGCGGGAAACAAGGATATTAGAATTCAAGGAAACGATTACGAATACTTTCTTAAAGACGGTCAGCGCTTTTTCAAATTACGATGGCGGTACAATCTATTTTGGAATTGATGACGAGGGAAATATCAAAGGATTGCCGGATGTGAAGCAGGCCTGTCTGGATATTGAAAACAAAATTAATGACAGTATTTCTCCACAACCGAATTATATGCTTGAAATACAGAATAATAATCGGACGATAAAGCTTACTGTACAAAGTGGACTTCAGAAGCCATATTTATATAAATCAAAAGCGTACAAGCGAAATGATACAGCAACGATAGAAGTAGATACTCTGGAATTATCAAGGCTTATTTTAGAGGGGAAAAATATCAGATTTGAAGAACTGCCATGCGAAGATCAGGATTTGTCTTTTGAGATTTTGCAGCATAAATTAAAAGAGTGTATCCAAATCGAAATCTTTAATCGAGATACATTAAAAACATTGAATCTGTATAGCGATGGTAATGGATATAATAATGCAGCCGGACTTTTGGCGGATAGAAATCATTTTCCGGGAATTGATATTGTGAAATTTGGTGAAAACATCAGTGTCATTCAGAAAAGGGCAATATTTGAAAATATCTCAATATTAGAAGCATATGAAAAAGCGGTAGATATGTATAGAGATTATTATCAGTATGAGGTGATACAGGGCGCTGACAGAAAGAAGATGGAAAAAATACCAGAAGCTGCGTTCAGGGAAGCAATTGCAAATGCTTTGATCCACAGGGTATGGGATGTGGAAGCTCAGATCAGGGTTTTAATGTTTGATGACAAAATTGAGATTATTTCTCCTGGAGGTTTGCCCGCTGGAATAACAGAGGAAGAGTATTTATCCGGAAAGCTTTCTATATTGAGAAACAGAAATCTGGCAAATGTGTTTTACAGATTGGGATTTGTCGAAATATTTGGAACTGGGATTACAAGGATAAAGCAGCTATATGAAGGGAAACTGATACTGCCGGAGTTTGTGGTGTCAGAAAATACAATTACAATTGTTCTTCCGATTCTGGAAAATGCGCTGAATTTAACGGAAGACGAACGGGTTATCTATAAAATATTAAGCAAGACCATGCCGAAGCCAATCAGTGAAATTGAACCGTATGTACCTTTTGGAAAATCAAAGGTAACAAAGATATTGAAAGAAATGGTGAAAAAAGGTGTTGTGATCGTTGAGGGGAAGGGTAGAGGCACGAAGTATAGAATAAATTAACAGAAAGTAGAACTGAACAACAACCATGCAAATATACATTGACGCAGATGCCTGTCCGGTGGTAGGCATCGTAGAGAAAATAGCAGAGAGATACAGAATCCCGGTCACCCTGCTTTGTGATACCAATCATGTATTACGTTCGAATTACAGCGAAGTGATCATCGTAGGTGCCGGGGCGGATGCGGTGGATTACAAATTGATTGGCATTTGCCACAGGGGAGATATTGTGGTATCCCAGGATTATGGCGTGGCAGCCATGGCACTTGGAAAAGGAGTCTATGCCATTCATCAGTCCGGCAGATGGTATACCAATGAGAACATTGATCAGATGTTGATGGAAAGGCATTTGAATGGAAAAGCGAGACGGGGATCTCACAAGAATCACATCAAAGGACCGAAAAAGCGCACGAAAGAGGACGATGAGTGCTTCGCACAGTCTTTTGAGAAAATGGTACAGATGGCGATAAATAAAAATGGGGCAAAAGATGACAAACATAGCAAAGCCAATTATTAAGCAGATTAAAGACAATCGGGAAGCGTTGGACTTTTTTGAAAATGTATTGCTGCCTGCAGAGGATGAGAAGACACAGGAAATCATTGCGAATTTTCCAACGGTTTATATTCACAATTGGCAGGACTCCGGAGATTTTGAGGTCTATGTCGGAGAGTCGAATGATATTTTCAAACGGACACGTCAGCATTATGATGCGGCTGTAGATAAATCAAAATGGCAAAGAAAGCTGATGGAAAAGGATGCGAGGCTTTTCATTATAGGGCATGAGCATTTCAATAAATCACTGACCATGGATATTGAAAATCGTCTGATGCATTATATGATGAGTGCAGAGCGTGTAAAGCATGTGCACAATCTGCGGGACAATCCGCAGACCAGTTATTATCCAGTGGAAGAACTGGATGAGATATTCGGCAGGATCTGGCGGGGACTTCGGAAGGAAAATAAGGAACTATTTCCGACAGAGAGTGCAATCAAGGATTCCGCGATTTATAAAGCATCGCCACTTCATAAGCTGACCAAAGAGCAGAAAGATGCAAGAGAACTGATTCTTCAGAAGGTTTCAAAGGCACTTGAAAATGGCGAAACCAGGCAGCTGATTTTCATAGACGGTGAGGCCGGAACTGGTAAGACGGTTTTGAACAGCAGTACCTTTTATGAACTGTATTGCCAGGCAGAGGAAGAAGAGAAGACGCTGAAATGTTATCTGTTGGTAAATCATGATGAGCAGATCACGGTATATGAGCAGATTGCAGAGAAGCTTGGTTTAACTGCGAAGTATGGAAAAGTTGTGAGCAAGCCGACGACATTTATCAATAATCATTCGGAAGATGATCCGGTGGACGTGGTTTTTGTCGATGAGGCGCATTTGCTTCTGACACAGGGTAAACAGTCCTATCATGGGGAAAATCAGTTAAAGGATATTATTGCCAGGGCGCGGGTAACGGTGGTGATGTTTGATGAAAATCAGATCCTTACCACAGAACAGTTCTGGGAGGCACAGATTCTGGAACATTACAGAAATCAGGCGAAGGCGGCGGAAAATCACATTGTGCTGGATAAGCAGCTCCGTATGCAGGCGGACCCGGTAACCATGGACTGGATTGATTCCTTCACAAAGAAGGGGCAGTTAAAGGAAATCCCGCATACAGTGGATGGTTATCAGATCAAGGTGTTTGACGATCCGGAAATGCTGGATCTGGAAATTCAGAAAAAAGCAAAAGAGAAAGATTCTGCTTTGTCTCGTGTGCTTGCAACTTATGACTGGGAATATAGTCAGAAACGGAAACCCGATGATCGATTAAGAGCATATTGGGAAGTGGTCATTGGAAAATGGCACAAGCCATGGAATCGAGAACTGGGCGCGGAACTTTCCAGAAAGGAAAAGCGGAAGATCAGTGGTCTGGCATGGGCGGAGCAGCCGCAGACGATCAATGAAGTCGGTTCTACATTTACTATTCAAGGATTTGATCTGAATTATGCGGGTGTGATACTGGGACCATCTGTGAAATATCGGAATGGAAAGATTATATTTGCTCCATCGGAAAGCCACAATAATAAGGCAATTCGAAACAGAACGATGTCAGATGGAACAAAACAAAAATTTGGAGAAATGTTAATTCAGCACGAAGTGCGGGTACTTATGACCCGTGGCGTGAACGGCATGTACATTTACGCCTGCGATCCAGAATTACGGGCAGCCTTGCTGAAAGCAGTAAAATAAAGGAGAAGGTATGAAACAGGAAACCATAGACAGAATCAGAAAATTTACAGAAGACAGAGATTGGGATCAGTTCCACTCACCGGCGAATCTTGCAAAATCCATTGTGATTGAGGCAGCCGAGCTTCTGGAGTGTTTTCAATGGTCTGATGAAGAATATGATTTGCAGCATGTGAAAGAAGAACTGGCAGACGTCATGGTCTACAGTCAGAATCTGCTGGACAAGCTTGGGCTGGATGCGGATGAGATCATTAACATGAAGATGTCACAGAACGAGGCAAAATATCCGGTCGAAAAAGCAAAAGGCAGTGCCGCCAAATACGATCAGCTGTAAAAATAAGAAACGGATCTTTATAATCTTGTTTTTATGACAGGAGCGTTAAATTTTTGCATTATATGCAAATTTTTAGTTAGATTTTAAACATTCTATGGTACACTAATATAGTATATCAAAAATGGGAGGAAGACTCAAACATGAACAAAAAAGAAGGAAAAGGATTAAAGTCTTTTAACAAGGGATTCCAAGTGCCTGATACTTACATTATCATCTTTTTAGTAGTTGTTATCGCAGCACTTCTGACATTTCTTGTTCCAAAGGGATTTTACGAAACGCAGGATATTTCATATATGATCAATGGTGTTGAGAAAACTCGTACAGTAATCAAAGACGGAAGTTTCCAGTATCTGACAGATGATGCAGGAAATGTAGTAACAGAAGGAGTAGCACTCTTTAGTGGAGATGGTGGAACAGGATTCTTTAACTATATGTATAACGGAATCGTAAATAGTTCTGCAATCGAGATTATCGCATTCCTTATGGTAGTAGGTGGTGCATTCGGTATCATGATCCGTACAGGTGCGATTGAATCCGGATTGATCGGATTGATCCGTAAGGCAAAGGGAGCAGAAAAACTACTGATTCCGGTGCTTTTTGTACTGTTTTCTCTTGGTGGAGCAGTTTTTGGAATGGGAGAAGAAGCACTTCCGTTTACTATGATTCTTTGTCCGCTGTTTGTAGCAGTTGGATATGATTCAGTGATTGCAGTTCTTGTTACTTATGTTGCAACACAGATTGGTTTTGGTTCATCTTGGATGAATCCATTCTCTGTAGGTATTGCACAGGGTATTGCAGGTATTGACGTATTCTCCGGAGCAGGATTCCGTATGGTAATGTGGGTAGTATTTACAGCACTCGGCTGCGGAATGACGATGTTCTATGCATCAAAGATCAAAAAAAATCCGACAATCTCTATCGCATATAAGACGGATGCATATTTCCGTGAGCAGAATGAAAAAACAGGAATTGACGAAGGCCATTCATTTGGTCTCGGACACATTTTAGTTCTTCTGACACTGGTTGCTACAGTAGTATGGGTAGTTTGGGGAGTCATGATCCAAGGATACTACATGCCAGAGATTGCTACACAGTTCTTCATTATGGGAATTGTTTCCGGTGTGATTGGAGTTATCTTTAAATTGAACGATATGAAACTGAATGATATTGCAACATCATTCAAAGATGGAGCAAAAGATCTGATCGGTGCTGCACTTGTTGTTGCTATGGCACAGGGTATCATGCAGGTTCTTGGTGGATCTGATCCGACAACACCTACAGTTATCAATACAATCATGTATAATATTTCAAATACACTGTCTGGAGTTTCCGGAGCAGTTGCAGCAGTACTTATGTATCTGTTCCAGTCCATATTCAACTTCTTCGTTGTATCCGGAACAGGACAGGCTGCGATCACAATGCCGATCATGGCTCCACTGTCAGACCTGTTAGGTGTTTCACGTCAGACAGCTGTAGTTGCATTCCAGCTTGGTGATGCTTTTACAAACCTGATTGTTCCTACATCCGGATGTCTGATCGGCTCTCTTGCGATTGCAAAGATTGAGTGGTCTAACTGGATTAAATTCATGTGGAAATTCCTTGGCGTCTTAATGATTGGTGCAATCATTACAGTTCTTATTGCAGTTGGAATTGGATTCTAAAACATGCATTTGAACGCAGATTGCGAAGCGACTGCGTTCATGAGCAAGTAGCGAAGCGGATTGCGAATGTCCGCTTTACAATTGGGAGTGATTTATGATGAAATTAATTCAGAATATTGATGTTTATGCTCCACAGCATCTGGGGAAAAAAGATGTGCTTACAATCAATGATAAGATTGTTAAGATTCAAGATGCAGGTTCCATATCCGCAGACGGATTTCTTTCTGAGGCAGAAATGATCAATGGAGAGGGGTTAATTTTAACCCCGGGATTCATTGATAGTCATGTGCATGTACTCGGAGGCGGTGGCGAAGGTGGATTCGCCAATCGTACTCCGGAAGCAACGATGGAAGGACTTACGAAGTTTGGAGTAACAACAGTTGTTGGCTGCCTTGGAACAGATGGAATTGGCCGTGATATGTGTGCACTGGTTGCAAAGACAAAAGGATTGAATGAGCAGGGAATGACTGCATACTGTTATACGGGCAGTTATCAGATTCCGGTTCGCACACTGACTGACAGTATTGTGAAAGATATTATGATGATTCAGGAGATCATTGGAACTGGAGAAATTGCGATCTCTGATCATCGTTCTTCACAGCCGACTTTTGAGGAATTTACACGTGTCATTGCGGATACAAGACTTGGTGGTGTTCTTTCCGGGAAAGCTGGTATTGTAAATGTTCATCTTGGCGACAGTCCGAGATGCTTAGATCTTATTGAACGAGTAGTAGATGAGACAGAGATACCAGCTTCTCAAATATTGCCAACACATATCAATCGAAATGAGATGCTTTTCTGCAAGTCGCTTGAGTATGCACTGAAAGGCGGAGCAGTAGACTTTACCGGAAATGAGGATATTGACTATTGGGAAACTATCTGTGATGAGGTACGTGTATGTAATGGTATCAAACGGATGTTAGATGCGGGAGTAAATCCCGACCGCATGACAATTTCTTCTGATGGACAGGGAAGCCTTCCGATGTACAGTAGTGATGGCGAATTCCTTGGAATGGGCGTTGGACAGTCCAGCTGCCTCCTGAAGGAAGTAAAGGAATGTGTATTTAAAACAAAAATTCCTTTAGAAATAGCTATTTCTACAATTACATCTAATCCGGCAGATATTCTTCGTCTCAAAGGAAAAGGCAAGGTTGAAGAAGGCTATGATGCTGATCTTTGTATTCTTGACGCGGAACTTCAGCTTGTTGAAGTAATTGCAAAAGGGAATACAGTTTATACAAAATAAAGTATATTTGTGATAATCCAAAACTTAGAAAGTAAATCGGAAGTGCCTCCGATTTGCCCTCTGTATTAAAACTGGAATAATTTGTATGAGCGTATCATAATATAATATAAATACTTGACGTACAGAAAACTGTACAGTATAATAAAAGTACAGAAAACCGTACATTATATTATGGAGGTGTTGATATGTTGGCAGTTAATTATACGAATTTGCGTGATAATATGAAAACTTACATGGATAAAGTTACTGATGATTATGAAACAATGATTGTAACACGAAAAGATAATAAAAATGTTGTTATGCTGTCTGAAGAAGCATATAACAATTTGATGGAAAATGTCTATGTAATGGGAAATAAAGCTAACTATGATTGGTTGATGGAATCTAAAGCACAGCTTGAAAAGGGAAAGTTTTCTACACATGATCTTATAGAGGTATCTGCTGATGAATAAAGTTTTCACTGACAATAGCTGGAAGGACTATATTTACTGGCAGACAGAGGACAGGAAAACATTAAAAAAGATAAACAATTTAATAGAAGATATATGTAGAAATGGTAATGAAGGAATTGGAAAGCCTGAATCGTTAGTTGGAAATTTAACAGGTTATTGGAGCAGGCGAATAAACGATAAAGAAAGACTTATATACAAGATTGATGATGAAAATGTGTATATTGTAGCTTGTAGATACCATTATAGTGATACGTAAATCATAAGCACCAACAGAGCAAAATCTGAAGGTGCTTATTTTATGTCCTACTGCTGTAGAACTTGTTGAAGCAGGAATTGGAACATGCAACTATGCCAGAGTGTTTGCTAAAGGGATAAGTTATTTTCTATAGATATCCGCTGATAGTAGATATCTATGATATCCTGTAAAGTAATTGTATTCATTTTTTCTTCGGCAGTCTTTTGAATTTCATTATAAAATCCCTGCAAAGATAACTGAATGTTAATGCCAACGCCACAATCTGGATTGGTATGAGTATCTAAATGAAGCAATGGTTTATCACCTTCAACTGCTTTATAAATATCCAGCAATGTAATCTGATCTGCTGGTTTTGAAAGAGAAGGACGGGCATGTCCCGCTACACTGGTCATAAGTCCCGCTTTTTTAAGTTTTAACATAAGCTGGCGTACAAAGCCGGGATTTGTATGGACACTTTCTGCAATTGAGGCACTGGAGAGGGATTTTTCCTGATTGATAGCAATCAGAACCATTACATGAACAGTATCGCTTAATTTCGTTGAGTATTTCATGATAAGAAACTCCTTGCAGTATGATATAATAATTTTATTTTCACATTTTTTAATGTTTTGATGATTGTAAATAATATAATTACAACTATAATAGGGGTTAAAGGAAAAGTCAATACAGCCCTTGTATAAACATTGATTATTACATGATATTATAAATATTCACAAAGGAGAACGTAAGGAATACAAAAATCAAACAGAAAATCGTGCATTTCAGGAAATGTTACAGGCAGCAGTAAAACGGCTGCAAAATCGTTCTGGAGAGGATCTTGCTGCAAAAAGTGGGGCTGTTTATCCGGTAACAGTTGGAAAAATTTTGCTGCAAAAATTATCGGAAGCATTTTCTTCCCTCTGATCATGAATCAGAAAACTTTCCAGTCCGGCTTTGATAAATTTGTCAATGGTTGTCTGAATCTGTTTCCAGTCATTACAGTGATTGCGGAGCATCAGCCTGTTGATGGAAAGACAGCCATTCATTTGAAAATAAAAAACCGATTCTGCCTGCTCAAAGGTCAGGAGGCTGTGTGACATAAGCCAGGTCACATAGCCTTCTTTTGTATTTTCTGCTATTTTTTCCAGAAGAATGGAAGCAATTGTATCATCCAGAAACAGAGATCTGTATTTTGTTTCCATCTGAATCTTTTGGCAGAAGGGATAGGAACAGTTTTTCTGGTTTGGGCAAAATAAGTGTTCTACCGTTGTTTTCATATCCTGTGTTATATCATTTAAAATATCTTCCAACACGTCATGGATATCGTAATAATGCAGATAAAAAGTACCTCTGTTTATTTCAGAAATTTTACAGATTTCAGTGACCGTGATTTTTGTGAAATTTTTCTGTTTTAATAATTCTAAAAAAGTTTCCTTTATGCTTTGTCTGGTATATCTGGTACGGCGGTCCTGCTTGCTTGTTTTTTCCGACATAATGGCCTCCATTGAATGTATGCTTTACAATGTATCATTTCTCAACAGTTTTTCTGATGTGTTGAGTAACCATACAAATCTCACAGACTGATTATTGTAATTCATATAGTAACAACTATAATGAGATTTAAAGAAAAAGTCAACAGATTGTTCAGAAATTTAGGAGGAAAAATATGGGACATGTAATTGCAGTATCAGGAAAAGGCGGTGTAGGGAAAACAACCCTTTGTGGATTGTTGATTCAATATTTATGTGAAAATGGAAAACATCCGGTTTTAGCTGTAGATGCAGATGCGAATGCGAATCTGAATGAAGTGCTCGGCGTTGAACCGGAGATTACACTCGGAGAACTGAGAGAAGAGATTGAACGTGCAGGAGTTGATCCACGATATCAGATTCCGGCAGGAATGACAAAACAGGCTTATCTGGAGATGCGTCTTTCTGATGCGATTGCAGAAGAAGACGATTATGATTTGATGGTAATGGGGCGAACCCAGGGACAGGGCTGCTATTGTTTTGTAAATGGTCTTGTGCAGACCCAGGTTCAGAAACTGCAAAGCCATTATCCATATATTGTGGTTGATAACGAAGCAGGTATGGAACATATCAGCAGAGGAATCCTGCCAATGATGGAAGTTGCGATTCTTGTAAGTGACTGTTCCAGAAGAGGTGTTCAGGCAGCCGGGCGTATAGCAAAGCTGATGAAGGAGTTAAACTTTAAACCACAGAAAACTGGATTAATCGTGAATCGTGTTCCAGATGGAAAACTGGATGCCGGAACTCTGGAAGAAATCCGAAATCAGGGACTGGAACTGTTAGGGGTTGTACCACATGATGATCAGGTATATCAGTATGACTGTGATGGAAAACCAATCATACGGCTTCCGAAAGATTCTCCTGTAAGAAGTGCACTGGGAGAAATTATAAAGAAGTTAGGATTGTGAGTTGGAGGATTGAAAGTTTGAAGATTGAGTAAACAGAAATAGTATCTGATTTGGTATAACCAATTGCAAAGAAAGGAAAATCTTCATGAAAAATAATTGGACAGAAATAGAAAAATATTTAGAAGACCAGAAGATAGCACAGGAACTGATTGGAGAACTGAGAGATTTTCACATGCGTTATGAGGTGGAGGATCAAGTAAAGGAACGGATAGAAAAACCGGATATCCTATTCTATGGGAAAAAGATTCTGGAAATGTCAATAGCAGCGCTTCTTCAGGGAGATAACCTGTTACTTTCCGGTGCGAAAGCTACAGGAAAAAATGTACTATGTGAGACACTGGCATGGATATTCGGAAGACCGGAATACGACATTTCTTTTCACGTAAATACAGACAGTGCCGATCTGATTGGAACGGATACCTTTATAAATAATGAAGTTCGCCTTCGGAAAGGTCCCATCTACCAATGTGCGGAATTTGGAGGATTTGGAATCCTGGACGAAATCAATATGGCAAAAAATGATGCGGTTTCTGTACTGCATGCCACACTGGATCATCGGCGCAGAATCGATATTCCAGGATATAACAGGATTTTACTTCATCCGGCAACACGATTTATCGGCACGATGAATTATGGTTACGCAGGTACCAGAGAGTTAAATGAAGCATTGGTTTCAAGGTTTATGGTAATTGATATGCCTGAAATGGATGAGGATAGTGTCCTTTTTGTATTAAGACAACATTTTCCAGAGGGGAAAAAAAGTGCATTGAAAGCTTTTGCAGGACTGTTTCTGGATTTGCAGATCAAAGCTTATCATGGAGAAATCTCAACAAAATCTCTCGACCTGAGAGGATTGGTTTCTGCTGTAAAGGCAACAAGAAGCGGACTTTCTCCAATTGAAGCAATCCAGATGGGGATCATAAATAAAAGTTTTGATGTATTTGAAAAAGAGATCGTAGAAGATGTGGTTTCTACCAGAATCCCATCTTCCTGGACCGGAAAAGACATATGGGGGTAAACTTGTATGGAGGATGTCAGATGGCCGGCGGAACAACTGGAAGAACATCGTCTGGAGATCAGCAATCGTATCAGAAATCTTTTTTGGACAGTCAGTGGTGATTATGATATGGAATTTGAACCGGACACAGAAAAATATGATTATTCAAAACAAACGGTTCTGTATGAGGCAGTGAAGCAGGGTGCCTTTGCACGATATTTTGATCAGAAGAAACTTGGCATGTATCTGATGAAAAAATTACATTTTTCTGCTGGAGAAGATATGCTTTTGCCTCTTGCTGGATTATGCATGGATGCTGCAGTGGAGCGTGTTATCATTCGAGAACGTTTGGGAACAAAAGAAATCAGAGAACAGGCATTCAGAGAATTGGAAAAGGCCGAAGAAGAGCAGGTATCAGACAAAGCCGGAACAGACCTGATTCACAGGATCAGGCTTCTGTATATAAGGCATGTTCTGGAGAACACAGACGATAAGGGAATGGATCCACAGGCAGAGATTGCATTGTACAAGATTCTATCTCTGAAGGATGCGGAAAATACGGAAGATGTCATAAACGTGATAGATGAGATTTATAATCATGTTCTGGATCCTTCTTTTGAAAAAAAGAATGGAAATCTGGAGAAGATTCTGAATTTACCGGATATGGCATTGGCCAATGACGCGTGGCAGGAATGCATGACGGATGAACAGATGGAAGACATCATTCAAAAATATCTTTCTAATATCAAAAAAAAGATGATGAGTCTGGATATCAGAAACAAAAAGAAAAAAAGATCTTATTTTTCTCCGGAAAAAGAAGAAGTTCCGGAAAGCCCGGAGAATATAAATCCACAGGCAGTGCGACGGATACGGGAATATGTGGAACTGAATTACGGAAAATCGTATCTAAGTGAATCGGAACAGGCCAGAGTCAACCGGAAATTTTGTACAGGAATCCACAAAAACTGTAACCTGTATCTTACAGACGGAATTTTACAGAACCCTGTGATAAAAAATAATCAATACCGTTTTGCTCAGCTGCAGTTTGAAAAAAATAAAGCCTATTATGGAAAAAATCACTGGATCATCAAAAGAAATATTTCTGTGTTGGCAGAGTCACTGAAACGGGCATTTATAATCCGAAAGGATGATTTTGTCAGCAGATCTGATGCAGGGCAGCTTGTTCCAGAACGGTTATGGAAAATTGGAAGAACAGACGATGACAAGCTATTTAATAGAAAAAAGAGATCAGAAGATTCTGAATTTGTAATAGATGTCCTGATTGATTCCAGTGGTTCCCAGGCTGGTAGACAGGCTCAGGTAGCGGCGCAGGGATATATTATCAGTGAAGCATTAAGTCAGGCAGGAATTCCTCATCGGGTGACAGGATACTGTGCTTTCTGGGGATATACAGTACTTCAGAGATTTCGGGATTATGAAGATCCAAGTGAAACAAATGAAAGAATCTTTCAATTTCGGGCATATGCTAATAACAGAGATGGGCTTGCACTGAAAACAGTCTGTTCCTCTCTCATGGATCGACCGGAAAGAAATAAGATTTTAATTGTATTAAGTGATGGAAACCCTTGTGATATGAGTATACAACGACCAGGAACCCGCCAGCCCAGGATCTATGACGGAGAAGGAGCTGTGAAAGATACTGCATATGAGGTGCGTCGGGCCAGAAATCAGGGGATTTTCGTAATTGGTATTTTTGTAGGGAATGAGGAAGAACTCTCCGTGGAAAAGAGAATCTATGGAAAAGACTTTGCCTATATTCGTAATATCAGCAATTTTTCCCGTATGATAGGAACTTTTTTGCGAAGACAAATTGATATGGAATGAAAATGGAGGAATCACCATGGGTAAAATTGAATTTGCCAATTGCCAGGATGTAAGAAATCAGAAAAGGATACAGGAATTAGATTGTCCACACTGTCATGAACCGGGAGGCATTGAAGCCTTTGTGAAAGACGGGATACTCGCAGAGGACGGAGTATGTGATAACTGCGGATATATTCTTCCGGAAGGAACAGAACTGGAGGAAGTGGAGTAAGAATCATTTAAGGAGAACGTATGGAATACAAAAATCAAACAGAAAATCGTGCATTTCAGGAAATGTTACAGGCAGCAGTAAAACGGCTGCAAAATCGTTCCGGAGAGGATCTTGCTGCAAAAAGTGGGGCTGTTTTTCATAGCAATCGAAATATGCTTGAGGTACCGAGTTTTCATGAAGCGATTGAAATTCAACTTCCTGAGTTTCGTATTAACTCAAACATGGACGAATGGCATTATCTGACATTGCTGCATTATCTGGACATGGCAGATGGAACAGAAGGCTCACAGAAGCTCATTACTTTTGGTAACCTGAAAGATGGATTGATTCGGGGAACCAAGTTTGACCGGACTGCAGAGCAGAAACTGGAAAAGCTTTTGCAGGACAAAGATCCTGAGAAAATTCAGAAAGCATGTAAAAGTCTGGGTGCAGAATTCATAGAGACAAAGGCGGATTTGTGTGCTGTTTTTCCGGTTCTGCCAAGATATCCGGTAACTTTAAAGATATGGTTTGCAGATGAAGAATTTCCTGTATCTGGCAAACTATTTCTTCAGGATCATGCTGATCATTATCTGAGTGTAGAAGATGCGGTAACAGTTGGAGAAATTTTGCTGCAAAAATTATCGGAAGCATTTTCTTCCCTCTGATCATGAATCAGAAAACTTTCCAGTCCGGCTTTGATAAGATTGTTCAGAAATTTAGGAGGAAAAATATGAAACATAGTAAGTTGGAGGATTGAAACTATGAAGATTACAGTATGTGGCAAAGGTGGCTGTGGAAAAAGTACAGTATCAGCGCTGCTTGCCAAAGAATTTGAACGAATGGGAAAGACGGTTCTTGTAGCCGATTCTGATGAATCAAATTATGGGCTGCATCGCCAACTTGGCGTAAAGCTTCCAAGGGATTTTACAGAGTTTTTTGGCGGTAAGGAGAAAGCTTTTAAAACAATGATGGCAGGAGAGATTCTTGATACAGTGAAGTTGTCTGCATTTGCAAAAAAGTTCTATTCGGAACCATTTACATTGAATGAGATACCTGAAGAATATATTTCACGAAACAATGGCGTGATGCTTATTTCCAGTGGAAAAATACATCAGGCAAATGAAGGCTGTGCCTGCACAATGAATAGTATTTTAAAGCAATTTATCAAACATCTGACGGTAGGAGATAATGAAGTTGCATTGCTGGATATGGAAGCTGGGGTAGAACATTTTGGACGTGGTGTAGATAACAGTGTAGATTTGATTTTAATGATCGTAGATCCTTCGTTTGAATCATTGAAGCTGACGAAAAAAATCCAACAGCTGGGGGAAAGCATTGGAAAACCTGTATTTTTTGTGTTAAATAAAGTAAATGAACTGGTTTTGCCAACAATGTTAGAGTCTATTGACGATCAGAGTAAGGTGTTGGCAGTTATTTCAACAGATACAGAAATCGCAAGAAAGGGATTGCTTGGAGATGAACTAATGATGGAAATTCCGGAAATTCATACGCTTGCAAGGAAAATTTTGAAGCAATAAATGATAGGTTAAGAAAATAGTAAAATGTATACAGGAAAAAAGTGAAAAAATGGGATTTTTTTCAGGATGTACGGATGCCAGAAATATGATTTCAATTAAAGAAGTTAAATGTCCGAAATGTAGTGCAGATATGGAAGTATTTGTGAGATATGGAAAAACAGTTGGCGACATTGTATACGATAAAAGAAAACCAGGTTACACAGCTGTGATTTGTAATGATAGCTCCGTCGATGTAGATGATAATGAACCTGTGTAAACAGGATAGGCTTGATGCCTGGGGCAGCCTTCGGGTTGCCTTTACATAGTCTCCGCTTTCAAAAAATAAAATATTTTGTGTTTTTGAAAGCGATCTCTTGCACATACTATTAGCAGACAGTATAATAAGTACATCGAAGCAGTTTCAAAAAATGAAAAATCTTCGACTTTTGAAATGATGGAGATTACAGAAAATTGTATCAGGTTGCAAAAATCCTTCCTGAACTTTTTACATAGCAGTCATGCACTATGGTGTGTGGCTGCTTATTTTTTGCGAAAGGAGCAGATGCAAATGAAATTAGTTTATGTGAAGCTTTATAAAGGAGAAGTTGGCGGAGAAAAGGGCGGTCATAGAGCAGAGAGATAAGACAGAGCGTACTTCACCGGAAAAGGAAACCGAGAAAAAATCACAGAGGGAGATGTAAGAAGATGAGTAAATTCACAGTAGAAGATATCGATTTCATGTGTGTGTTTGAGACACAGGACAGGACGAATATGATTGGGCAGATCAGACAGGTAATGCCGCACATAAAGGACAGCGACATGGAGGAGCTTGGAGAGCAGGTGTTAGGTAAGCTCCAGAGTATCACCGATGAGAAATTTGCAGAAATTTCTCTGGAAGCGGCAGAATGCTAATTGAACCTTGTTGAGTAAAAGGTGAGTAAAACGAGAGCGAGATTCGTAAAAAAGGAAAATATAAATTGCTTATATTATGAAATATATTGCATATAATAATGTTAATATAAAAAATACGCAAAAAATACTTGCATTTTATTAAACGAGGTGATATATTATGAGTACAATAAAAGAAAAAGGATGTGTCAGTATGAAGATTCAAGCTGTTTTGATTGATGGCTTCAAAAATTTATCAAACGTAAAAATCTCTTTTGATAATATTACTGCTCTTGTTGCACTTAACAATTTTGGTAAGTCAAATGTGCTTTCCGGCATTGATTTTGGATTAGCATTTATTAAAGCTACAATTGAAGATAAAAAGGAAATGATGGCAAATTCTAATTTAATTCCAATTAATTGTAATATGATTGGAAAAAATTATAAGTATGAGATGGAGGTGTCTACTGATATTCATGGTCAGGAGTACATCGTCCAGTATGGCTTTGAATTTGTATGGAAAAACAGTGAGGATATGGAGCCGGGAATTGTTTCTGAGTTTCTAAAAGTTAAGCTTAACGAGAAAGGACAGAAGTATACTCAATTAATCAATAGAACACTGGACACAGCATTATATAAAAGTTCTGAGACAGGACGATGCTCGTCAAAGATAAAAGTTGATTCTGCAGAGCTTGTTGCAAATAAACTAAGAGCCTACGATGAGTTATATTATGCAGAGATTATTACAAAGCTAAATGGAATGAAGATATATATGGAAAATAATCTGGATGCAAAGAGTTTTTATCAGCCAGACCCAATTATTCGTAAGGGATTTGAAAATGAGATGATTAACGCTGATAATCTTCCACGTATTATCTTCAATTTGAAGAAACAGAATCCAGATAAATTTGAATTGTTGAAAGATGTGTATTTTCAGTTATTTCCAGACATTGAGGATGTTATTGTAAAGAATTTCAAAATCAATGCAGATGAAAGTGACCAGTTTCCTGACGATGCGCCATTTGTATTTACGAATTCTATCTATGTATTATTTGTTAAAGATAAAAACTTAGCGAACCCAGTTAACTTTTCAATGATGTCAGATGGATCAAAGAGAGTATTTATGATACTGACCAAGATAATTGTATCTAGTGTAAGCAATATCTCATTGATAGCGATCGAAGAGCCTGAGAACTCTGTTCATCCCGGACTATTTCAAGCATATATACAAATTATAAGTCAGTTGTTAGATGATTGTAAGGTAATTATTACTAGTCATTCGCCATATATTATCAGCTATTTAAACCCTTCTTGGATTCATGTTGGTATGAATAGAAAGCCCGGCGTGGCTGAGTTCTTTACTTTTAAAAAATCAGGTCAGAAACAGTTAGAGAATGATGCAGCTGGATTTAATATGAGCATGGGAGACTATCTGTTCTCAATGCTTGCCGATTCAGAGAGTAACATAAGTGATTATTTGGAGTGTGGAGTCGATGAGTAAATGTCTTGTACTTTTTGTAGAGGGAGATACTGAGGTCGAATTTTACAAACAAGTAGTCGCAAATGCCAGAAAGCTACACCCTGCGGGAAGATTCGATACTAATATTGAATACAGAAATGTTAGAGGTGTAGGTGGTTTTAAAAGTATTGCTCTCAGAAAATTCACAAAAGAAATCAAGCCTAAATATGGGGATGACTGTGAGTTCACAATTGTTTTATGTAGTGATACGGATGTATTTGATTTTGCACCAAAACCACCGATAAAGTGGGATGAAGTGAAGAAAGATCTTGCAAATAGTGGAGCTGCTAAAGTTATTCACGTGCAGGCAAAGAGGTCAATTGAAGACTGGTTTTTATATGATATAGAAGGAATTTTAGGATTCTTGAGGCTGGGTAAAAATACAAAAGTATCAGGAAAGAATGGATACGATAAGCTCCAGCGTTTGTACAAGCAAGCCAATAAAGTTTATTACAAAGGAATACAGAGCAATGGTATGATAGAACGCTTGAATATTGAAAAAATTGCAAATGCAGTGAAAGAACAGCTGAATCCATTATATAAGGCTCTTGGAGTAGAAAAAATTAAATAATAGTATGTAAGAGCATTGCTCTTTACATAGAAAAAGCCAGAGATTAACTCTGGCTAACTCCCTTGCCAAAGAAGGTCTTTGGACTTATTTTTCTCGCAAACTAATAATACCAAAGAAAGCCTTCTTCTGCAAGGAGATTTTGCAAAGGAGGTATAGCGATATGGCAGTACACCACGGTGGAAAAGTAGGAAAAGCGGGTAAGACTCTTGCTAGTAAATCGTCTAGTAAACAGTCGAAAAGCAAAGCTGGAACTACATTAGCTAATCACAAAGCTAAATGTCATTAATGACTAATACGGACCTAAGCATGTCTTTAAAAGGCTTTATTTTATAGAGAAAAACTATTGTAATTTTTTTGTTTTTTGAATATACTATATGTAACAGAGTTGCCCGAAGTCTTTTTGACATTGGGGACCAAGCTGAGACTTGTACTCAGCTTTTTTTACGTTAAGGAGAGATTTTATGGATTTGAAAAAACCATTGACCTTCGATGAACAATTGGATAAGTTAGCAGCCCATGGTATGATTATCACAGATAGAGAGAAAGCAAAAGATAATTGCTTTTCCAGAAAGCAAAGGATATTCTGTTCGTAATTTGAAGTATATGGCAAAATTCGCAGAGATTTATCCAGACCGAGAATTTGTGCAACAGGTTGTTGCACAAATTCCATGGGGTCACAATATAGTTCTTCTGGATAAGGTCGCTGATATGGATGAACGTAAATGGTATATTAAAAAGTCAGCGGAAAACGGCTGGTCTCGAAATGTTCTTGTCCATCAGATTGAAAGCAACTTGTATCAGCGGCAGGTTCTGGCAGATAAGGTCACAAATTTTGAGCACCGCTTACCGTCTCCGCAAAGTGAATTAGCAGTACAGACTATGAAAGACCCATACGTCTTTGATTTTATTCCTTTCAGAGAAGATATGCTGGAACGGGATATTGAGCAGGCACTGGTTCGGGATGTCACAAAGCTTCTTCTGGAGCTTGGAACAGGATTTGCATTTTTGGGAAATCAGTATCACCTGAATGTGGGCGGTGATGATTTTTACATTGATTTGTTGTTCTACAACCTGAATCTCCGCTGTTATGTAGTTATCGAATTGAAAACCGGTGACTTCAAACCGGAATACGCCGGTCAGCTAAACTTTTATCTGTCAGCTGTGGACGGAATTTTGAAAAAAGAGCAGGATAATCCGTCCATTGGTTTGCTTCTGTGCAAAAACAAAAATAATGTGGTCGCAGAATATTCACTCAAGGATATTTCAAAGCCGATTGGTGTAAGCGAATATAAAATAACCAGTAGTTTGCCGGATAATCTGGAAAAGCAGCTGCCATCTGTTGAAGATATTCAGAAACGGATTAAATGAGTTACTGGCTAATTATCAGACTCTGGACTTACCTTGCAGATATAAATGAGCAAGTGCAGGACAGATTACAGATTATCATCAATCAGATGCAAAAAGCTGAGTCTGTAACTGAGAAAATGAAAGAAGATAATCAGTGAGAGCTTGTATTCTTTTTTAGAAAAGGAATCTTGACAGCCACAATAAAACTTGTGGGAAAAGTTGTAGCGGCACCATTCTGCCTGATGGAAGAGTTAAGAAATAGATTGGCGATGTTCATTGTTTCGTAAGTTGCCAGGTGTTAAAAAGCCCGAGAGTCCAGTTGTCTGGATTTTCGGGCTTTTTACTTTGTATTTAAGCAAAAAAATAGAACGCCGTCCTTACAAAAACCAAAGGTTTTTATGATTCTGGAATCATTCCAAAACAAAAAGTGTATATGATGCGTACCGGAAATCCGGATACAGCAGAGTTTTTTATGAAGAGAATAAAGAAGAATATACAAAAGTGTTGGAACAGAAAAAAGAATGGTATCGTGAATATCGGGAAGTAAGATCAGAAATGAAAAAATTTCAACTTGCACAGGAAATCACAAGAACATTTTTAAATGAAGAACAACAGATGCCGAAGGGTGGCCTCATCGAAAGATGAGTTTCAGGGGATTGGGGATTCCCCAACAAGTGGAGCGTAGCGGAAGTCTTAGTTTAGACGAATGTATAAACAAAGACACTGCTTGCCAATTTGCCAATTTGTATTTTACTCCTAGGCAAAAAATCCTGTCTTGTAGAAACCGGATTTCGATGAGTAGAAACACAAAGAGAACCCCCACGAATGGCAGTTCGTGGGGGTTCTTTGTGTACCGGCGTGCGTTTCCAGCAGATGTAAGTTCTGAATCTGCCCGCATAGTGTTGTGAGAGAACGGCGGTTAGTCACTGGCTCCTATAAATGTTTAAAAATCATTTCCACGCATAATGCTGCATAGATGTACAGGATCCACATAAATTTGGAATTAACCATTCGATTTTTAAAGAACCATATGTAAAATAAAGCTTCGACTAAACATAAAATATTGATTATCCAAACTATGACATTACCATTACTGAAAGAAATATGCATTGAATTTGCAAGTATTTCAACATTGTCAATCATTAATGAAGTTCCAAGAAAAATGCATACAGTTATGGTAAGGCAAATGAGCATTATATGCTGTACGCTTTTCGATGTTGCCTTTGTAGTTGAATAATATAAAACGATATAATAGCAAATGTGAATATAAAAAATAATACAAATAAAAAACATGCTATTGGAAACACCTCTTTCTAAAAAATACTATGTCGTTTTACAGTTAATTCGGCAGTAGTTGTTCGTTTGAATCAACGGATTCTTTCTCAATGGTAAAAAAACAAAGAATGCATTTCAAAACAGATTATATGTTTTGAGATGCATTCTTTGCTCATGAGCGCAAGCAACAGATGCGTATAGAATCAGAGTCTGGCTTTGATCAATGATCGTTCACAGAGTCGCAATCGCGTCGGAATCACACCGGCTATCTGATAATTTCTATAATCCAATCATAGCATAATTGACAGAATAATCAATAAGTAATCAATGAGTAATCAGAAAATTAAGAAAATATTAAGAATATATGATATACGATTTGGGGTATGGAGCAGTTTAATGAAGAATCGGAACAAAGAAAGATAAAGACTTGTTGATCATGCCTATTTTGATCAACTATTTTCTTAGAATATACCCATCTAAGAGGCATTCACTACTATGAATCATATATGTATCCGGCTGTTTTGTCAATTGTTTTTGAGCAGTTTGTCGAAAATCAGTTGTTCAGACGTTTTTATTATGTAGGTATTTTTCCTACTTTGCACAAATCTGTACGATATAAGCCGTCAGAAAACTGGTCATCAGAGAAACTCCGGAAAGGGAAATGTATGAGAAAAGGACAGAATGTATACAAGAGAAAAGATGGTCGTTGGGAAGCAAGAATTATCACTGGTCGGACTGCGGAGGGAAAGATTTTATACAAATCACTCTATGCCCCAACCTGTCGTCAGGCTCTCCAACGCAAGAAGGATTATGAAATTGAGATGGTGATTCATCCACCTGTCGTTGAAGACCCTATCACATTTTACGAGGCTTCATTGAAATGGATTTCTGAAAACAGTGCTGACTGGAAACATTCTACACGAATGAAATACCAGAACTATCTTGAGCGCTATATTATTCCAGAGTGGGGATACAGAACGATCACGGAGATTGATGAAGAACTCTATAAAAATTTGATTTTGCAGTTAAAAAATTCACTGTCGGAAAGTTCTATTCAAACAGTGAATACCATTTTAAAAAATTGTCTGGCGCAGGCTCCGGGTAGTTTGCATATTGTTCCGAAACAAAAAAAGATAAAAGATAAAGCAAAGCAGATCGAAGTTCTGACCAATTCCGAGTCAGCCGTTCTGGTTCATAGCTGTATGAATAGCCGGGATACAACCGCCCTTGGAATCCTGATTGCTCTTTTTGAAGGTATTCGCCTCGGCGAATTGTGTGCACTCCGATGGCGGGATATTGATACAGAAGAAGGGGTTCTTCATATCCGGCATACATTGCAGCGCGTCCAAAATCTGCCAGAGCAGGTCGCAAAGCTGGGGAAGACAAGATTGCTTCTTGATACGCCGAAAAATCATAAAGAAAGAACGATTCCCATTCATCCTCAGTTAAGAAGCTGGTTGGAAGTGAAAAAGAAACTGCATTCAGATGCCGATTTTGTATTGTCAGGCAGTCTTAAACCCGTAGAACCCCGAACGATGACTTCACGGTTCAAAAAATTTTGCGAGACTCATGGGCTGCGGGATTTTAAATTTCACACGCTGCGGCATACTTTCGCTACCCGGTGCGTAGAGTCCGGGATGGATATCAAAGTGCTTAGTGAACTTCTTGGTCACTCCTCCGTGAAGATTACATTAGACAGATATGTACATCCATCCATGGAATACAAGAAGTTTCAGATCAGCAGCCTGTGTATGTCATAAGATCTGTCAGCCGTCAAAATTCTGGTCAGAAAAAGCTGAAACATGCTGTTTTACAGTCCAAAACCGGATTCATTCTTAGATGGGTATAATCTATGGCAAATTGTATTGTCAGTACTTAGTATATCCACTTTAAGGCAGAATAAATCAATACTGATATCAAATAAAGTAAATGAGTCAGAATCGAATCCGGTTCTGGGAAAGCAGTGAGAATCTGCTACAGTTTTTATCCCTGCTGTAATGATCTACGAAAGTCGCAATAACCATTGGGCAACTGAGAAGGGCGACGAGTAGGCAGGAAGGTCTAAGTCAGAATACAGCATTTACTAGTTGATATATCATGGAATATCTTTGGAGGCACGTCAAAGATTCATTTTTGATGGGCGAAGGGGAAAAGGTGAGAAGAGAAGATCCTAAGAAAAGCAAAACTGGAAATAAGTTAAAACAGGATCAAGTGCAGCGATGGAAAAAAGGTGATCCGTTGACAGAAGATGATCATAAGATGTTGGATTTGCTGATCCGTTATTATGAAAAGCATGGATATTCACCATCACAAAAAGATATGCCGAACAGTGCTGCTTTGAAACGACGGTTTGGTATATGGAAAAATGTTCTCACAGTTGCTGGATTACCTATATTGAATGATCCTGATTGCATGAGAAGACGTCAGGATGCAATAGAGTGGGGCAAGCGAGTGGGTAATCCAAAATGAGTCAGGATAATCAGAGCTGGAAAAAGGCAAAAAGAAGAATCAATCATAAAGATCTGTTCTGGCAGTCGGGAGATCCATTGACGGAGAGCGATATTGCATTGCTCCAGACGGTGAAGCAGTATTACATCGAGCATGGATATTCACCCAGTAAAGCAGACATCCCCAATCAGGAAGCGTTGAAGCAGCGTTTTCGATTATGGAAAGATGTATTGGAAGCATGCGGACTGCCATCACTCAATGATAAAAGTCAGGTGATGTTGCGGACAGAAGCAGCAGAGAAGAAGAAAAAAGAAGAAATGAATCAATAAAAATATAAAGGCTGAATCAATATCAAGTCAGGCGGAACTCCTGAACATGATGTGGCACCGTAATAGTCGGACGATAGAGAAGCAGCCTGATAAGGGTAAGAAATTCGCTGAAGAATTTCATGTCGAACACACAGTGACATTACACCGAAGGTAACGGAGGGATCCAATCAATGGGTCTGTATTTTCCGTTGCCTTTTTTATTACCCATTTTCAAGGGAGGGAAAACAAAATGAAAAGGAAATGGTTAAAAAAGTCAGTCATAGCATTGATGCTGGCAACGGTACTTATGAGTACTGTCGGCTGCGGCGTTGATGATATCGGCGGTTTCGGAAGCTCCGGCAAACTGGATATTGATTACGTCGGGGAAGATGGAGAGGTCACCGAGGAAGAAGTTACACCGGAAAGCACCGGGGTGATGGCGTGGCTGAAAGGAAAATTATCATCTGATAAGAAACAGTCCGGCCGTCATGCAACAGAAGTCGCTTCTGCCAATAATAATACAGAAGAAGAGGAGAGCGGCTTAAGAGGTCTGTATGGACTGACAGAGAGCGCCAATACAGAGAAGAAGAAAGAGACGGAAGCCGAACAGAAACAGACAGTTCCGGAGCAGGAGACCGATGGAAACGATCAGAAAGCTCCATCAAGGGAAGAAGAAAAAAAGAACGAAGCTCCCATTCCGGATTCTGGAACTGATAAGAACGAGAATAATAAGAAAAATCCGACTACAGTGAAGAAAAACACCGTAACCTTCACCATTCGATGTGATACAGCTGTCAATAACGGCATGGACAAGGAAGCCAAATGGGCCGGCATCGTACCGTCCAGCGGATGTATCCTTCCGGTAACTACGATGGAATTTGAGGAGGGTGAAACCGTATTCGATCTTCTTTGCACGATAAGGGATACTTACAAATTGCAGATGGAATATACGGGAACCAATGGTGGTCAGTATATTCAGGGTATCAATAACCTGTATGAGTTTGACGGTGGCCGCTGGTCCGGCTGGATGTATTGTGTGAATGGATGGTATCCCAATTACGGCTGCGGTCAGTATGTAGTGAAAAGTGGGGATGTCATCGAGTGGAATTACACCTGTGACTTAGGGTGTGATCTGGAAAATGGAGATCCCAATGGATACGGCAAAGAATGGAAAGACAATCATGACTGATAACTGACAGACAACAACGAGGGAATGAAATGACAAAATACTTTGAACACCTTCATCCGGTGTGCATCTTTCTGTACTTTGTGCTGGTGATTGGTATGACACTGGCCTGTATGCACCCGGTGATGCTGCTCATATCTGCCACGGGAGCAGCCCTGTTTCTGTGGATGCTTGGGGGCAGACGTAAGGTAGTGGGAATCCTGCGATTCGTAGGTCCCATGTTTCTGTTAATTGCAATCGCCAATCCGCTTGTGAACCACCGAGGGGTGACGCTCCTTGGCATGTTCATGGATCAGTGGATTACGCTGGAGGCTATCTGCTATGGAATCACAGCAGGACTTTCACTGGGGGCACTGATTCTGTGGTTTGCCTGTTATCAGGAGATTATGACCAGTGATAAGTTCCTTTATCTCTTTGGAAAAATAGCACCGGCAACGTCGCTTCTGATTACCATGACATTGCAGCTGATTCCCAAACTGCAGAACCAGTTATCAGATATCCGGCAGGGACAGGAGATGCTGCGGGAACAGAAAAAAGGAATCATGGCGAAATTACATACAGCGATTCGCCATACATCCACTCTGATTGGATGGAGCGTGGAAAATGCAGTGGAACAGGCAGATTCCATGAAAGCAAGAGGGTATGGCCTGAAAAGAAGGACGACCTTCCATCTGTTCCATTTTGATTCCAGAGATGCCAGATTTTTAACAGGTATTCTGATCTTGGGAGGCATGTGCATCATTGCCAGAGCCTTTGGACATGGCACCATGGAATTCTACCCACGCATGGATGTGGTGATTACGGGGGAGAGCGGCATTTTTATGTACTGTATCTTTGCAGTGCTTGTATGCCTGCCGACCATCCTGGAAGGCAAGGAGGCAGTAAGATGGCGTTCTTACGGATTGACAAGTTAAGCTTTGCTTATCCGGATGCCAGGACAAGGGCATTGGATGAGATCAGCTTTTCCATAGACAAAGGAGAATATCTGGTGATCTGCGGCGAATCCGGCTGCGGAAAGACGACTCTTCTCAGGCAGATAAAGCCGGAACTGACTCCTGCAGGAGCAAGAGAAGGAACCGTATATTTCCATGACAAAAATGTACACGGGATCTCTCCGGAAGAGACCGCGGTAAAGATTGGATTTGTCCAGCAGGACCCGGACAATCAGATTGTGACGGATTTTGTCTGGCACGAGCTGGCTTTTGGCCTTGAAAATATGGCACTTCCCACCTCCGCGATCCGACGCAGGGTCAGCGAGATGGCGAGCTTCTTCGGCATGGAGGACTGGTTCCATAAGAAAACTTACGAACTGTCCGGCGGACAGAAGCAGATGCTCAATCTGGCATCCATTATGGCCATGAATCCGGAACTTCTGGTTCTGGATGAGCCAACCAGTATGCTGGACCCGCTGGCATCTCAGAATCTCTTGCAGATGGTTTCCCGGATTAACCGGGAATTGGGAGTGGCAGTGATCATCTGTGAGCATCGTCTGGAAGAAGTCTTTCAGACTGCAGATCGAGTCCTGCTCATGGAGAAAGGACAGATACAGCTTCTGGATACTCCGCAATGGGTAGCAGAGGAATTATCAAGAAATCTGACAGATTCATCAAAGAACATATCAAGAATCTATCCAGGGTTACCCGGGGCAGTCCGGATCTTCAGCGGACTGAGACAGGAGGGGTTGTATCCGACGGAGGAGAAGACCCCAATCAGCATCCGGGAGGCAAGAAATGCGCTTCCGAAATTGCTTGAAAATACTCATATTCATATACTTCCCGATAAAAAGATTCCGACGAAGGAATCGCAGAAACACAAGACGGTGCTGGAAGCGAAGGAGCTCTGGTTCCGCTATCAGGAAAAAAGTCCCGATGTATTAAGAGGATTATCCTTATCCGTCGGGGAAGGGGAACTGACCGCCCTGCTGGGCGGGAATGGTTCCGGCAAAAGCACCTTGTTAAAACTGCTCTCAGGTGTCTCCAGACCCTTGAGAGGAAAAGTCAAAATGGAAAAAGGCAGACGGCTGGCCATGCTGCCCCAGAGCCCCAAAGCGCTCTTTACCACAGATACCCTGTGGGAAGACCTTATGGACAGCGCGAATGGAAATGAGGAAAAGGCAAAGACCATGGCGGCAAGGATGAATCTGTCGGACAAGATTTATGCCCATCCTTATGATTTAAGCGGTGGAGAGCTGCAAAGAGCAGCCATTGGAAAACTCTTATTAAGAGATGCAGATATTCTTCTGCTCGACGAACCCACCAAGGGACTGGATGCAGGTCTCAAAGGAGATCTGGCAGGGTATCTGAAAGAACTCTGCAGGGAGGGCATTTCCATCTTACTGGTCACCCATGATCTGGAATTCGCTGCAGCCTATGCCGACCGGTGTGCGTTGCTCTTTGACGGACAGATCGTATCAGAGGAAGAACCGCATGCTTTCTTTAGCGGTAACCGGTTCTATACCACCTCTGCCGGACTTATTGCAGGTGACTGCATTCCGGGAGCCATTACCTGCGAGGAGGTGATTGCTGCATGCAGAAACGCAGCGTCTTCGTAAGCAGGCGGACAAAGATGGCAGCAGCCATCATTACACTGGTACTTCCGGTATTATTACTGGCCTATGCATGGTTCATGAACCACCGCCCGGCGCTCCATATCAAGTCCGAGTGGACCTTCCGGGATACCTTAATACAGAACAGTGATGTGATGCTGGCGTTTTTGTTTTTGCTTGTATCGGCACTTCCCTTCTATCTGGTCTTTGACCGGAAGAGAGGCCCTGACGGACATCGGGCTCAGGCGCGGGAACTGGTTCCCATTGCACTGATGGCAGCCCTGTGCGTGGTGGGAAGAACCGCATTTGCGCTGATTCCTTTACCGAACTTTAAACCAGTCAGTGCCATCATCATTATCACGGCGGCAGCCTTCGGACCGGAGGCCGGATATCTCACCGGAGCTCTGGCAGGATTCGTCAGTAACTTCCTGTTTGGACAGGGACCATGGACTCCGTGGCAGATGTTCTGCTGGGGATGTATCGGGTTTGTGGCGGGACTGCTGGTAAAAGCAGGAATATTTGGCCCCATAGGAAAAGAACAGCCACAGAAGAATGGAAAACGAAAGAAACCCATCCGCCTCTGTATCTACGGACTGGCATCTGGATTTGCTTATGGGTGGGTGATGAATCTCTTCTACATCATCGGTTATGTCAGACCCCTGACCTGGCAGACCGTGGCAGCCGCCTATGTATCCAGCTTTTTCTTCGACTTGAGCCATGGCATCTGCACCATGCTGGTGCTGTACTTCGTGGGGGAAGCATGGATTCGAAAATTATTACGGATTAAACGAAAATTCGGACTGACAGGGGAAGAACGATCCTATGTGATGCCTCCGGGCAGACATGAGGAGGAAGGAACACTATGAAACCAATCATCGAAACAAGACAGGCAGAGAAGCTTTATCAGGTAGGCGATTCCACCATCCATGCAGTGGATGGGATTAACCTGCAGGTAGAAAAGGGAGAGTTCCTCTGCATCAGCGGACGGAGTGGTTCCGGTAAATCAACCCTTCTAAGTCTGCTGGCGGGACTGGAAAGCCCCACAGCCGGGGAGATTGAGATTCTGGGGCAGCATCTGGAACAGCTGAATGAAAAAGAACGGAGCCGTTTCCGGCGGGCACACATCGGATTCGTGTTCCAGTCCTACAACCTGCTTCCTCAGTTCAGCGCATGGGAGAATGTGGCTATGCCCCTGCAGATCCGGGGAATCCCACTAAAAGAACGAAAAGAACGTGCCATGGAGATCCTTGATCTGGTAGGACTCCGGGACCACGCCTTACATAAACCAACAGAGCTGTCCGGTGGACAGCAGCAGCGGATCGGCATTGCCCGCGCCATTGTAACAGGCCCGGCCATCGTCTTCGCAGACGAGCCAACCGGAAACCTGGATTCCAGAACCGGACAGGAAGTGATGGAACTCCTGGGACGGATATTCCGGAAATGGGGGACGACCTTCATACTGGTCAGCCATGATGAAGAAATGTACCGCTATACAGACCGGGAGATCCGGTTAAAGGACGGAAAGATCGAACAGCAAACATTACGGGAGGAAAGAATGTTATGAATATGAAGAAACGATTACTGATTCTGTCCCTGTCCCTCTGTCTGGGACTCGGAGGCAGCCTGACCGCCTATGCGGCAGAGGTCAACCCTCCGGCGGCGGAAAGTACAGAAAATACTGAAACAGCCGATCAGACAGAGACAGCACCTGCAGAAAAAACCGCTGCTCAGCCAGTGGAAGCAGCTGCGCAGAAGGAGGCAGCACCGGCAGCGAAAAACACGGAAAGTACACCGGCAGCTGAAGCAGCTACGGATGATACCACGAAAGCAGCTGCAGATGACAGCAAAAAAGACGGAAGCAGCAATACCGTTACCACGGAAAAGCCGAACACAGATATTAAGGTGACTCCGAGTAATGCCAATGCCCTGATTCTCATGGATGCTGGTGCACAGTCTCCGAAAGCAGCTCCGGGACAGACAGTAGAAGTAGTTCTTCCGCTGGCAGTCAACAGAGAATATCTGCCAAGTGAAAAATACCTGCTCCGCAATATTACCATCCGTCTGGACATCCCGAAGGATTCCACGAAAGATACCTGGCCATTTAATGTAGTGGATGCTTCTTCCACCAAACATCTGGATGACATGAGTTATAACAGCACTGCAGAAGTATGGTACAAGCTCACCGTCTCCGAGTTTGCCAAAGAGGGCGTGTATCCGGTGAATTTCACTGTGAATGCCACCGTATGGAGAGAAGACAGCGTCAATGGAACCGATGTACAGGAAGACGTTACCTTCTCTATGAATGTCTTCATGACCGTTGTGGGTAACGGAAATATGTCCGGTGTTACCAGTGCCATCAGCCCGCTGGAGATTGCAGGAAGAGAAGACCATGCCATTGCATCACCCACCGGAAAACCGGGTGAGACCGTGGTTATGAGTATTCCCATCGTCAATAAAGGACAGACCCTTACTAACGTGACCGTAGCACCGGTTGTCACCGGAGATCTGGAGACCTTCCCCTTCGTGACCACTGACATCAATTACGGCAGAGAGTTGGGCACCATGGAAAATGGCACCCGCCAGACCGTTGACTGGCCCATGACGATCTCTCCTTACGCCACCACCGGAAATAAAGTCGTTACCTTCCGAGCTACTTATGAAGAAAATGGTGTTTACGGTGAGTGTACCTTCAACGCTTACGTTTACGTTAAGGACGGCTGGGTACAGGAATCTGCTCCGTCCCTCATGGTAGAGAGCTATGGCCTCTATGTGGATGACGAGGAAGTCCAGACTGTAGAAGCCGGAAAAGACGTTGTCCTAAAACTGAAACTGAAAAATAACGCAGCCAAAGATATTATCTACAAAACCGTAGCAACCCTGAAACTGGCAGATGCCAATTCTCTGATCCTGACCAGCGGTTATTCCGATGCAGCTTATGTCCGCAGCATTCCGGCAGGACAGACCACGGATATTGAGTACCATATTACCGCAAGGGCATCCGCTTCCGTAGGACCCAGCGCCGCAACCGTTACGCTGGCCTATGAAAATCAGGATGTAGTCCAGGGAAGTGCCACTTCCACCATCCAGATCCCTATTAAGCAGCCCATGAACCTGCAGCTGGATACTCCGGTGGTCTATGGTACCCCGGTACAGGGCGAGCCGGTGGCAGTATCCCTGAACATGGTCAATCTGGGACGTTCCCGTGCTTACAATGTGAGCATTGTAGCTATGAACGGCATCAGCATGCAGGATGCTTACTTCGGAGGAGACATCCTCGCGGCAGGAACCCTGAATGCAGATATCCAGATCATTCCGAATAAATCCGGCCAGTACGCAGGAACCCTTGTCGTACAGTATGAGGACGCAGACGGTGAGCAGTACACCCAGAACGTCAATGTAGACCTCGACACGGCTCCGGCGGTAGATGAGACCGCTGTACAGGCCGACAGTGAAAATGTGGAAGTACAGAAGAAGGGCGGACTGCCCTGGTGGCTGGTCACTTTCCTGATCCTGCTCATTATTATCTGTGCCCTGCTGGCATGGTACTTCCTCGTATATAAGAAAAAGCAGGAAGCACAGGCTGAAGGAGCGCCGGAAGAAAAAGCACAGGCAGACAAAGATCAGGACGAAATTCAGATCATTAATTTAGAGGATGAAGACAATGAATAAATCAGATCTCCGGATTCAGCATATGCGGGCGGGGGATCTCCTCCGCACCGGATGCGTGAACCTGTGGAGGCGCAAGACCAGAACCATCCTCACGGCCCTGTCCATGACCGTCGGTGTCATGTGTATTGTGGTGCTGATCTCTGTCGGTATCGGTTATGGAAGATCCTATGAAGAAAGCGTTGCTTCCATGGGAAGCCTGACCAAGATCGACGTCACGCCCCAGACCAAGATGAATGACAGCCAGAAGAGTGCATTGCTCAATGATAAGGCAGTGAACAGCTTTAAAGGGATTGATGGCGTGGAAGCCGTCACTCCGGTGGAACAGAGCACCGGTTACCTGAAGAGCGGAAATTATATCGCTATCGCAAAGCTCTATGGCATTGACCTTTCCACGGCGGAAAGTTTCCTTCTCACTCCTGTAGAAGGAACCATGCCGGAGGCAGGGTTAAGACTTCATCCTGAACTGATGGTGACGGACGACCTGGCAAAATCCTTCGCAGATCCCAACCGGAACTGGGAGGATGCCGTGGATGCCGACGGAAATCCTCTGGTTGATCCATTGAGTTCACCTATCAAGCTGACCTTTGACTATAATACCTTAAATGGCGAGCAGACCGCTGATAAGGAAGGGCGGGCTACCCAGTCCGGAACCTTTTATAACCTGGATATTACAGGCGTTTGCTCCAGCCTGAATTATACCTACGCAACCTCCGCCTTTCTCGATAAAGATCGGCTGAAAGAGTGGAAGGATGCAGTGGAAAAACAGACTTCCACATCTGGCAGCAGTTCCAGTGATTCCGGAAGCAGTTCCGGAAATACGGATAACAGTTCCACATCCAATAGTGGAACGAACAGTAATACCAACAGCAGCATCAACAGTTCCGATACGAACAGCAATTCCAATAGCGGAACAGGAAACAGCACAGATACCAGTAATACCGGAACGACAGCCAACAGCAGCTCCACTTCCAGTAATACACAGGGAACTCGGAGTACTACCAACAGCCGTGATACCGAGCGGGCGGCAGTGGGAAGCCAGACCTCTTCCAACAGTTCCAGCAGCGCCAGAGGCGGTTCCAGTAACCCGGCACTGAAAGACACTTACGATCTGGTCTGGATCAAAGCAGAGAAGGTATCTGATGTGGAGCGGATCTGTAAGCTGGTGCAGGACGCAGGATTTGAGACTACCTCCCTTAACGACATGCTGGAGGCGGTAAAGAAACAGTCCCGCCAGATCCAGGGCATGCTGGGAGCCATCGGACTTATGGCACTTCTGGTAGCAGGATTCGGAGTCGCCAACACCATGATGATGTCCATCAACGAGCGGACCAGAGAAGTCGGTATCCTGAAAGTCATGGGTATGGAGTTCTCGGATATTGCAAGGATGTTCCTGACGGAAGCACTTCTGGTCGGCCTGACCGGAGGAGTGGCAGGATTACTCTTAAGCTTCCTCATGGGACGGATCATCCCGGTGCTATTCGCAGATCAGGGAATCCGCTGTATCTTCCCCTGGTGGCTCATGGCAGGAGGTGTCCTCTTCGCAGGACTGGTAGCTCTGCTGGCAGCCTGGATTCCGGCAAAACGGGCTATGAATATCAGCCCGAATGAGGCCATCCGTACCGAGTAAAGGAGTGTGTCAGATATGAAAAAGAAGACAACACAGACGAAGATGGAGAAACGGTTCTTCCTGCTTATCGCTATCCTGGCTCTTATTGCCATCGGCGTGGTGGCATATGGAGTGGGATCGACTCTGACAGGTGGAAATCATGTGAAAAATACCGACAGCGGAACGGAAGAAGCAGCGGATGAAACCAGTGATTCCGGGAAAAATGATCCTCTGGCAATCCACTCCATCATCATCGGAGATACAGAAGCGTCTGTCCTGCATGACACGACAGACGGCGCAGATGATTACATCATCAAAGCGGCCCTCCCCGTGGACTTCTCCTTTGAGAAGACCACGCTGAACGTGGAACTGGCAGACGGGGCAGTGGTGTCAGATAAAAGCAACTGCCTGATCAATGATCTGGGCGGCAGGCCGGTGGTAGATTTAACGGTCGAAAAAGCCAATTTGATAATTGAAAGTGAAGGCAACAGTAGAACGTACTTTTTTATGCTTGATGTGAAATAAAATTCATATAAGGAAAATAATGAAAAGAAGGTGATTTCATTGGTGTGAGTATGAAAAGAAAATGTAGAAGCAGTTAGGTGTTAGTTGGAGAAACAATTACAAAAAGACCAAAATGGTCTGGAAAAGGAGATTGAATGAAAAACACAAATTTTAAGAGATTTACAAGTCTCGCATTAGCAGGAGCATTGATATTTACACTCAACCTTGGAAGTTTGGAGGTAAATGCTGCCGAAGCACTTAAGGCGCCAACCGCAACCACAGATATTGGACTTCCGGAGGGAGTGCAGTATATTACCATTAACAATGAGGCGGAATTTGCAGAAATCTTCCAGGATAATAATGGAGACGATACTCTGTATATCCGCCCGGCAGATTATGGAGAAAATTCAGGAATTCTGCAGTACAGTACAACTCTGGATGAACTTCAGAATGCGGCAGTTTCTATCTATGTGGATGACGCAGGGACAACTGCAGTTACATCTTCCGATGTTAATGTCAGCAAATCAGACAATGTGTATACGTTTACGGCAGATCTGCTGAATAAAACACAGACAGTTAACATTGGGGGAACAGATTATGAATTTGCAGCAGGCATTCCTTCTTATGATGAGAAACTGTCTGATATTGCAACAGTAGGTGAAGCTAAGGCGAAGGTTCATGAGAATGTTAGTGCGGGCAGATTTCCGGGAAATGCATATTATGCACAGAGCGGAACTTCAGCAACTTATTTAAACTACTACATTAAGACAACAGAAAACTTAACAGAAGAAAGTGTTAAGTCTGCAAAGGTTGTTTTAAATGGAACAGATCTTGGTACATATGATTTCAGCACAGGTACTGGAAAAATAACAACTGATGAAAGAAACTATACCGTGCTTGTAACAATTGCTGGAAAATTTATTGTAAATGAGACCAATTTCTGGATCGACTTCCGGGAACTGGAAGCATATGAGAAAGAAAATGGTGCATTGGAAGCAGGATTCGATTGGAAAACGATTAATGAACAGAAAATTGAAATTGAAAATGCAATGAAAGCATATCAGCAGGAGCACAGAGTGTTCACAGATGCAACTTGCATGGATGTCCTGCAGGATTTCTTTAAATATGCAATTGATGACAATACACTGTTTACCCATGGAACTACTACTTATGAAGATAATTGCTTATACGTAGAGAAAATCAATGGATTAGCTCCGAGAACAATCTCTGGATGCATGGATGGTTGGATGTATACAGACGATCCGTACAAGGCAAATACTTTACCGAAAAACTGGTATACAGCACCCATTGGAGCATCAGATTATAGCATGTCTCCGACTACCAACATTGCTTGGTTCTTTACAACAAATTATGGGGATCATCCGTGGTAAGTTTTAGGAAAGCGTGATGAATGTGAAAAAAGCAGTAAGGCGAATTATTCCGCTGCTGATTTCTCTAACACTCTTATTGGGCGAATGTATGACAGCATTCGCCCTGTGGAATGGAATTTCCGCGACTAGTGGTGGAATGTATAGAGGGCATGAATCTCTTGCTACAGGTTTTGGAGTTGACATTGTGCATGTATTCCAGTTGGAGGAGGGAGAATCTCCCATAATGCCATTGGAAACGTTTGAGAGAACCGCAAGAGGAAAAGAATATACATTTATACCGGAATCTGCGGAAAAACAGGCTGACTTTAGTCAGCCTGTTCCTTACAGAATGGTGGCAAAGAATGGACAGCAGGAAGGAAAATGCTGGCTGCTTGCAAGAAAATATGGATCCGTTCTTGACTGGAGTGAAGAGGAAAAGCAGGCATTTTATAAACTGGCACCCAGATTTGTAGAGGTAAGAAATCGACTAGTATCTCTACTGGATGAATTAAAGGCAGTAAATGAAGCGAAGAAGGCAGAAATAGGGGGAGTTCACCCGGATTATGGATTGATGGTAGAATATCTCCGAAAGTATAATTTTTGGGGATATTTGAATTTGTCAGAGAATGCGGCATATGGAGCAGCAGATATTGTGCTGACAGCAGGGGATGTAGAAGCTCAGATGAGAAAAATATGTGCAGGTTCTATGGTCAGCATAAATAATGTCTTATGCAGCGCAGCTCAGACAGAGGCCATGCTTTCATGTATAGAAGAATGGTGTGATGAAATTGAAAATGATCGGATTAAGAATCCCGTAATGACCAGTTTTCAGCTGGGTGCATACAAAGGAGTTATTGACGGTGCAGCGCATGTGACGGTAACGATTCCAGAGGATGCAGCGGTTCCTACACCAACAGAGGCAGTAATAGGAACAGAAAAAGGTGTGAAAGCGAACTGGTTTGCAGGCAGTGTAGAAAATGGACAGCTTCTCTATCGGCTGACTCCATATGCACCATGGACAGGAACTGCATATGATGGAAAAGATCTGATCCAGTGGGGCAATTACGGCGTTGATTTGCGAAAAAGCTGGATTGTGGAAATTGTCCGTGGAGAGCCTGTTTTGCAGGTGCAGGATTTACAGGTTCAGTTAGGAGATCATATATATCATGGAAAAATTGACGAGGAAAACAACAGAATTACATTGCTTCTTCCGGAAGGAACAGATCTGACTGCAATTACTCCAATACTGACACATACGGCAGCCAAAGCCATGATAAATGGGTATCAGGAAGGAACTGTGGTAAACTTAACTGAAACCAGTGAAATTATCCTATCCGTTGATAAATATACAAGAAAATATGAATTGCAGGTAAGTACTGGAAAGTCAGATGAATGTCAGATCCTCTCCTGGAAAATCGGTGAAAAAGAGGCGCAGATTGATGAAACAAATAATAGGATTTCATTGACTCTCCCGTATGGTACAGATCTGAAGACAGTAGAAGCAGAGATTCAAGTTTCTGAAAAAGCAAAAATCACAGAGCAGCCAGCCAGTTTGGAATACAATAAAGAACTTTCTTATACGGTGACGGCGGAAAATGGAACTAAAAAGACATATATCGTTGTATTGACCCAGGAAGAAATATCCCAGGAAAATCTGATTTTGGAGTTTTCCTATGGAAGCCGAAAGGGAATTATAGACCAGAATCAGGGAACAATTCGGCTGGAAATGCCTGTTGGAACAGATCTGAAAAAACTGGCTCCGAAAGTTTTGGTATCGGAATTTGCAGAGGTATATCCGGCTTCCGGTACAGAGGTAGATTTCAGTGGAACGATCCCGGTAGAATATACGGTTACTGCGCAGAATGGGATTACGAATACTTATCGTGTAACGATAGTATTGGTGGACACGGGCGAAAATCCATACAAAGATTACATGGTTCGTCTCAGGGACAATATTATTGATCGATATGAGACAACGGCATCAGACGATTGGGAATGGATGAACCTTGGATTTTGCAAGAGAGTTGTACAGGATAAAACGCCTGGGGCGTTACCGGTCGGTCTTGAAAAACATGTACGGGAAAAACTGGAGAAGCTGGATACGACTTCGAATGTTGCCATGACCAATGTTGATCGTACGATTATGATGCTGACAGCAAATGGAATCGATGCATCAAAACTGGATCTTTATACAACAGCAGAGAATCCTTTTAAAGATTCAAATGGAGATCCTATTACAGATTTGACAGCGGTACTTTATAATTATTCGGGAACTTATACAATTAATGGTCCTATATTTGCGTTGATCGCGCTGGATATGGGAAATTATACCATACCGAAGAATGCAGTTTGGACGCGGGAAAAATTGTTGGAGACCATTCTTACCCATAAATATGGATCAGATGGTTTTGGGGTGGATATGGTAGGAATGTTAATGCAGTCCATTGCCCCCTATCAGAATGATCCTGTCTATGGAGCGAGAGTTAAAGCGAAGCTGGAAGAAGGAATTGATCTGTTTCTTGGCAATAAAAAAGCGAACACGGTTGATAAGATGGCTGATGACTTTACTTTTGGAGGGTTTGGCTATCAAAGCAGCGAAAGTGCTGCGCAGGCAATTTGTGCTTTAAGTGCCGCCGGAGTAGATTGCCATACAGATGTCAGATTTTCTGATGGAAATGGAAAGAGTGCTCTAACAGCCTTTCTTGATTATTCGGATGGGGAATATTTTGCACATACAATGTCTGTAAAGAAAAATGCTATGGCTACTTATCAGGGCTGTTATACCGTACAGTGGTATCTTGGCTTTTTGGAAAATGGAGGAGCAGGACATCCATATTCGCTTTATTATCATCAGCAGGATTTTTCAAGACCGTTAAGTAAAGAAGCGGAGATTAAGAGTTTTGTGCTGGAAGGAAAAACAGCCGAGATCAAGGATGACCAGATTACGGTGACGCTTCCAAAGGGAACACCGCTTACTAATATGACACCGGAAGTAACATTATCCGAATATGCGACGCTGGATGCACCTAGTTTTCCGGTTACATTTGCAGAAAATGTAGCCCAGCCTTTCACAGTACGTGCAGAGGATAGAGAGACCACAAAAACCTATTATGTAACGGTAAAACTGGAAGAAGGCATTAAGGCGTCCGGTACGAATCTGGATGCAGACAGCCTGAAGCTGCAGGATGCAAATATCTTAAGGGATATTGAGATTACAGAACGAAAAGTAACTACCAATGGAGTGACCACGGATATCCTCCTTAGTGTGGCAGCTGGCGTGGATATACAGAATCTCTTCATCACGGGAATCCTGTCTTACGGAGCAACAACAGAACCGGAACATATTCTGGATGGAAAGACGAAGGTGGATTTGAGTGGTTGGACGACGATCAAAGTAACATCGGAAGATAAAGAGAATGTAAAAACATACCGGATCAAAGTGGATGCTCAGGAGACTGCATCGATAGACAGTTTCGTGGTGACCATTGACGGCATTGCGTATAGGGGTGTTATTGACAATTCTGCTAACACCATTCAGGTGTTGGGAGTTCCGACGGAGTCCGATGTAAGTTCTCTGGCACCGGAAATTGAACTTGGCGAAGGAACCAACGTCTGCAGTCCTTTATCAGGAGTAGCACAGAACTTTACTTCAACGGTGAACTATACCGTATCAGGAAATGGATTGGCAACCAGAATTTATGCGGTGGATATTTTCGATGCGGATGGCAATCATCCAACAGGTAAGAAGAATAATGACAATCCGGATACACCGAAGGAACCGGATGCACCGATTATATCAGCGGCAAAGATTAATGGCTTTACTTTGCTTGGCGTGGAAGGAACCATTGATGATGCAGCAGGAACCATTTTGATTACCTTACCGGAAGGAACAGATGTCAGCTGTGTAGCACCAACGGTGGAAGTAGGAACCGGATGTACAGTGAGCCCGGTTTCAGGGGAAGTGGTGGATCTGACCAGTCCCAGAGTCTACACCGTTACAAACGGAACAGAAACGAATACATATACCGTCATTGTAACACTGGAGAAGAGTGTATCACAGCAGCTCTGGGAGAAAGTGGAAGATGACAGTACAGTAGCGGATCATCAGGTAGTAAAAGACTAAAAGGAGGGAAAACAGATGAATAAGTGGATGAAAAAGCTGCTGTGGTTGTGGGTGTTTGGCTTATGCCTGGCATTTGCGAATCCGACACAGGTAAAAGCAGCTGGGGTTCCACAGATTACATTGACAGTACCGGATAAGGCAACATTAAAAACGCAGAATATGGAAGTCAAGTTATCTGTAACTTCCAATACATTAAGTGAAAGTGATTTTACGGACGATAAGAAACTTCCGACAAGTCTGGATGCAACGAAACTTAAGACTTATATTACGGGCGGAAAATATATTACAGCTGGAAATATTGAAGCTGATTTGGGCGAACAAAATAAAATGCTGGCGGCAATGGTATATTATTCTGATGCGGCTTGTAAAGATGCAAGTAAAACAAATGACTGGGTAGGAGAAAAAGCACTAATTAAGGCAACTATTACAGGAGATGCAAGTCTGGCATGGGTGAATAAGAGTTATATGAGTGGACGTTATGGAAGTGCTTATCAGTTTGATTTTGTAAATCCCAATCCAACGCTTCAAGCATATAGCGGCCTATGGTTGATTCTTAGTTGGAATGAAGATCAATATCTGGTTCATTATAATGCTTCTTTGAAAAGTAGTGGTCATTTGGTTTGTTCAACTGTAAGCCACAAAGATATTATGATTAAATGGACTTCGGGCGCTATTCAACAATATCAGTCTTGGGGAAAGTATGCGGATGGGGAAGTATTTTGTCAAAATTATACATCGTATGAAGATACAATGGCAACAAAGAGTAAGTCGTTTGAAATCTATCTTGCGGCAGGTGCAAGCGTAGTGGAAGATTCTTGGCCGGCTGGTTCAGCAACGTATACGAAACCGGCAGCCGGAAAGTATAATGGTACATTTAATTTAACGGAAAGTCTGCCTTTTATGGATGCACCATTTACATTCAAAGTAAAGAATGCAGCTGGAATGGTGAAAACATACACAGTTTCCGCTCAGATGCCTTGGCAGTTGAGCTTTGCAGGCTTGACAGTAAATGGAGTATGGGTAAATGACGAGCCGGCAACGCCGGTAACCAGTAATTCATGGGAAATTCCAGCCGGAGCAGATGTCCGTATACAGTTTCCGGCAGCAGAAAATCAGAAACTGATAAAGTTTGAACCTTCATTTAATAATCCGTCAGTGGAAAAGAAATTTTCAGCAGAGCTTGGATTGTCAACCGTGTCTTTTAAAATGCCAAAATCTAAGATATCAGTTGACACACAGGGTATAGAGTACAAAGACACTACAGAGAGACCTATTCGGGTTAGTATGAAGCTTAATACGGGAGAAGATTTGACAGGAAAAGGCCCAAGCGTAGTGATTCGAAAAGGGGACACAGTTGTAGAAACAGCGCAGGAAGGTGAGACGGTAACCGTTACAGCAGCTGGGTTTAGCGGAGACACGAGAGCATATCATTACGTATTTGACCATTGGGAGATAGAAGGGCAGGAACTGTCGGAGACGGATAAGAAAAACGAAGCTGTGCAGATCACGATGCCGAGTCATGAATTATCTATTACTGCGGTGTATAAAAAGAGCGGAATTTCTGTTACGATGGGAATTCAGGGAGCGAATGGAGCCAGCCTTCAGTTGATGGGTGATAAATCCAATATATTTTTTTATATCACAGATGCAAGTATGACAGATACTTTAAGAACTGGTGTATTTTTCCTGAAAGTAAGTGGTCTTGATACAGAAGCTTACCGTTTGGTTGGCTGGAAAAATGCAGATGGAGAATTTTGGAATCAGGATGTTAATACAGATGAGATAACCTGGATGGATGAAGGGCAGTATAAGATTCCGAAGTTGAATCTTAGCGAGAACTCTGAACCGATTACCTTAATAGCGCAGATTGAGGCAAAAAGTGCACGAATTGTCAATGTGGAAACTGCAGATGAATCAAAGGGAACCGTAACTGCTAAGCGGAATAATGAAACATATCAGTCTGGAGGTGTATGTTACGATGGTGATAGCTTGGCTCTGACGGCAATACCAAAAACGGGATATCGGCTGAAAACGTGGGAAGCAGAAGATTTAACTGGTTTTACAGATGCATCAAAAGTGGAAACGACATATAAAGTTCCAAGTGGAACGGAAACTTTGAATATACGTGCAGTATTTGAAGTAGATCCGGCTTATTTAAGTCCTGACTGCGAGTTAACTAAAGTGGAACTTTTAAAGAAAGACGATGGTACTGTGGTAAAACAGGCAAACAAGAATGGAACTACGTTTACGATTAAGCTTTCTGCAAAGGATATGAGTCTGGAAGAAGCAGGAAATCTTACCAGTGGTGCGTATATGCTTCGTCTGACTTATCCCGAAACAGCAACCGCTAAGATGGATGGTGGTTTTGGTGATGGTGAGAATGGAGATGACCGTTGGCTGACCGGTATTACGAATGGAATCGGAAAAGGCGGAAAAGCGACGTTTACCATTACTGCAGAACGATCAGAATTCAAGAATACTTACACCATTGCTATTGAGTATGACGATCGTCCGACTTTGACAGCAGGCACGGTAAAACGTATCAGCGACACAGAAGCCAGCGTTGGATTCCGTTCCAGCAGCGCAGGAACCTATTACTGGGCAGTTGTGGATGCCGGAGAAGCGAAGCCGGATATCCCGACGAACGTTGCAGGTACTACGTTTAAGTATGCGGATCGTGAGAATACCATTAAGCTGACCAGCTTGACAGCCGGAGCCAAAGACATTTATATTGTGGTGAAGAATGATAATGATTCAGCGAATGTGAAGATTTCAGATGTGCTGAAGATTTCCATTCCGGCCTTTGGCGGAACCGAGACGAAGTATAAAGTCAATGTCACAGACAAACTGCCAGGAGGCAAAGTCGCTGTGGACAAGACCGAAGCAAAGGCAGGCGAGACGGTGACCGTAACGGTTACTCCAGATTCCGGCAAGAAGATGACGACAAACAGTCTGATTTACTCACAGTCCAGCGCACCATACGAAGTAGTGCATATTGATGAGAAGACGAAGCAGTTTACCATGCCTGCATATGAACTGTCTGTTTCCTGTCGGTTTGAGGATGAATCTTCAACGACACCGGATACAACCACCGGAAAGATCGGAGCATTTGTAGTCAATGGCGTATCAGGAAGCGTGGACAACACCACAGGCCTGATTACGGTAACTCTTCCTAACGGAACGGATCTTACCAGTCTTGCCCCGGTGATTACCATCAGTGGAGCGAAATCCATTTCTCCGGCCAGCGGAGCAACCGTGGATCTTTCTTCACCGGTAACTTACACATTGACGCTGGAGGACGGAACAACAAAGACATATACGGTACGGGCTTATGTAGAAGGACCTTCCAAATCTGATCAGCTGTGGAATGACATGCTGAACAACGTGGACGGCAGCCCGGATCACAGCGGATCTAAGACATGGTGGAAGAAAGCCAAGGATCTGAAGAAACATAACGATTATCCGGAATACTGGTAAAACCAGACCATATACGGAAAGAAATGGCAGTATCCAGCGGGTGCGAAAAGCATCCGCTGGTGTTGTCGTCTTTACGCAATCAGCTCTGAGAGACAGGGCAGAGGGAAAGAACGGAGAAAAATAACGCCATATGATGAAATATAAAGGATCAGCGCAGCGGCCATTGCTGACGCTGGACAAGAAAAGTGCGGTGATATACAGGAAGCAGGAAGAAGTTTCAATTCCTGAGAAATATCAGATAATCGCCGCAGAAGCTTTCAAAGGAAATCCTAAGATGAAGAGCCTGGAGATCGGACCCGGTATGAAGAAAATCGGAATGCGGGCATTTCAGGGATGTATAAAACTGACGAAGGTGCGGATGGCTCACAGCGTGAATCATTTGTCGGAAGGATGCTTTTCCTCCTGCCCGCACCTGTCGGAAATGCAGATTTCCTCTAAAGTGTCGGAGATCCCGCCCTCCGCATTTAAAGAAGACCGCAAATTAAGACAGGTGGATTTTGCAGACAATAGCCTCCTGCTGAAAATAAGAGAGGACGCCTTCAATGAATGTGCCTCCCTGGCATATATCAAAATCCCGGAAAGCGTCATCGACATTGGTGACCGGGCTTTTTACCGCTGCAAATCCCTGAGCCGGATCGAATTTCCGAAGACACTGGAACGCATCGGCAAAGAAGCATTCTACTTCTGCGGCATGGAGGAACTTCACCTGCCGGAGTCACTGGAAGTGCTGGAAGAGTCCGCATTTTTCAAATGCACGAAACTGACAGAAGTCTGTCTTCCGGAAAGCATTCGCTATATTGGGAAATGGGTCTTCCACGGCTGCAACCGCCTCCGCACCCTCGAGATCCGGCATGATCCCGAATACATAGGTCCGTGGATCATCAATAAATCCGCCAAGATCCGCTGTTATCAGGGGTCAAAGGTGGATGCATACTGTCAGGAATCTGGATTTGAGGTGGAGTATCTGTAAAGGGGCGTAGGATGCCCCTTTTTTGTTTTGCCGGGGCCGTGGCTGCTCCCTTTGCTCAAGCCGCCGTGGCCGTGGACGTCCTCTTTTTGACAAAGCTACTGGGGCCGTGGATGCGCCTCCTTTGTTGCCTTGCCGGAGCCGTGGGTCTATATCACGTCCACCCCTGCTCCAGTTCCTGTT
This sequence comes from Hominiventricola filiformis, assembly GCF_020686965.1. Lineage (NCBI taxonomy): Bacteria > Bacillati > Bacillota > Clostridia > Lachnospirales > Lachnospiraceae > Hominiventricola > Hominiventricola filiformis. Next base: position 79 of record NZ_JAJEPS010000002.1, on the reverse strand, counting down.
TCCCGGCGCCACAACAAGCTTTCGTAGGTGAAATGGGCCAGAAACGCAGATTGGTGGCCGCGAGTTCCTATGTTTTCGA